>NZ_CP062500.1:304103-608206 GCF_014879975.1 Vibrio bathopelagicus | reverse complement strand
CGAGAGCTTATTCAGCATCTGTCTCACTTCTTTAGAAGTAACCTGAAGCAGAATATCAATACCGTAAAGCTCAAAGACGAGCTGGCACACGTCAATGCATACCTCACTATTGAGAAGGCTCGTTTCACCGACCGATTAGAAGTGGAGTGGGATATCGACCCACAGCTGTATGAATCGCAACTGCCGAGCTTTACCCTGCAACCACTGGTAGAAAACGCCATCAAACATGGGATATCGAATATGCTGGAAGGTGGCAAAGTGAAGATCTATAGCGAGGCTTTCGAGGGTGGGTTCAAGTTAACCGTTGAAGACAACGCTGGCAATTATCAGAAGCCATCTCAAGATCATGTCGGTTTAGGGATGGAAATTGTTGATAAACGACTCACTAATTTCTTTGGACAAGATTCAGCACTAAAAATAGAATCTCAACCACAGCAATTTACTCGAATGAGCTTTATCATACCTATACTTAATTAATGATACTTTCAGAGACGAATCGCTCCGAGTTGAAATTTAGAAGCAGACATTTAAAAGAAAAGCGCGAATCAAGCAGGGATAGAATCAAGATGAAGATTGTAGGATGTTAAAGGCACTAGTTGTCGATGATGAGCTTTTTGCTCGTGAGGAGCTGATTGAACTACTGACTGAAACCGGTGAAGTAGAAATTATTGGCCAAGCGAGTAACGCGATCGAAGGACTGAAACAGATCAACCTTCTCAAGCCGGATGTGGTGTACTTGGATATCCAAATGCCTCAAGTTACCGGGATAGAACTACTGAGCATGCTTGACCCAGACACCATGCCCTACGTGGTGTTCGTCACCGCCTACGACCAATATGCGATTCAAGCATTTGAAGACAATGCCTTTGATTACCTACTTAAACCAGTTGAGCCTTGTCGATTAAACAAGAGTGTTTGTCGTCTGAATAAAGTCATCAATCAGAACCAGAAAGCGCCAGAACAAAACATATCTGCGATTGCTCCCTGCCATTTAGAGCAAATTCCGTGTATTGGTCACAACCGTATTGTGATCATGGCAAGCCAAACGGTCGAGTGCGCTTATTCAGATATCAGTGGTGTGCATGTTCGTAGCTCATCACAAACTGCGACCTCACAGTTAACTCTGAAGATCCTAGAAGAAAAGACCGATTTGATCCGCTGTCATCGACAATATTTGATCAACATAAAATCGATCCAAGAGATCAAATTGTTAGAGAATGGATTAGCCGAGATCATTACACTGACTGGCTTTGAAGTACCTGTTAGTCGCCGTTATCTCAAAACCTTAAAAGAACAGCTCGGTCTTCAGTAACCCGTTAGAAATTCGGCGCCTTGTTTCAAGGCACGATCAAAAAAGCCAACGTATCAACGTTGGCTTTTTACTGTTCAAGAATCGACTTTGTTACGAATCGCTAGTATCACAAATCGATAGAGATTAATCGACTTGCTTAATCTGTAGCTCTTTCGGTACTTCGAAGAACATGTTCTCCTCGCGACCTTGAATCTCTTCGACTTCAGTTGCACCTAGCTCACGAATACGGTCTAAGATTTGGTTTACTAGCTCTTCAGGAGCTGAAGCACCCGCTGTCACACCAATTTTCTTTTTCCCTTCAACCCATTCAGTTTGAATGTCTTCAGGACAATCGGTTAGGTAACCTGGCGTGCCTAGCTTCTCAGCCAGCTCTTTCAAACGTGTTGAATTCGATGAGTTCTTAGAACCGACAACAATCACGACATCGACATCACCAGCCATCTCACGAATTGCGTCTTGACGGTTTTGTGTTGCGTAGCAAATATCATCTTTACGTGGCCCTTGGATCTCAGGGAATACGCGGCGTAACTCTTCAATCACATCCGCCGTTTCATCAACTGACAGCGTAGTTTGGCTAACGTAATGCAGGTTGCTTGGGTCATTCACCACGAGGTTCTGTACGTCCTCAGGCCTCTCAACCAAGTACATTCCACCGGTTTGGCTAGCGTACTGACCCATCGTGCCTTCCACTTCTGGGTGACCCGCGTGACCAATCAGAACCACTTCCATATGCTTGCGGCTAGCACGAGCAACTTCCATATGTACTTTGGTTACCAATGGGCATGTTGCATCAAATACCGTGAGTTCACGCTCTTTCGCTTCTTTACGAACCGCTTGAGAGACACCGTGAGCAGAGAAGATCACGATGTTGTCGTCTGGCACTTCACTCAGTTCTTCGACAAAAATAGCACCACGCTGCTTGAGCCCCTCAACAACAAAGCGGTTGTGCACCACTTCATGGCGAACATAGATCGGTGGCTGATACATTTCCAGTGCGCGTTCTACGATGCTGATCGCACGATCGACACCAGCACAAAAGCCACGAGGGTTAGCTAACATTATTTTCATTTCATTGCTCATCATTTACCGCGGTACTAAGGTTGTTTCTATAGAGTTCGCTGTCAGCGAGGTTCGCATTCTACAGTGAAGCGCCTAGACAGTGAAGCTCTGGGTTGTATCACACCTGTAAGGCGATGTGATTCTATCGTTACGATAGCTACTCCACCGTTAAGATAGTTATTCCAACGCTAAGATAGTTAGTCCACCGCTAAGATGTTAACGTCAAACGTAACGTCTTGGCCTGCTAATGGGTGATTAAAATCAACGGTCACTGAATCACCTGCGATATCAGTGATAATACCAGGAATTTCCATACCGTCAGGGCCAGAGAACGCCATGATAGTACCGACTTCAACATCAGTACCACCAGCAAACTTCGCTTTATCCATGTGGTGGATATGATCTGGATTAGGCATACCAAACGCATCTTGTGCTGTCAGTTCGATAGACTTTTCTGTACCCGCTTCAAGCCCAAGCAAACACGCTTCGAAGTTTTCGCTTAGGCTACCATCACCCATAACGAACTTAGCGGGTTTACCCATATTTTCGGTACTATCGGCAACTGAACCATCCTTCATTTTAATCGTAAAATGTAGAGTTACTGCTGAATCATTTTTAATTGCTGCCACGTTACTTTCCTTAGATTTCTTTATTATTTGAGGACGCGTTGTGCTTTGCTTCCTTGTTAACTGAAGCATAAAAAAAAGCGCCGTCGGAATCAACCGACAGCGCTTAAGGCTATTCTATTCTGTGAGTCATAGACTGACTTTAGGGCAATCTATTTCAAAGCGATTTACTTAATACTCATTAATGCCTGAGTAACCTATTTGCTTTCATCTTTCTTGCGAAAGCCATCTAAGATGATCATCGCAGCACCGATACAGATCCCCATATCAGCCAAGTTGAATGCAGGCCAATGGTAGGTGCCCCAGTAGAAATCTAGGTAATCAACCACAAAACCATGCACAACACGGTCGAATACGTTACCTACCGCGCCACCAATGATGATCGCATAAGCAATGTTATTCCACTTTTCTGTCGCCGGTAGTTTACTCATCCAGTATGTCAGCATACCCGTTACCGCAAATGCGATACCCGTAAATAACCAACGCTGCCATCCGCTCTGATCGCTCAGAAAGCTAAATGCTGCACCATAGTTATGAACATACAAAAAGTTAAAGAATGGCAACACCTCAATACGGTTTGCCCAACCATAACCCATGTTGTCCATGACAAAGAGTTTGATGCCGATATCAGCAAGGAACACCAGCAAAGCCAGCCATAACCAACGAACACCAGATTGTTTTAACGAAACTTCACTCATTTCTATTCCTAGTATCTACTCAGTCAAATCATCTCATTATCCACTCTCAAGAATGAATACGAGAAGTCAGCTTGGTTAAACACATTTCCTATAATTAAAAATAACCCCAGTTGATACTGGGGCTATGATTTTTACAAAAAGTTCAGTCTTTCTCTGAGTCGTTATGCGTACTTACGCACTTCGCCTTCACCGTCGATGTTCGACACACAACGACCACAAATTTTCTCGTGGCTTTCAATTGTGCCTACATCAGGAGTGTGGTGCCAGCAACGGTCACACTTCTCAGCTTCAGTTGCGGCAACTTCAACGTATAGACCTTCAACGTCTGTCGCTTGAGCTGTATCAGACTTATCGCTAAGTGGCTTAACAACAGCAGCAGAAGTGATAAGTACGAAACATAGCTCATCTTCTAGCTTGTTGATTTTAGCCGCTAGTGCATCGTCAGCGTATAGAGTAACTTCAGCCTGCAGTGCACCACCGATTGTTTTCTCTTTACGAGCATCTTCAAGAAGCTTGTTCACTGCACCACGAACTGACTGGATTTCAGTCCAGAATTCGTTGCTTAGCTCTTCGTCGTCAGCAAGACCAAATAGGCCTTCGAACCACTCGCCTGTGAATACAAACGTATCGCGCTCGCCTGGCATCTCGTTCCAGATTTCATCTGCAGTGAACGACATGATAGGAGCCATCCAACGAACTAGAGCTTCTACGATGTAGTAAAGCGCCGTTTGACAGCTACGTTGAGCATGGCTGCCCTGTTTCGCTGTGTACTGGCGGTCTTTAATTACGTCTAGGTAGAAAGAACCCATTTCGATAGAACAGAACTGCATTAGACGTTGAGTCACACCGTGAGTGTTGTACTCACCGTATGCTTTAACGATCTCTTCTTGTGCAGCTTGAGCACGGCCAACAGCCCAGCGATCAAGTGCTACCATTTCTTCAGCAGGAACTAGGTCAGTTTCAGGGTTGAAACCGTTCAAGTTCGCTAGGAAGAAACGAGCCGTGTTACGAATACGACGGTAAGCATCAGCAGAGCGCTTAAGGATCTCGTCAGAAACCGCAACTTCGTTAGTGTAATCCGTAGAAGCAACCCATAGACGTAGAATATCTGCGCCTAGCTTGTTAGTTACATCTTTAGGAGCAACAACGTTACCGATAGATTTAGACATCTTACGGCCGTTACCATCAACCACGAAACCGTGCGTTAGCACTTGCTTGTATGGTGCTTCATCTTTCATCGCGATAGATGAAATCAAAGATGACTGGAACCAGCCACGGTGTTGGTCAGAACCTTCAAGGTAAAGATCAGCACTGTGCGTTCTTTCTTCATTCGGGAAGTTGTACTCTTCACGAGAATCTACAACAGAGAAGTGCGTTACACCTGAGTCGAACCATACGTCTAGCGTATCAAGTACTTTCTCGTACTTGTCAGCGTCTTCAGCCCCCATCAGTTCAGCAGCATCTACATCCCACCAAGCTTGAATGCCTTTATCTTCCACAAGCTTCGCTACTTTTTCAATAAGAGCTGGGCTATCTGGATGAAGTTCTGATGTTTCTTTATGAACGAACAGAGCAATTGGCACACCCCAAGTACGTTGACGAGAGATACACCACTCAGGGCGACCTTCGATCATACCTTCGATTCGGCTTTGACCCCATTCAGGCATCCACTCAACACTCTTTGTTGACTCTAGTGCTTTTGCACGTAGGCCAGCTTGATCCATAGAGATGAACCATTGTGGTGTTGCACGGAAGATGATTGGAGTTTTATGTCTCCAGCAATGTGGGTAGCTGTGCTCGTAAGCGTGGTGGTGCAGTAGTGCACCTTTCTCTTTTAGAACTTCTAAAACAGAATCGTTCGCTTTGAATACATGCTGACCAGCAAAAAGCTCAGTGTCTGGCAGGTAAACACCGTTTGAACCAACTGGGTTAGCGATTTCTAGGTTGTACTTCTTACCAACCACGAAATCCTCTTGACCGTGACCAGGAGCGGTATGAACCACACCAGTACCAGAGTCAGTTGTTACGTGTTCGCCAAGAACTGCAGGAACCGTAAAGTCGTAGAACGGGTGGTTGAACTGAGAAAGCTCAAGATCAGCACCAGTTGCAAAACCTAGGTTATGGAAACGCTCGATACCCGCACGATCCATTACGTCTTTTGCTAGTTCAGAAGCAACAATAATACGTTGAGCAGGCAGTTCGCCATTCGCTTCAACTTGGATAAGCACGTATTCAAGATCATCACGTAGACATACTGCGCGGTTAGCCGGCAGAGTCCATGGTGTTGTTGTCCAGATAACGATAGAGATCTCGCCTTGACCAGCGTGGCCTTCAGCTAGAGTAAATTTCTCTAGTAGAGCCGCTTCGTCAGCTGCAGAAAATTTCACATCGATAGATGGAGAAACTTTATCTTTGTATTCAACTTCAGCTTCAGCCAGAGCAGAACCACAGTCAGTACACCAGTGAACTGGTTTGAAACCTTTAAGTAGGTGACCTTTGTCTGCAATTTTACCTAGAGAACGAATGATGTTCGCTTCTGTGCCGAAATCCATAGTGCGGTAAGGTTTGTCCCACTCGCCCATGATACCAAGACGTTTGAAGCTCTCTTTCTGACCTTCAACTTGGCCCGCAGCGTACTTACGACACTCTTCGCGGAATTCAGCAGCCGAAATCTTCTGACCAGGCTTACCTTTCTTCTTCTCAACCATCAACTCGATTGGAAGACCGTGACAGTCCCAACCAGGGATGTACGGTGCATCAAAACCAGAAAGGGTCTTAGATTTGATAATAATGTCTTTAAGAATCTTGTTCAGCGCGTGGCCAATGTGAATGTCGCCGTTCGCGTATGGAGGGCCATCATGCAGCACGAAAGATTTTTTACCTTTCTTTGCCTTACGGATTTCACCGTAAAGGTCTTCTTTGTACCAACGCTTAAGCATTTCTGGTTCACGATTTGCCAGATTGCCACGCATTGGGAACCCTGTTTCTGGTAAGTTCAGGGTATCTTTATAATCACTCATCGATTCTTAATTCCGTTATATTGGGCGAAGTTAGACATTATGTTAATCGGTGGAATCATCCGACTAATTCTTTAGCTGAAGCAGCCACACCCTTGCGGCTTCAGCATCCAATTCTATTTGATTCTTTAATGCGTCGAACGATTCAAACTTTATCTCGTCGCGCAGTTTGTGTAAAAGTCGTACTTCTAACTGTTTACCATATAAATTGGCTTTAAAGTCAAAAAAATGCACTTCTAATTGCTGCCTTACACCATTAACCGTTGGTCGTTGTCCAATATTAGCAACGCCACCGACAGGAACACCGTCGATATCTAATGCTTCAACAACATACACTCCAGAAACAGGAGAAACACAACGCTTTAATGGAATATTAGCGGTAGGGAAACCGATAGTTCTCCCTAATTTACGACCATGAGAAACACGACCACTGATACTGTAGTCACGCCCTAGCATGGTAGCACTAGAAGCCAAATCATTGGCCGCTAACGCATTTCGTATCTCAGTACTGCTTACTCGTAATTGGTTTAAGCAATAGCTTTGGGTGCTCACCACCTCAAAACCATACTTCTCGCCCGCTTCTTGAAGCATAGCGAAATTACCAGTACGACCCTTACCGAAGCAAAAATCGTCACCGACAACCAAGAATTTCACGCCAAGCTTATCAACCAAAAGGTCTTTAATGAACGCTTCCGCAGACAAGCTTGCAAAATACTGATTAAAATTCACACACAATAAACGACTGATATCTAGCTTACTCAGTTGCACGTATTTATCTCGTAAGCGAGTTAAACGTGCTGGTGCTTTACCTTTGGCAAACAACTCCATAGGTTGCGGCTCAAACGTCATGACAACAGAAGGGAGCCCTAATGCTGCAGCTTGTTTAGAAACCTGGCTCAGAACCTCTTGATGCCCTAAATGAACACCATCGAAGTTACCTATGGTTAATACACAGCCATGATGCTGTGCTTTAATATTGTGTATACCTCGGATCAGTTCCATTGTGATCAGCTAAAACCTGTTATTTACATCATTTATTGTGTGAAACCGACGGATTATATACTAATCAGTATTAATCTGTCGCTGCTTTTAAATGTTTTACTCGGATACCTAAAACCAGTATCGACACAATATAAGCAAAGGCGCCAAGTGTGATCAACCCTGTTAGTGTCAACGCTCTTTGGTTAAAGCCCCAAGCAAGCCACAATTGCATATTGTCTAGCTGCCATAAAATCACGCCAACCATTACCGTACCTGAGATCAATAATTTAAGGCTAAACAACAATGTAGTCTTGGTTAAACGATAAACACCCGCTAAATGCAAACCACGATAAAGCAGAGTCATGTTCACGAACGCAGACAACGCCGTTGCGATCGCCAAACCAACATAGCCATAGAAATAAGCGAAAATTGCGTTAAACACCATGTTAGTGACCATCGCAATGATGCCGTATCTCACCGGTGTTTTGGTGTCTTGACGAGAATAATAGCCGGGAGCCAATACTTTAATGAGCATGAAATTCAGCAAACCTGAAGCGTACGCCACCAAAGACATGGAAGCCTGATTGACATCATGGGGAGAAAACTCTCCACGCATGAACAACACCATCAACATCGGTTTTGCTAACACAATAAGGCCGAACATCGCAGGAATGCCTAGCAGCAGTACCATGCGCACACCCCAATCCATGGTATGAGCAAACCCTTCTCCTTCAGCATCAACGTGTTTACGAGATAAAGCCGGAAGAATAACCGTCGCAATGGCAATACCAAACAAACCGAGTGGAAATTCCAATAATCGATCCGAGTAGTACAGCCAACTGATAGAGCCCGTCGCTAGAAAACTGGCAATGAAGGTATCGAACAACAAATTGATTTGACTCACTGAAACACCAAACAAAGCTGGGATCATTAACGTGCGGATCTTAACCACGCCCGGATCTCTCCAACCCCACTTAGGCTTAACCAATACTCCTGCTTTAATCAAGAAAGGCATTTGGAACAGGAATTGAACTAAGCCTCCAAGAAAAACGCCGATGGATAAACCAATTTCAGGCTGTTCTAAATTAGGAGCAAGAAACCAAGCACAAGCAATGATCATTACGTTCAAGAACACAGGCGTAAATGACGAAACCGCAAATTTGCCCATGGTATTGAGGATTGCACCCGATAACGCGACAAACGTAATGAACCATAAATAAGGAAAAGTAATTTTCAACATTAGGCTGGCGAGTTCAAACTTAGGCGCCGAGGGGCCGTCGTTAAGCCAATCAATAAACCAACCCGCACCAAACATTGCGGTGATAACCCCAGAGCCTAATACCCCAAGCACAGTGACAATAGAAACCAACACCCCTAGTGTACCGGATACCTTTGCTATCAAGTCTCTAGTTTTATCTTTATCACCGGCGGCGTGATATTCCGTTAATACTGGTACAAAGGCTTGAGAAAAAGCGCCTTCGGCAAACAGTCGACGTAAAAAATTAGGAATTTTATTGGCGAAGAAAAATACGTCTGCACTTGCTCCTGCCCCCATTAAGTTTGCTACTACGACATCACGCACTAGCCCCAAGACACGGGAAACAAAAGTCATTACACTGACAATCAGCCCTGACTTTAATAGTCGTTTACTCACAGAAACCTCTGACACTGGTTGATTACTTTCAAGCAAGGATAAATACTATCCTATCCTTAGAAGCATAATTATTAGCATTGGTCTAAAAATGCTGTTAGAATCCCCGCCATCTTAACCGCGATGACCTTTCCATACCAAAATTTGTTTGGCTGAGATTGGTTTTTGCACAAATCATTTGACAATTAAGCGCCTATGAGGGATAGTCCTCGCCCTTAAATTGTCACCGAACTAAGTTTTTGGGAGTTAGACCTTGGCAAACAGTAAATCTGCTAAGAAGCGCGCTATCCAAGCTGAGAAACGTCGCCAGCACAATGCTAGCCGTCGTTCTATGATGCGCACTTACATGAAAAAAACTATTGCAGCTATTGAAGCTGGCAATAAAGAAGCTGCAACTGCTGCTCTTGTAGAAGTTACACCTCTTCTAGACCGTATGGCGACTAAAGGCCTTATTCATAAGAATAAAGCTGCACGTCATAAGTCTCGTTTCGCTGCTGCAATCAAAGCTCTTTAATAGAAATTTGATTACAACGCAAAACGAAAAAAACCGGCCTCGGCCGGTTTTTTTATATCTGAAATTTGGCGAACACATCTCTAAGTCTTACTAATAATCGTTTAAGCCTTACGAATAAATAGCGACACTTCCTTGTGCCTATCTTATTTCTGATAGGAAATGAGCTAATCCACCAGCAATAAGCTACTTGCAATACATACCATGCAGTAGGTTAATCATCGCTTTTACTTCTTCACTGCTCAATGTGTAATACACCGTCTGAGCTTCTTTACGAGTTTCGACTAAGCCATCTCTTCTCAACCAAGCAAGGTGTTGAGATAACGCTGATTGACTCAATTCCAACTTGCCACATAACTCCCCGACCGACAGCTCTGTGCCATGCAATAAGCACAAGATCTGTAAACGTCGCTCGTTGGCCATGGCTTTGAGTAGAATAACGGCCTGCGCCGAGTTCTTCTCCATCTCTTTTAAGTTCATAGTCTGGCTCCCAACGACTTATTACGCCAACTACGGGCTATCAGTATTTACGGCATATTGCTTGGGTATGATAATCGATATCAATTCATTAACAAACTAACTCATTCGAACAATTTACTAAAATCTGCGTCACATACATTTTTTACTGCTGGATGTTGAATCATCCTTTCCGCAAATATGACGTAGTACTCTTCTTTTAACTCTTCAATATCACACAAAAGTTGCAAAGAGGTGTCTTCTTCCACTTCAGACATATAAAGAGTGGGAGCAAGGAAAATGGCATCATGATGATAACGCGCAAAAGCTTTCATCAAAGCAACATCATCAAACTCGCCCAAAATATCGGGTTTTAAACCCTGCCTATCAAACCACTGCAGTACTTTTCGCCCCATAGAAGTTCGGCTTCCAGGGATCAAAAGCTTCCTTTGTTCTAACACGGCAGGAAAACTAATCCCTTCAACCTTACCAGAACAGAAAAAGCTCATTCCGCTCTCACCCAATTTCTTACTAAAAAGACCAGGGCTTTGGCTTGAATCAACGGGACAGTCGGAAAGAATCATATCGAGTTTATGTTGAGAGAGTTGTTCGAGTAGCATTTCATGGGTCGACTCAAAACAGCGTAAATGAATGCTGTTATCGGGTGGGATAGTCGACATCAATATCTTACTGACTAATCTTTTCGACAGAGCATCCGCAACGCCAACATCAAATAGAATATTGGAGTGCTGGCTATAATTCACGATATCCAGCATTTCATAACTCAGGCCAAACATGCGATCGGCGTACTTGAATACCAACTGGCCAAGCTCTGTAGGCTCAACACTGCGCCCATTACGCTTTGTTAACTTGCCATCCATACGTTCTTCTAACGCCTTGATCTGGCCAGTTACCGTTTGTGGCGTTAAAAACAGAGCTTCTGCGGCTTTAGTAACAGAGCCTTGTTTGCAAACCATCCAGAAGTAATAAAGATGGTTATAGTTGAGATGCGACATAAGTGCGCCGTGGTAAAAGAGTAGATAACCTTTTATATCAAATATGACACCTCCCCTCAACAAACTCGGAAAAACCTAATCTAAATGGTTGTTACCACTTATTTTTTCGAAGTGTGTGATTTCATAATGTAATATTTCATCGATTATTTTCAATTTTTTTCTAACTTTTAAGATCTATATCACCTATAGAAATCACCTTAAAAGTCAAATGAAAACAAGCACTTAAAACACCCACATTAGCTATTGGAATATTTAGAGAGTAAATCATCACAAAAAAGTCTCACCTAAACCAAAATGTAATATTACTGAAATATTTCCCCTCTAACATCACGCTCAGATTAAACAAACAGACCAAACACAGACTTAAACGGTCCAATGGAGAAAACATTATGAACCAAGCTACTACTGCAGCAGCGCCTATCTCGAGCACAACTCGTTGGCTACGCTGGGCTAACTTGGCATTCATGCTTTACCTACTATTACTTTCAGTTTCAATGGTTGGTACAGGCTTCAAATGGGCAACAGGCGAGCAAGCAAAGGTTCTTTTCGAATTTGCTTCACACCCAGTTGCAGGCTTAATGATTGGTTTAGTGGCAACAGCACTTATTCAATCATCAAGTACAGTTACTTCAATTATCGTTGGCCTTGTGGCAGGTGGTTTACCTGTTGAGCTAGCAATCCCTATGATCATGGGTGCAAACATTGGTACTACAGTAACCAATACGCTAGTTAGCCTTGGTCATGTTCGTTGTAAAGATGAATTCAAACGTGCATTCGCAAGTGCAACGATTCACGACTTCTTTAACCTATTAGCCGTTGCTATCTTCCTACCACTAGAGATGGCGTTTGGTATTCTAGAGAAAATTTCTCACTGGTTAGTATCACCGATGCTAGCAACAGGTGATATGAGCATGGGTGGACTAAACTTCATCAAGCCAATCACTAAACCTGTAGTAAGTGCGATTAAAGAGCCACTATCAACATTTGGCGACACTGTTGGCGGTGTAATGCTTATCGTTCTGGGTATCGCGACTATCTTCGTAGCTATCACTGTAATGGGTAAGCTAATGAAGAGCCTAATGGTTGGCCGTGCTCGTGAAATTCTAAAGAACGCAATCGGTCGCGGTCCTATCCACGGTATCGCTTCAGGCTCTATCGTTACTATCCTTGTTCAGTCTTCTTCAACGACAACAAGCTTGATGGTTCCACTAGTAGGCTCAGGTGTTCTTAAAGTACGTGACGTTTACCCATTCACTCTGGGTGCAAACATCGGTACGTGTATTACCGCTCTATTAGCAGCAACAGCAGTATCTGGTGAGTTCGCAGTATTCGCACTTCAGATTGCTCTAGTACACTTGGTGTTCAACATTATGGCAACGGTATTCATCTTCGGTATTCCGTTCCTACGTGAGCTTCCAGTGAAAGCAGCTGATATCATTTCTGACATGGCTGTGAAAAACAAAGCTGTAGTGGCTGGTTACCTTATTGCGGTATTCCTTGTACTGCCAGGTAGCGTATTAGCACTGACTGCTTAATAGCAAAACAAACATCGCTTATAGCAAAGCCCGTAACCTAGGTTGCGGGCTTTTTCTTTTTGGGATCGATACGAGTATCAAAAGAAGAGACGAGATTCGGGTAAACGAGTAACGAAAAGCTACTCCCTCTAATTGTCTGCGTTTGATATTCAGTATCTCACTGACTCAAATCTAAACACGCTCTTCGTATCCCGCATCTCGGCTACTCGCATCTAAACAATCCTTTCGAATCTCACACCTAAACAACCGTCATTCCCTACAGCAAGGCACGAGCGTGATTGGGAGTCTACCCAACACATAACACCCAAAGATTCCCTACTCCTTCCTTCGTCAGTCTAGGGAGTGACGGTTGCTTTTTATCTTCGTATCTCGCATCCCGTTTACTCGTCACTGCTCCCTCAGATACAAAAAAGGCTGCACAGAGGCAGCCTTTCGATCAAAATCATAGATTAGATTACACCGAGAACGGGTACTTAATCGCTTCGTGGCATTCGTAACCTTCAACCCAGAAGTCATCCATCGTTACCCACGTTTCCAGATCTTCTAGAGACTTAATTTCAGGGTTTATATGGAATGTAGGGCCAGCTAGAGGCTCACGCTTCAACTGAACATCGCGCATTGGTGCAAGTTGATCTTCATAAATATGAGCGTTAACAAGCTTGTGGTAAGCCACACCCGCTTTCTTGCCTGTGATCTGCGCCATGATAGCGAGGAACACATACACTTGAACCATATTGAAGTTCAAACCTAAAGGTACGTCACAAGAGCGCTGAGTACTGTTTAGGTACAGAGTGTCACCAAGCAAAGAAAAGTGGTGGCTGTACATACACGGACGTAAACAACCCATGTGGAACTCACCCGGGTTATAAAAGTTTAAGATCTCGCCGCGGTCATCAATACCATTTGTCAGATCATCAACAATCTTCTTCAGTTGGTCGATATGACCACCATCAGGTTTTGCCCATGCACGTCCTTGAACGCCGTAAACGCGGCCCATGTCGTCTTCCCCCTTGCGGTAAGGGTTATTCAACCATGCCTCGTTCAAGTTCGAATTCGCATCCCAAGTTTTAGTCCCTAGTTTGCGAAAATCTTCAGCGTTATCGTAACCTCGGATATAGCCAAGCAGTTCAGCAACTGCTGCTTTCCAAAAGCTCTTACGCGTTGTTACCAGTGGGAATTGGTTATTACCAACATCATATTCAAGGTCAGCATTGATCACAGTTAGGCAGCGCTTGCCCGTGCGTTCATTTTCAATCCAAGTACCGTCATCAACGATACGCTGACAGAGATCTAAATACTGTTTCACACCAATTCCTTACTTCGTTTGTTGTGGTAATTCATCTTTGTAGTGACCACGCTTGTATGCCCAAACCATCATCAGCACGCCGATGATAACCATTGGCAGTGACAAAATTTGTCCCATAGAGATAAATCCACCGAACAAACCTAGGTGAGCATCAGGTTCACGTACGTATTCTACTAAGAAGCGGAATGTACCATATCCTGCTAGGAATAACCCTGACACTGAACCAAGAGGACGCGGCTTTTTGATAAACCAGTTCAAGATAAAGAACAGCACAATACCTTCAAGCGCCATTTCATAAAGCTGAGATGGGTGACGAGGGAGTGGACCACCATTCGGGAACACGATTGCCCATGGCACATCAGTCACACGGCCCCAAAGCTCACTGTTCATGAAGTTACCTAAACGACCCATACCCAAACCAAATGGAACCAGTGGCGCGATCATGTCTGCTACACCAAAGAAGGTTCGACCATTCTTTTTCGCATACCAGAACATCGCAGTGATAACACCAAGCAAACCACCGTGGAAAGACATACCACCAGTCCATACCTTGAAGAGGTAAAGTGGGTCTGCTAAGAAAAGGTCAAAGTTGTAGAAAAGCACATAACCAATACGACCACCAAGCACCACACCAAGGAAGCCAGCAAACAGGAGATCTGATACTTGCTCTCGAGTCCAACCACTATCAGGTTGATCAGCTCGGCGGTTTGCTAACCAAAGCGCGAACATAAAACCGACCAGGTACATTAGGCCATACCAACGAACTGAGATTGGTCCTAGTTCAATAAGAACAGGATCGATATTTGGGAATTCGATAAAACCCTGAGACATACTTGGCTCTCTATCTAAATAATAAACAATGGGGTAACTGCTTCACTGAAGTTAAACAACTCAGCAAAACAACCAACGGAGAAATACATTACAGCAGCATCATCGATGCTATAAACATTAAAAATACCGCAAAGAATTTTTTCAGCACAGGCGTTGGCAGTTGAGTCGCCAACTTAGCGCCAATTCGAGTAGTCAACACTGAGGTGCAGGATATCGCAACCAGAGCGGGTAGATAAACGTAACCTAAACTGAAAGCGGGTAAATCGTTAACCGATGAACCATGCCAAATGAATCCAAGCATCCCTGAAATCGCAATGACACAACCGCATACTGAAGATGAACCTACGGCTTTACGCATTTCCACACCGTGGTGATTCAGGAAAGGCACAGATAAAGAGCCTCCACCGATACCAGCTAAGCTCGATACCACACCAATTCCGCCGCCATACATCATCGTCTTTGCAGAACTAGGCATCACTTTTTGGCTTGTTGAGCGAATGGATAGAAGCATTTGCAGTGCCAATACCAAGACAATCACACCAAACACCTTCGGCAGATATTGCGCAGGAATAACGTCTGCGATGAAAGAACCTAGGAAACCACCGACCACCACTCCGGGCATCAACCACTTCACAACAAAGATCTCGACGTTGCCTAGCTTTAGGTGATTAATCGCAGAAGATCCTGACGTAACAATAATGGTTGATAATGAAGTCGCTAACGCCATCTGCATTGCAAACTCTTGAGGAATACCCGCTTTAGGAAGCAAAAACAGTAAGGCTGGAACCACCAGCAAACCACCACCAATGCCCAGCAAACCCGCTAAAACACCAACAACAGCACCAAGACCTGCTAACAAGCCAATGAGTTCGTATGACACGTTAAATCCTATTTTTTACCCGCTCGAATGAAGCCTGTAAATTCACGCTCTTCGAAATAGTTGAGCATCATACTATAGATGTCACTTCCATACGGTTTTGATAGCGCCTCATTTGCCAAATCTTGCAGTTCACTAAGCTTAGATTGACGAATCAAATACTTAGTCCTTGCGACATTTGAGGTATTCATACTTAACGTCTCATACCCTAACCCAATCAAGAGCAATGCGCCCATTGGATCGCCCGCGAGCTCTCCACATATACACACAGGCAATTGATGCTGTTTACAAGTATCATGGATATGTTTCAATGCCATGATCACTGCAGGGTGCATGGATTCATAGACATCAGAGACACGGGAATTGTTCCGGTCAACCGCCAATAAATATTGAGTTAAGTCATTGGTGCCCACCGAAACGAAGTCAACTTTATCCGCAATAAGCGGAAGAAGGTAAAGCATTGATGGTACTTCAATCATGATACCAATACGCGGCATACGTACTCGATTGTCGAGTTCATGCACTTCATCGTAGGCTTGCTCGATGAGTTGAACAGTATCATCCAGTTCTTGAGTGCTAGAGATCATTGGCAACAAAATACTCAAGTTCTGGCTATCACAACTCGCACGCAACATTGCACGCAACTGGATAATAAATATATCGGGATGATCGAGCGTAAAACGAATACCACGCCAGCCAAGGAATGGATTATCTTCTTCTATAGGGAAGTAAGGTAACGCCTTATCGCCACCGATATCCAAGGTTCGCATCACGACTTGCTTCTCTGGGTAACTCGCGAGCACAGATCGATACTGCTTGAACTGCTCGTCTTCTGACGGGAATCTTTGCTGCAGCAAGAAAGAGATTTCTGTTCGATACAGGCCTACGCCATCCACCCCTTGGTTGATCGCAATATTGGTATCGGCACTTAAGCCTGCATTAAGCAAGATCTCGACTTGTCGGTCATCTTGAGTTTTTGCAGGTAAGTACAATTCTCGGTTAACCATAGAGGAGAGCTCACTCTCTTCTAGAATTAGCCCTTGGTATTCGCTCAGTAGGCTCTGAGTCGGCTCAATAAAGATCTCACCGCTGTAACCATCAACAATCGCTTGTTTGCCATTAGCTTCAGCTAGATTGAGATTTACTCCCATTACCGAGGGAATGCCTAATGCGCGAGATAAAATGGCTGCGTGCGAGTTAGCTGCCCCTTCAAGCGAGACTACCGCCAACAATTTTTCTTTTGGAATCGACGCTAAGACTGAAGCCGTTAACTCACGTACCACCAAGACAATCGGTTTATCTAGAGTCCGCAGCTCGTGCTCTGAGTTATGAAGGAAATAGAGCAGCCTTTGACCCAGTTCGCGAATGTCTTGTGCCCGCTCTCGAAGGTAGACATCAGACATACGGGCAAAGCGGTTAGAGTAACTCTCAACAACCTGTCTTAATGCCCAATCCGCCTTGTCACCTTTTTGAATTTGGCTTTTCAGATCCTTACGCAACATAGGGTCGTTGAGTAAGTGGGTAAACAAGTCAAAGATCGCCAGCGCATCTTTGTTGATTTCACTATCTAAGCGCTTTCGCATGCGCTTGAAGTCGTTGAGGGCATTTTCGACCGCAACCGCCAACAACTCATGCTCTCTTTCAACGTTGAGCGTCGATGCCGGGTAAACATCGGTTAATTCAGGTTGTGTGTTGTCCCACCATAAATCACCGATAGCGACACCGGATGATGCAGCAATACCTTTAATGGCTGGCAGCTTTTGTTGCTCAAGAAGCCAATGGCCTTGAGTTTGGGCATGCGCCACAATAACCGCAAGTTGAGCTGAGAGAGTGACAAGGAAAGACTCTTCCATTTCACTGAATAAACGAGGAGATTTCTGTTGAATAACCAAAACGCCAAGCACTTGCTTACGATGGATAATCGGAGTGCCTAGAAAAGAGTGGTAAACACTTTCTCCTAGTTCTGGAAAAAACTTATAAGCAGGGTGAGCAGATGCCTGTGCAAGGTTAATAGGTTCAGCACTTCTTTTGACAAGGCCAACCAAGCCTTCGTCAAAACCAATGTGAATACTATTCCCTTCGAAGATCAGGCCTTGAGTTGCCATCAACTCAAGGCGCTGCATATCATTATTCGCTAGATACACGGTGCAGCACTCTGTCTGCATCGCACTGCATGTCTCTTTCACCAAAATATCAAGAGCCGTCGACACATCTTCAACTCTTGATACGTGTTCAACTATTTCCCTTAGTTGGCTGAGCATGCTTAACCTCTACGCAATTTGCGTTTTCCTTTTGTTTTTCGCTCTTTAAACGGCATTGCTAAAGATGCGAATTCCTTCATTGCTCGACGGTAAACATCTCGCTTGAAAGAAACAACTTGTCGAACTGGGTACCAGTAACTCACCCAACGCCAACCATCAAACTCAGGTGTACTTCCACGCTGCATATTGATATGCGATTCATCGCAATCTAAGCGCAAAAGGAACCACTTCTGTTTTTGTCCAATACAGACAGGTTTCGAATCCCACCGAACCAGTCGTTTGGGTAGCTTATAGCGTAACCAATGACGACTTGTCGCGACGATTTTTACATCCTTTTTTGTAAGGCCAACCTCTTCATACAACTCGCGGTACATTGCCTGTTCCGGAGTTTCACCTTCATCTATTCCCCCTTGAGGGAATTGCCATGAATGTTGCCCGTATCGTTTAGCCCAGAAGACCTGACCATGGTTGTTACAGATTACAATACCAACATTTAATCGGTAACCATCGCCATCTATCACTGGCCAACCTCTATCTAAATTTTTAATTACACTGATTTTTCCACATATCCCCAATTGGAGCAAACTTAGTGACGTGACAAGCGCTATATTTATGAAGATTAACTAAGAATATGGATAAGTTTTGTTCAAATCTTAGTTACCCACACAAGAGTGAGACATAGACCACATTTATTCACCTTTTCTGTGAATAACTATGTGAAGAATTACCCGCAATCGTTTTTTTTAATCCATACATTCATCAACACCGAAAGTGGACCTTTCACCACCAACAATAAAAAACACACAAAATCATAAAGTTAAGAGAAAAATCATAAAATAAACAATCTTCAAAAACCAAAAGATCTTTTCAAAATCAAACATGGTCAAAGATCAACCACTCCGCTGCTTATCCACACTGGTGGGTCAAAGATTCATTTTGAACCCCATTTAGCAAGCATTTTATCCACCACAAACCCCTGTTTATTTATACACTAAATTAATATTCCAATTAATTACCTTCATGACCTGTGGATAACCATGAGTTTGATCCCTTTTATAGCAATGAGATCATTTCTTAACCAGTCGGCATTTGGTGATAACTTCTGATAAAATCATTTTTTTGATCATGCCTTTTATTATGAAACCAGAACCACAAACACAACAAGAGCTCTTAGACAGAGCGTATGCTATCGCCGGAATGACATTCAAAGAGCTCGCGGATGAAGCTGAGATGATCATGCCAAACGATCTTAAGCGCGATAAAGGCTGGGTTGGACAACTATTAGAATGGCACTTGGGTGCGGCAGCAGGCAGTAAGCCAGAACAAGATTTTGCTAAGTTAGGGATCGAACTAAAAAGTATTCCTATCGGTTATTCTGGTAAGCCTTTAGAAACAACCTTTGTCTGTGTAGCACCTTTAATGGGAGTACAAGGATTAACATGGGAAACCAGTCACGTCCGAAACAAGCTATCTAAAGTGTTGTGGATCCCAGTTGAAGGTGAGCGAGAGATCCCGCTAGCAGAAAGGCATGTTGGCTCCCCACTACTCTGGACACCAACCCAAGCAGAAGACGAGATCTTAAAAAGAGATTGGGAAGAGCTCATGGAGTTGATCGTGTTAGGTAATGTTGAGCAGATCACAGCAAGGCACGGAGAAGCATTGCACTTACGACCGAAAGCAGCAAACAGCCGAGTATTAACAGAAGCGTATGGTGCAAGTGGAAAGCCTATCAAGACCAAACCTCGTGGTTTCTACCTACGAACCCAGTTCACTCATAACTTGCTCACAACACACTACGCATAAATAGCTCACAGCCACTGTGCCTAGCGCTTAATACTGGTTTCGCCAATGACTAACGAGTAGATGTCATTGGTTGTCGTGTGTTACAGAGGCGTTTTAATGCGATTTTAAAGCTAACTCTATATCGCAGTAGCTTTGGCTTGGTTCATTACCAAACTCGTCATACGCATTGTGCAAACGCAGGTATGCCTTTTCAAAGCCCAGCCGGAGCAACTCCTCTTTCACTTGATCTAAGGAGCCAAAATGAAGCGGTTCTCCGTCCTGCTTAACGGGTTCCAGCTTGTGTTTATATTCCACCGCCAATAGATATTCCGATATATCGGAACACCCAATAACGTACACTTTAGGTGTTTGATAAGAGTCTTTATGCTCTCCATGTAACCACATGTCTAATTGATGCTTTTGCATAGCCTGCCTCCATTGCTACATAAAGCTTAGTAGAACTCTTTTCCTTTACTAGATAACGACTTAAAAAATCATACATAACGGCTTAAAAAGCAAAAAAGAGAAGCAAGTGCTTCTCTTTTTTGGCCAGATCTAGTTCAAAAGCTTGTGCTTTAGACGCCATAACTATCTCTGATATTTATCTTAAGGGGTGAAATGCGCTATCACCCCACAAGATTACGTCGGTATTCGCGCGCTTAAGACTCGACGAAGATGACGAACTCGACGCTCAATCGTGACTACTTCAGGCTCAGAAAAACCAATTGGTCGACCATCGGCTTCAAGGCCAATATCTCTCAATAAGTGAGTATTGTTCCATGGTAGATCATATGAACTACGACGAACTTTTCGTTGCCATTCACGTTCTTCACGACGAAGGTCTGCACGGATAAGGACTGTTGCTAGTTTTAAATATACTGAGTGACGCATAATAACTCTCCAGTTGTGGAATAAACTGAGGAAAAATAGCGTTCTAGATAGTATGAGGGCTTCTCACTTAGCTGCTATTTTTCCGCAGCCAAATAAGGATACGGATCTATTAGTTAGGTTTATCTTGGGTGTTTCGATCGGCCATGGCTGATGCTTGTGACATAACAGTCACCATGTCAGTACACGGATCAAACGACGCGCAAATATGCTGCATAAAATCGAAATGTTTCATTTGCGCCTCCAAACTAACTAAAAAATCCAAAAAGAAATGAGATAATAAAAGCAAATAAGTCTTTGTTAAACCATTGCTTTCACGGTTAAAGTCTAACCAAGTGAGTATATTATTCAACCGATAATTGATTAACAATTTCAAAACAAATGATTCACCTAAATATTAGTTGCATATCACTTTATATATAACATATTCACTATGATTATATAAAATCACAGAACATCTATCTTAACGACCGAGCGTCCAATAGCTCAATCTATCAGCCAACAGGAAGTTGTAGCGATAGGTAACAAAAAAACCACGCATCATGCGTGGCTCTTAGATTGACACTAACCGGATAAATTCGATTAATTGAGAGCTCTAAACAACACCTTCAGAAATCAGGCTATGTTTGTTAAGCAATCGGTACATGGTTGCGCGTGAAACTCCAAGTTCCTTAGCGGCCAACGATACTTGACCACCATAAGATTCCAGAACAATCAATAATGCATCTCGCTCGGAACGCTCACGAATACTTTTGAGACTGCGTCGTTCATCATTTTGCTTAGGTAAATCCAGCTGATGATCGTCAATGATCACCGAATCCGACATCAACACAACACGTTTGATTTGGTTCATCAACTCACGGACATTACCCGGCCAGTGATAACGATTCATCGAGCGAAGCGCTTCGTCAGAGAAGCTCTTAGCTTGAGCATTAAACTCTTTCGAATACTGACGTAAGAAATGATTAGCCAGCACAGAGATATCACTAACCCGCTCTTTTAAACTCGGAACCTGGATTCGTAGAACATTGATATAGTGGTAAAGCTCTTCATTGAAATCACCTTCAATCAGTGCCTTTTCAATATCAGAAGAGTTAGCCGCTAGAATACGAACATCTACCGATTTAGATCCAGTCTCCGTCTCTATTTTCCCTTCTTGTAAGAAGCGCAACAGATTCAACTGTTGATTGCGGGGCATCGCCAGTACATCATTGAGTAATATCGTGCCGCCGTCCGCCTCTTCCAACATACAGGGGGCAACATCAGATGAAGCTGAAATGCCAAAGACTTCAGCCTCAATTCTCATCTCAGACAGAGCTCGGCAATTGACCGTTAAAAATGGCTTTTGCGCGCGCGAAGAGTTTTGATGAATAGAGCGTGCAATCGTCTCTTTACCGGCCCCACTCTCGCCATAAATTAAGATGCTGACATCAGTTGGCCCAATACGCTTTACTTGGTCTCTTAGGCGCTTTACTGCCACCGAGTCGCCCAATAAGCCCATATTGTTGTTAATGCCGTAGTTTGGCCATACTTTCTGCTCAAGCTTAAGCATACCAAGCTGGTGACCTATGGTGCTCAGTAGCTGCGCATCTGGAATGGGTGCCGTGAAAAAGTCGATACAGAAGTTAACGATAAACTGGCAAATAGTATCGGAGCTTAATTGCGATTCACGGATAAAGGCGAGCCACCTAACCTGCTTATTGTTACTCACCAAGTTTGCAATGCCATTTAGGCTGAACTCATCATGGCTAAGGTCCACAATGCCAATGCATGGGCCTATGTCGGCAATCAATGCATCGGCTTTTCGTAAATCTGCACACTGGGTACACTGCCAACCCACTTGTTCTAATACAGATAACCAGGGTTCGTACGCACCACCAACGACGATAAGAGAACCTGGTAAGGAATCCATCTTAAATTGAGTTCCCATCCTTCTTCCTTATTCTATTTTTATTTAAATCAGGCTAATACGAGTCACTGCTTCATCGTTCGACAAAAATGCCGCGAGATCGTATTCAGCGCAGAGACGTATAGTAGTGAGACTATCTTAGATTTTTTGTCTCAATAGTAAGACTATGTCAGAAATAATGATTTTTCGAATCAAGAGTGCGGTACAGGCAAGGTTTTGGACACTTATAAACAGAAAAAGCCACCCGAAGGTGGCTTTTAAATTGAATCGGCTGTTACAGCCTGTCAGCGAAAATTACGCTTGAGGGCGCATCGCCGGGAACAAGATCACGTCACGGATTGTGTGCGTGTTAGTAAATAGCATCGCTAGGCGATCGATACCAATACCTTGACCTGCTGTTGGCGGAAGGCCGTGCTCTAGTGCAGTAATGTAGTCTGCATCGTAGTACATAGCTTCATCATCACCCGCGTCTTTTGCGTTAACTTGTGCTTTAAAACGCTCATCTTGGTCTTGTGCATCGTTAAGCTCAGAGAAACCATTCGCTACTTCACGGCCACCGATGAAGAACTCAAAGCGGTCTGTGAAGAATGGGTTGCTATCGCTACGACGAGCCAGTGGAGAAATGTCCGCTGGGTAGCCTGTGATGAACGTTGGTTGAATTAGCTGAGGCTCAGCCGTTTCACCAAAGATCTCTTCAAGAAGCTGACCACATGTCCAGAACTTCTCAACGTACAGACCCACTTCTTCTGCAATTTTAACCATCAATTCTCTGTTCTGAAGATCATCTTCAGTCAGAGCTTGAATGTTTGCATTTTCAGGTGTGTAGTGTTTGATTGCATCGAACATGCTCATACGAGCGTAAGTGCCACCGAACTCAACGGTTTCGTCACCGTAAGGCATAGAAGTCGAACCAAGAACGTCCATCGCTGCTGTGCTTAGCATCTCTTCTGTCAGATCCATTAGATCTTTGTAGTCAGAGTACGCTTGGTAGAATTCCATCATTGTGAATTCAGGGTTGTGACGTGGAGATAGACCTTCGTTACGGAAGTTACGGTTGATCTCGAATACACGGTCAAAACCACCAACCACTAGACGCTTAAGGTAAAGCTCAGGTGCAACACGTAGGTACATGTCGATGTCTAGTGCGTTGTGATGAGTGATAAATGGACGTGCTGTTGCACCACCCGGGATCACGTGCATCATTGGCGTTTCAACTTCTAGGTAGCCTTTTGAGCTCATGAAGTTACGGATTGAAGACACAAGCTTAGAACGCACGATGAATGTGTTACGAGAGTCTTCGTTCACGATTAGGTCAACGTAACGCTGACGGTAACGCATCTCTTGGTCAGTTAGACCGTGGAACTTCTCTGGCAGAGGACGAAGTGCTTTCGTTAGCAATTCAAACTCTTCCATGTTCACGTAAAGGTCGCCTTTACCAGACTTGTGAAGCGCACCTTTAACACCGATAATGTCACCGATATCTAGGCCTTGGTACTTCTCTTTTAGTACTTTTTGAACGTCTTTCGCTGCGTATGCTTGGATACGACCAGAAGTTTCTTGAATCGCAAGGAATGGACCACGCTTCGCCATAATACGACCAGCGATCGCAACGATGTGGTTAAGCTCTTCTAGCTCTTCCTTAGTCTTCTCACCGAATTCCGCTTGAAGGTCGCCAGCTAGGTGCTCACGACGGAAATCATTTGGGTGACCGTTAGCTTTACAGTTCAGGCGGATGTGATCCAGCTTGCTGCGGCGCTCAGCGATTAGTTTGTTCTCTTCAGGTGAAGAAGCTTCTTGTGCGTTTTCGTTTTGAACAGCATCAGTCATTAGAGATGTACCCTGCTTTTATAATTTGGACAGCTATATTTTTTCAAATATAGGCATTTTTACCAATATTATTGGTAAAGCTTAATAGTTGGTAAAGCTTACAGACCTGATTTCAGGCTAGCTTCAATAAACTTGTCTAAGTCACCGTCAAGAACCGCTTGAGTATTGCGATTTTCGATGCCGGTGCGCAAATCTTTGATACGAGAATCATCCAGTACGTAAGAGCGGATTTGACTGCCCCAACCGATGTCTGATTTCGTCTCTTCGCTCGCTTGTTTTTCAGCATTTTGTTTTTGAATCTCAAGTTCAAAAAGCTTAGCACGTAGCTGCTTCATCGCTTGATCTTTGTTCT
Organism: Vibrio bathopelagicus; assembly: GCF_014879975.1. NCBI lineage: Bacteria > Pseudomonadati > Pseudomonadota > Gammaproteobacteria > Vibrionales > Vibrionaceae > Vibrio > Vibrio bathopelagicus. The sequence goes on along the minus strand of NZ_CP062500.1, from coordinate 583,311 downwards.
TATGCTGCGAACGATCATTCTGACATTGAACCACAGTGTTGGTTGGAACGTGAGTAATACGTACCGCCGATTCAGTGGTGTTTACGTGCTGACCACCAGCGCCAGAGGCACGGTATACGTCAATACGTAAGTCAGAAGGATTAATGTCGATCGTAATGTTGTCATCAATCTCTGGGTAGATAAACGCAGATGCAAATGAAGTATGACGACGACCACTTGAATCAAATGGTGACTTACGAACCAGACGGTGAACACCGGTCTCTGTGCGCAACCAACCATATGCGTACTCACCAGAAATACGTACCGTTGCGCCTTTAAGGCCAGCAACATCGCCATCAGACACTTCGATAACTTCAGTTTTGAAGCCTTTCGAGTCTGCCCAACGTAAGTACATGCGCAACATCATTGAAGTCCAGTCTTGAGCTTCTGTACCGCCCGAGCCTGACTGTAAATCGATGTAGCAATCTGATGCGTCGTGATCGCCAGCAAACATACGACGGAATTCCAGTTTTTCTAGCTTAGCTTCTAGCTCAGCCAGTTCCGGTTCAATTTCGTCAAACGTCTCTTGATCTTCTTCTTCAACCGCAAGCTCTAATAGACCTTCAACATCCTCAACACCTTGGTCAAGTTGGTCGATTGTTTCTACTACCGCTTCCAATGCAGAACGTTCTTTACCCAACGCTTGTGCACGCTCAGGTTCGTTCCATACATCCGGTTGTTCTAATTCTGCGTTTACTTCTTCTAGACGCTCTTTCTTAGCGTCATAGTCAAAGATACCCCCTCAGGATATTTGTGCGTTCAGACACATCCTGCAGACGGTTTTTAATAGGATTGATTTCAAACATTTTAGCTCATCATTTATGAGTAGAATTTAACCGAAGAATTGTACTCAAAAGTGTGACGGAGATACAGAATTTTTTAGAGTGGAAAGCCAAGATTCAATAACTTAGTGGGATATAAATTTGACTGGCTGAAAAAAGACGTAGGATTTATAAGGGAAAGAAAGAAAACAAGCCCTGTTTTTGAACAGAGCTTGTTGAATTTGGGGCTAAATGATGAACATTATTCAGTGAAGATAACGCTATTTTGCTTCAATATGATCAATCATCAACTGCAAAGATTGGTTGCCACGAAACTCGTTGATATCCAGCTTAAATGCGAGATTCACCCTTTTCACTGACGCATCTGGCCAGCGACGTAAATCAACGTTGAAGGCAATACCATCGATCATTACATTGGTTGGATGGCCTTTGTATAAAGGTTCTAGCATCAATTTAAGGTGCTTCTCACCGACCAATTTTTGATGCAACACTTTGAATTCACCGTCGAAGATTGGCTCAGGGAACGCTTGCCCCCAAGGACCACCTGAACGCAACGTTTCAGCGGTGTGCATAGAGAACTCTTCTGGTAACAGTTCACCATCAGACAAGATGATGCCCTTCAGCGCTGTCTCACCCAGCTCTTTGCGCACAACGTCATCAAACATCTTACTGAATCGCTCGAAGTCTTTTTCCATAATGGTCAAACCGGCCGCCATCGCATGGCCACCAAACTTCAAGATCAAACCAGGGTTTTGAGTATCGATTCGGTCGAGCGCATCGCGCATGTGCAAACCCGGAATCGAGCGACATGAACCCTTAATACTGCCTTCCCCACCATCAGCGAACGCAATCACTGGGCGGTGGTATTTGTCTTTGATACGCGAAGCCAAAATACCAATCACACCTTGGTGCCAATCACGTTGGAACAGGGCTAAACCGGAAGGCAGATCGTCTTTACCAAACTCAAGGCGCTCACAAAAAGCCATCGCCTCTTGTTTCATGCCCTCTTCAATCTCTTTACGTGTCTGGTTCAAGCCATCTAACTCGCTGGCCATTCGACGCGCGGCGTGAATGTTATTGCTCATCAACAACTCAACACCAAACGACATATCATCCAATCGGCCTGCTGCATTGATACGCGGGCCAAGAGCAAAACCAAAATCAGAAGCCACCAAACGCTTAGCGTCTCGCTTAGCAATTTCAATCAAGGCCTGAATACCCGGGCGCGCTTTGCCTGCACGGATACGCTGCAAACCTTGATGAACCAAAATACGGTTGTTCTCATCGAGTGGAACCACATCGGCTACAGTGCCTAGCGCCACAAGGTCAATCAGTTCCATCAATTTAGGTTCTGTCATGCCGTGCTGTGCGAACCAACCCAATTTACGCATATGAACACACAGCGCCATCATCAGGTAAAACGCCACACCAACACCTGCTAGTGCTTTTGAAGGAAATGCACAGCTTTCTAGGTTGGGGTTAACCATTGCATCGGCAATCGGTAGTTCAGAGCCAGGCAAGTGATGATCAGTAACCAGCACATCAAGGCCTTGCTCTTTAGCAAAGCGAACACCGTCAATCGAAGAGACACCGTTATCTACGGTCATGATTACTTCGGCACCAATCTCAATCGCTTGTTCAACAACTTCCGGGCTCAATCCATAGCCATCTTCAAAGCGGTTCGGTACTAGGTAATCGACATTCGAACTGCCCAGCATGCGCAGTGCCAACACCGACAAAGCTGAACTAGTCGCGCCATCGGCATCAAAATCACCGACAACAATAATGCGCTTCTGAAGCTTAATCGCATTGAAAAGCAGCTCTACCGCGGCATCGATACCACCCAGTTTTTGATAGGAGTGTAAGCCTTTCGCAGCTGTCTCCAGTTGCTCTGCACTGTCGATTCCGCGACTTACATAAATGCGCTTTAACAAATCAGGTAAGTGAGCAGGTAAAACTGAAGTATCGACCTCAGGACGGCGTTGGATCTCTATCATATAAAAATGGGCCCGATATCAATCAGGCCACTCCTTAAATCAAAAACATGGGGGAATTTAAACAACGAGCGACGAGGCTAGATAACTTTCAACGAATCTCATCGCTCTGAACAAATCATGCCGTTCTAAACCAAACTGATTTGCTCGGAATAAAGCTTACTGCTCTAAACGCTGAAGAAGTTGTGCTGGCGGTAAGTAACCACTCACCAACTCACCACTTGCTAGCACGATAGCAGGAGTACCATTAATACCAAGCTCACGGCCTAGTTGATACTGCTTCGCTATGATTTGCTTCTGCTCGCTAAGGTCTTTGCCCGCTGCTGGCATTTTACGTTCTGCTTTAGCACTGTGCATCGCTGCTTTTGGATCGTCAGAAGCCCAGATTGCTGCCATTTGGTCGGCAACTTGCCCGGTCGCACCTTGGCGTGGGTAAGCCATGTAACGAACGGTAATACCCAGATCGTTATAGCCTTGCATCTGGCTATGTAGACGAACACAGTAGCCACAGGTAATGTCAGTAAACACCGTCACAACGTACTTTTCGTTATCGGCTTTATATTCGATAACCGTATCTGACAATGCCGCGACTTTTTCAGCATTAAGCGGAGCTTGACGCTCGGCCAGCACATCACTGAACTTGCCGTTGTCATCCAAAGAGTAAAGAGTGCCCGCTAGAAAGTGATCGCCCTCTGGAGAAGAAAAGATAATGCCGCTGTTGGTTTGAATTTCTAACAGGCCATCGATATCTGAAGGAACAATCTTCTCTACCTTAATACCGATTTTTTCAAAGCGCTTAGTTAACGCAGCTGTATCAACAGCTTGAGCTGAAGCAACTTCGACGGCTGTTGATGTTTGTTCTACTTTCGCTTCTGATGCATTACATGCAGTAATCATGAGAGGAAGCGCTAATAGAGGAAGACGGCGTAATACGCTCATTAAGTTCACCTTAAAAATAAATGGATTTAAGCACGTGGGTGGTGCTGAGCGTGAATTTGCTTCAGCCTTTCAGTCGCCACGTGAGTATAAATTTGGGTTGTCGATAAGTCACTATGCCCAAGCAACATCTGTACGACCCTGAGATCTGCGCCATAGTTCAGTAAATGCGTTGCAAAAGCATGCCTTAATACGTGTGGCGACAATAATTCCGTGTCGATGCCCGCTATCACCGAATAATGCTTGATACGATACCAGAACGTTTGACGGGTCATTTGCTTTGCTCGTTTACTCGGAAAAACCACATCCGAACTATTATCACCCAACAATTGTGGACGACCTTGCTCAATAAATGTCTCTATCCAATCCACCGCATTTTCGCCCATTGGTACTAAGCGCTCTTTGCCACCTTTACCGATCACACGCACCACACCTTGCCTTAGGCTGATGTTTTCCATGGTCAAGCTAACGAGCTCAGTCACACGAAGTCCAGTTGCATAGAGTAACTCAAGCATCGCTTTATCGCGAAGCTCAATGGGGTCGTTTGGATCTGGCGCTTCAAGCAGTGAATCCACTTGCTCTTCACTTAGATCTTTCGGTAAGCGCTTCGGCAGTTTCGGGCTGATCAACAATGCACTAGGGTCGTCGGCTCTTACTTTCTCGCGATGTAAATATTGGAACAAACGACGAATGGCAGACAACATACGAGCACGAGAAGTCTGCTTGAAATCGGCGTCGGCTAACCAACCTTGATAGTCTTGTAGCCCCGAAAGGCTAATAAAATCGAGGCGATAATTGTGCTTTTCCATCCACGTCAGTAGTTTGGATAAATCCGTACGATAAGAGACGAGTGTATTCTCTGATAACCCTCTCTCCATCCACATAGCATCTAAAAACTGTTCAACTAGACCGTGGTCTGCGCTCTGCCCTTGAGGCGACTGCATAGTGTTACTCACAATATTGGAAACTATTTTGAGAGTATGTCAGAGCAAATATGAATGCCATAAAAATTACGACTTGAGCGGATAATCGCTGCAATCGAAGTCGATTTATGGTTAGAATTCGCCATCTGAAATTAAAATCGAACGTTTGCTATGAAAATTGGATTATTTTACGGCTCAACCACCTGCTATACCGAAATGGCAGCAGAGAAGATTCGCGGCATTATTGGTGAAGACCTAGTTGATATCCATAACGTGAAAGAAACCCCTCTTTCTTTTATGGCGGACTACGACCTATTACTGCTTGGTATCTCAACATGGGATTTCGGTGAGATTCAAGAAGACTGGAATGAGTTGTGGGAAGACATCGCAACCACGCCAATGAAAGGCAAGGTTGTGGCTCTGTTTGGTCTAGGTGATCAAGAGGGCTACGGTGAATGGTTCTTAGATGCGATGGGACTATTGCATGATGAACTGAAAACCGCAGGCGCTGAATTTGTCGGCTTCTGGCCAAACGATGACAGCTACGAGTTCGAAGCATCTAAAGCGTTAACGGAAGACAAATCTCAATTTGTTGGCTTAGCTCTGGATGAAGATTCACAGTATGAACTCAGCGACGAACGCATCGCAACTTGGGTTGAACAAGTACTCGTCGAGTACAGCGAAAAGCTTTAAGCTCAGTTTTCTTAGAGCTAAGCGTTAAGAATTAAGCGCGAGTTTCTAACTCCAAGCCGAAAGAACATTATCGATTAGATACAAAAAGGCCTCATTACTGCGAAGTAATGAGGCCTTTTCTATTCAACTTTTGATTGAATACGGGCTAACGATTTAATCTCAACGGAAGATTAAACTGTCTTTTCCGCCATCTCTTGTTCTGTCGATTTACCAACAAAGAACATACAGATGATTGCGGCAGCAGTTGGAAGCAACCAACCCATACCAATCTCAAACAATGGCAGCATCTTAAGTGCAGACACATCTACACCCGCTACTTTAGCGCCATCGATAAGAGCAAACAGCAGTGACACTAATACCACCACGCGGTAAGCCGCTTTTGGATTAGGGAAACGGCTACGCAAGAACGTCAGTGCTACTAGAGCGATAGCTACTGGGTAAAGCGCAAACAATACAGGTACAGACAGTGAAATCAGCTGAGAAAGACCAACGTTCGCTACGGTTGCACAAGCTACACCATTGATGATGACCCAAGTCTTGTAAGACAGCGGTGTTAGCGAGCTGAAGTAATCAGAACATGCTGATACAAGGCCAATCGCCGTTGTTAGACACGCCAATAGTACGATGGCAGAAAGCACTAGCTGACCAGAAGGACCAAACAACGATTGAACATAAAGGCTTAAGATAGCACCGCCATTGTCCGCACCCGCTGCAACTGTTGCGCTTGTTGCGCCGAGGAAGAACAGAGAGATGTAAACAAACGCTAGGCCAGCAGCAGCAATGCAACCTGCGCTGATCAGATACTTAGTCGTCGCTGCACGGTCAGTAATGCCCTTGCTACGAATCGCGTCAACAATCAGCATACCAAACATCAAAGAAGCAAAAGTATCCATGGTGTTGTAGCCTTCAAGGAAACCTTTGGTCAGTGGCTGAGTGATGTACTCACCGTGAGCCGCAAGAATATCGCCTTGAGGATTAACGAATACAGCGATCGCCAGTACAACTAAACCAACGAACAGTACTGGTGTTAGTACCTTACCAATCACGTCGATAAGCTTACCTTGCGACCATGAGAAGAACATCGCTACCACAAAAAATGCAATCGAAAAAAGAGTGAGGTGAGCTTGAGAGGCATCGATGAAGAACGGTTTCACCGCCATCTCATAAGCAACAAGACCGGTACGTGGCGCAGCAAATGCAGGACCGATAATGATGAAGATCAGCACAGCCATGATAGTTGCAGCTTGCTTAGGAAGATCTTTGGTTAGATGACCCCAAGAGCCACCCGCCACTGCGACTGCGACGATAGTGATTAACGGCAGACCAACGGCGGTCAGCAGGAAACCAGACATCGCTGGAAGAAAGTGGTCACCAGCCAATTGGCCAGCAAGAGGTGGGAAGATGATGTTACCCGCACCTAAGAAAAACGCAAAAAGCATAAAGCCCAATGCCATTATATCTGTTAGTTTTAGACTCTGTTTCACAGATAATCCTTAATTATATTTATGAATTTATGTTGTGCTTACATGAATGTTACAGCTCAAGGCTGCCAATCAATCTATAAAATAGTCGCGCATAATGACGAAACGCTCGCCTAGCTGCAAGTCACCATAAAAAAACACCATATAAATTTGCATATACGAACAAAAAGCAGTGGATTCCACTGGATATGGAAAAATAGCCATAATTATAAACTAACCATAATTCACAACAATAGTTCTCCAAGCAGAACATTGATTCATACAACTGATTAACATTAGAGCTAATCACTTAAAATATCTCGATACTCAGAACATTCATGAAAGACAAAACCATAGAAACCAAAAGCTTCGATTTCAAAAAATTCTCTATTTACGGTGGGCAGAGCGGTATGCCTGTCAGTACCGATGGAGTACTACTCGGTGCATGGGTTAACCTTACGGAAAAAGAGTCGGTACTCGATATAGGGACAGGCACAGGATTGTTAGCTCTGATGGCGGCTCAACGTTTCAAAGGTGCCTCAATCTCGGCCATTGATATTGATCAGCATGCGATCCATGCTGCGACCATCAATATTGAACAGTCGCCTTGGCAAGATCGTATTAGCCTTCACCAAGGCAGTATTTTAACGGCCGCGTTTCCTCAAGCATTTGATGCCATCGTTTGTAATCCCCCTTATTTCAATTCAGGCGAGCAGGCAAAGCAAAGTCAAAGGGCCACCGCTAGACACACAACAAGTTTGGATCATCTTGAACTCGCCAAACGCTGTTTCAAGCTCACAACAGAGAGTGCAACCGCAAGCTTCATACTGCCAACGCCAGAAGGGGAAAGCTTTATAAAACTGGCCGAGCAATGTGGTTGGTACCTAGCAAAGCGCCTTGATGTGAAAACAACCGACAAAAAACCGCCAAGCAGAATCCTATTTGAACTATCTAAAGATCCTGCTTGTGAGCGAGATCTTCAGTGTGAATCGCTTACAATCCATGGTGATGGCGGTTATAGCGAGGTATTTATTGCACTTACTAAAGATTTTTATCTCAAGATGTAGCAAATACCATGTGATCCTAATCACTAATGCTTCTATAATGTCCGACTACTCTTTTTTATCGTCTGCTGTTAGAAGCAGAAACATTTATTGCTTGTGGAGAAACAACAGTGATCAGAACCTTTGCAGAACTCGATCTAAACCAAGAGCTGCTTAAAGCAATTGACGAAATGGGCTACGAGCGCCCTACACAGATACAAGCTGAAGCTATCCCACAAGCGTTAGATGGAAGAGACGTTTTGGCTTCTGCGCCAACAGGTACCGGTAAAACAGCTTCATTTGTACTGCCAGCACTGCAATACCTACTGGACTTCCCACGTAAGAAGTCAGGTCCTGCACGTATGCTTATCCTAACGCCAACGCGTGAACTAGCAATGCAGATCACCGAGCAAGCTCGTGAACTCGCTAAGTACACCAGCCTAAATATCTTTACGATCACAGGCGGCGTGATGTACCAAGAGCACGCTGACATCTTAAGTACGACTCAAGATATCGTGGTGGCTACACCAGGTCGTCTGATGGAATACATTGAAGGTGAGCGTTTCGATTGTCGTGCAATTGAATGGTTAGTTCTGGATGAAGCAGACCGCATGCTAGATATGGGCTTTGGCCCGGTTGTGGACCGTTTATCAGCAGAATGTCGCTGGCGTAAACAAACTTTACTTTTCTCAGCAACGCTAGAAGGTAAAGGTATTGAAGGTTTCACTGAAGATCTTCTGAAAAACCCAGCAGAGATCGATGCGAAATCATCATTGCGTGAACGTAAGAAGATCACTCAATGGTATCACCGCGCCGATTCAGCTAAGCACAAGCTTGATATCCTAAAACATATCATCACAGAGCAAGCTGAACGCAGCATCATCTTCTTGAAGACTCGTGACCGCCTAGGTGACCTTCGAGCTCAACTAGAAAGTGCACAGATCCCGTGTGTATGGATCCAAGGTGAAATGCCTCAAGATCGTCGTAACAACGCGATTTCTCGTTTCCGCGATGGTTCTATCAACGTACTGCTGGCAACTGACGTCGCAGCTCGTGGTATTGACCTTCCTGATGTGAGCCACGTTATTAACTACGACATGCCACGTACAGCAGATGTCTACCTACACCGTATTGGCCGTACGGCTCGTGCAGGTAAGAAAGGTAACGCGGTTTCTATCATTGAAGCGCACGATCAGCTAATGATTGAACGTGTGGCTCGTTACACTGAAGATGCGATCAAAGAACGCTTCATCGAAGGCATGCGTCCAACGCATAAGAAAGCCGCGGTAACGAAGAAAAAGAAACCGAAGAAAGAAGATAAGAAAGCGGTAGCAAAGCAAAAGATTGCTAAGAAAAAGAAAATCGCTAAGAAAAAGAAAGCCGTTAAGAACAAGTAACCTAACCGCCTTTCAATGATTCAATAAAAAGTCCCATGCAGTTCTCTGCATGGGGCTTTTCTCTATCTGGCCTGTGATCAGGCTAAAACCGAGAGTAACTCGTTAGCCAAGGGCTGCTAGTTTTGCTCTTCACGCTTGAAGACTAACTCTTTCGCATTCGACTCTTCTTCAACGAAGTAGTAACCCGCGGTATCAAATTTGGTCAGCGCTTCCACTGAATCGATTTTGTTCTCAATAATGTAGCGAGCCATCATGCCACGCGCTTTCTTCGCGTAAAAGCTGATCACCTTGTACTGGCCATTCTTGCAGTCTTTAAAAACTGGGGTGATGATTTGACCATCAAGGCTCTTCGGCTTCACCGCTTTAAAGTATTCGTTCGATGCTAGGTTAATCAACACATTATCGCCTTGAGCATTCAACGCTTCATTCAGCTTATCTGTGATGATATTGCCCCAGAACTGGTACAAGTTAGTGCCACGCTCATTGGCTAAGCGTGTGCCCATCTCTAGGCGGTATGGCTGCATCAAATCTAATGGCTTCAATAACCCATATAAGCCGGAAAGCATGCGTAGGTGATTCTGTGCGTAGTCAAAATCATCGTCCGACAGCGTTTCAGCATCTAAGCCTGTGTAGACGTCACCTTTGAACGCCAAAATAGCTTGGCGAGCATTCTCTTGGGTAAAGGTCTCGCTCCATTGCTCAAAGCGCGCTACGTTCAGCCCAGCAATCTTATCGCTTACCTTCATCAGTGCTGATACATCAGCAGGTGTCAGCTTACGACACACTTCAATAAGCTCTGCAGAGTGTTCAACAAACTCTGGCTGGCTGAAGCGCTCAGTCGCTAATGGTGATTCGTAATCTAATGTCTTGGCTGGAGAAACGACAACTAACATAACTTTACCCTAATCGGTTATCTAACTGGATGCAGCTAGAGTATAGAAAAAACATCAACTTGTCTTTATGACTCTTCCTATTACTTTGATAGACAGATCTAGCTATAAGTCGCTTGCAAAGAAAGATCGCAGATACATAGAAATCGCAGGCAAAGAAAAAGGCTAAGGTCGAAACCTTAGCCTTTCTAATGATTTTAGGATGAGCGATGAATCACTCCAACAAGATTACTTCTTCTTGTTGTTAACCCAAATACCATCTTCCAATTGAGCCTTAAGCTCTGGGAAATCATCTGCATCGAACGTAGGTACTTTACCCGCGTCTAATTGACGGTTGTAGTCTTTCGCTAGCTTAATCACGATACCCGATAGCAAGATAATCGCTACCAAGTTAACAATCGCCATTAGGCCCATCGATACGTCAGCCAATGCCCATACCGTTGGTAGTGTCGCGAGAGAACCGAACATAACCATACCCAGTACAACGATACGGAACAGCACTAGGCCCTTCTTGTTGTTGTGCTCTAGGAAGATAAGGTTCGTTTCAGCGTACGAGTAGTTTGCAATGATTGAAGTGAAAGCGAAGAAGAAAATCGCTACCGCTACAAAGATGCCACCCCATTCGCCCACTTGTGCCGTTAGTGCACGTTGCGTTAGTTCGATACCCGTTACTTCACCGTGTGGTACATACTCACCAGACATCAGGATGATTGCTACTGTTGCAGAACAGATAACAATCGTGTCCATGAACACACCTAGCATTTGCACATAACCTTGTGATGCTGGGTGCGGTGGGTAAGGCGTAGCAGAAGCTGCTGCGTTTGGCGCAGAACCCATACCCGCTTCGTTCGAAAACAAACCACGTTTGATGCCGTTAATCATCGCTTGTGCGATTGCGTAACCTAGGCCACCCGCTGCTGCTTCTTGCAGACCGAATGCACTCTTGAAGATAAGAGCCAGAACTTCAGGCACTTTCTCAATGTTCATTAGCATTACGTAAATAGCGATAGCTAAGTAAGCCAGCGCCATAACTGGAACAATGATTTCTGCAGTGCGAGCAATCTTACGGATACCACCGAAGATAACGAATGCAGAGATAATAACGATACCAACACCAACGTAGCTACGCTCAAAGTCGAATGCTGTGTTCATTGCACTTGCAATCGCGTTCGCTTGAACTGCGTTGAAGACTAGACCGAATGCGATGATTAGGAAGATAGAGAATAGAACCCCCATCCAACGCATACCTAGGCCTTTCTCCATGTAGTATGCAGGACCGCCACGGTAGTTACCGTCGTTATCACGTGTTTTGTATAGCTGTGCTAGTGTGCTTTCTGCAAACGATGTTGCCATACCCAGCATGGCAATTAGCCACATCCAGAAGATAGCACCAGGGCCACCAGCGGTAAGAGCAACAGCAACACCTGCCATGTTACCTGTACCTACACGAGCTGCTAGACTAGTACAAAGAGCTTGGAAAGAAGAGATACCAGCACTGTCTGCTTTACGGCTGTTTCTAAGAACAGAGAACATGTGGCCGAAATGGCGGAATTGAATGAAGCCTAGTCGTACAGTGAAGTAGATACCCACACCAACGAGTAAGTAAACTAAGATAGATCCCCAAAGGAGATCGTTCATCAAATTGATTAAGTCTGTCACGTGAACCTCGTAATTGAGTTTAAGCACTGATCTTGCTTCCGAGCCTTCCTCTAAATCGCCTATGCCAGTGTCAATGTTGTATCGGCATTCGTTTTATATTTATTTGTTGCGATCTAGATTGTAAATGTCGCTTCATGCATCCATTTTACGTATCAGTGTATTTTTTGACGGGCGGATAATGCAGTGAGATGACCTAAAAATCAATATGCAAATTGATTAATATTTAAATGACATTTCACTAATAACACACCTTTTGTTAACACAATTTTCAACAATCAAGCCCAATAAAAGTCACATTATCGGGACATAATATCAACAATGGCCAGCGCCTTGGTTTAACAAGAATGACATTCGATAAAAATAGCACCAGCCTAGGTTTTACAAGGTATAGTGAAGATCTGTGATTTTTTCTATAGCGATTAAATCCCTCTCCCTCATCACACAATACGCAGCTGTATGCATTGTCGTTAAAGTACTATTCCTTTCGCACAATGAATTAACATTAAAACACAGATAATTTAATCGTTTACGTCAGTCTGTTTGCTTGTTTTTTATACAGAAAATAAAGAGCAATGTGTGAGCATGCATAGGAAATGCAAACAAAACCTTCATGATTTTGAAACAAATGAGAAACAAATCAAGGTTATTGTAGAACCAAATATGGTATCTAATAGTCTGTAAAGACTAGCCCACGGATGGAGATATAGCTTATGGACAACTTTCAATTTGATGAAATATCAGAACTAGAATTACCACGTGCTACTACCAAGACTCGCTCAAAACCACTTAAACGAAAATGGCGAGAAATCGAGGCGATCAACGACCGTCGACAGCTTGAGAAAGAGCTCAGAGAGATGAACCTCGGTCTCGATTTTAGCTTAGACGATATTAAGCTTTAATCAGAACAACAAATAAATAGAATGATAAAGGCACCTAAACGGTGCCTTTATTTTTTGTGAGGACTAATCCATTCACTACACACATTCGCCTTCACTTTGGCGAACTCGAGCAGCTAATTGCTTATATTGGTCTGCGATGGTTTGGCCGAATACAGGGTCATCTTCAGGCAGTTGCCACTGCGATTCAACCTCTTGCCAATCTTGTACCGTAAACGCGTCCACAATCTTAGGGATAATGAACCTCTCTTCCAGTTCCATATGCTTTTTCTGAACAGAGACAAAACCTTCTAATTGCTCAATGAAAAACTGTTGAGGGACAACCGCATCTTGCAGGATCATGTCGACCAAACCTAAAAAGTCAGCTGTTTTCTCAGAAAGCAGTTGATGCTCTAATTCCAAGTCTTCAATCACTTGGTCACTGCCATACTGCTTGAGATAGTAGCGGTAAATAATGTCTTCTTTAGGGTGATGCACCTTATCTGAATGGTTCATCAAGTAATGAACCACCTCAGCGATCAAGCTATAGTTAATGTCACGCTCTTGCTTCAGGCACTCTAATTTATTTTTGAGAATCGCGAGCAAACGAGCCATATAGCCGTGCTCTCGTCTTATCCTTTCAATCATCATAGTATTGCACTCCATTACACCTACTATTTATAAGTGTATATGAAGATGGCAATTTGTGGTTTGACCCTGCTCAGAAAATCATCAATCTACAACACCAGTGGTAATGTCCAATCGATAGGCTGTTGCTTAATAGAAGAGAGTAGCTCGTTGGTCATCGAGAAATGCTTACAACCGAAGAAACCACGGCGTGCTGATAGTGGCGATGGATGAGGTGCGACCAACACATGGTGTTTATCTGCATCAATAGCTTGGCCTTTCTTCTGGGCATGCGCGCCCCACAGTAAGAAGATGATCGGCTCAGAACGCTGATTTAGCTCTGCAATGATGGCATCGGTAAAGGTTTCCCAACCACACTTGGCATGTGAGTGTGCTTTGGCCTCTTCTACCGTCAGTACCGTATTCAACATTAACACCCCTTGAGATGCCCAAGTATCAAGGTAACCATGACTAGGGATCTCAAAGCCCTCTATATCTTGTGCGAGCTCTTTGTACATATTACGCAGAGACGGTGGGATTTTCACGCCAGGAAGCACTGAGAATGCTAAGCCGTGAGCTTGGTTGGCACCGTGATACGGGTCTTGCCCAAGGATAACCACGCGTACAGACTCAAAAGGCGTCATATCGAAAGCACTGAACACCTGCTCTTGGGGAGGATAAATGGTTTTCCCACTATTACGTTGCTGCTCGACAAAAGCGAGAACACTCTGAAAGTACTCTTTCTCACGTTCATCACTAATAATGGATTCCCAAGTCTTTGGTGCGCTCATCGTTTTACTTCCCAATCATCAAGATTTCTAGGGCCTTTCGCCAGACAAAAAATAGCTGTATCGGCTAACTGTCCTAAATAAGGCTCTAGTTATACCTCATACAGCTATCAATAAACATGATGTGTAGGGTTGGCTTCTTGAGAAGTCATGATTTATTGAGCAGTCACAGCTTCTTGAGTAAACATCGTTTCTTAAGAAATCACCTTTCTTGAGTAAACACCGTTTCTTGAAAACTAATAGCGACGCTGCAATTTAAGTTAAGTTCGATTAACCGCTTTTTTGCGGTGTACGATGATGACCATGACTATGCACGTGACGATTTGGTGTCGGTAAACGACTGGCGACAGCAACAGTTGAAGTTTGGGCTTGTGAATACATAAAGGCACCTCCTCTAAGACATCGTGAACTACATATTCACTTTAATACTATGAAAGAAAGGTGCCAATTTTTAGAAATAGAAGGAAATTAATTATCCCCTCTATTATTACGCTTCTTCGCTAGCTAGCGCTGCTGAGCGATGAAACATTCTAAGTTGTTGAATTTCCTCTTTCCAGATCGTCGAATCAATCGTTTCTAAGATAAGAGGGATACCGTTAAAGCGAGAATCCGAGGCAATATACTCAAAACAATCCCAGCCAATTTCACCTTTTCCTAAAGAATGGTGTCTATCTACTCGGCTTGCGAACTCAGCTTTTGAATCATTGATGTGCATTGCTCTTAGATAGTGCATGCCCACAATACGGTCGAACTCTGCAAAAGTATGCTCGCACGCTTCTTTTGTTCGTAGGTCGTAACCGGCAGTAAAGGTATGGCAGGTATCTAAACATACGCCGACGCGTGACTTATCTTCTACTTGGTCGATGATCTCTGCTAGGTGCTCAAACCTCCAACCCAGATTAGTGCCCTGCCCTGAGGTATTCTCAATCACCGCAATTACATCAGGCACCGCTTGGTGAGCCAAATTGATCGACTCAGAGATCTTGGCCAAACATTCGCTTTCTGAGATTTTCTTTAAATGACTCCCAGGATGAAAATTCAAAAGCGTTAGTCCAAGTTGATTACAACGCTCCATTTCATCAATAAAAGCCGCACGTGATTTCTCTAGCTTCTCTTCTTCTGGTGCTCCTAAGTTAATAAGGTAGGAATCATGAGGAAGAATGTGTTCAGCGCTAAAACCTAACATTTTGCAATTGGCCTTAAAGGCGCTGATTGTTTTAGCTTCCAATGGTTTTGCAGCCCATTGTCTCTGGTTTTTGGTAAACAGTGCGAACGCATTGGCGCCAATCTCACGAGCGCGCATTGGCGCCTGATCAACACCACCAGCAGCAGACACATGAGCACCAATAAACTTAATATTGGTTTGAGGTTTTGAAGATGAATTATTGTTTGTCATTAAATCACTTTACACTTTCAGAATGCTTAATAAATAAAGGGTCGTATCGTTTGTAGTTCAATAAAAACACAACAAATGTAGTAAACTTACAACAAATAAGACTGTTAAATATTTTTTATACTTTAAAATATTTTGTAATTACTTTGTTTTCAAAGGTTTTATTGATTTACCTCAATATAATCACCTTTGTAAAAATATGGTTTTTGGTTGTTTTTTGACTTAAATCAATGTTAACCTTACTAATATTAGGTATATATTACCCAGCTCAATAAAAATCGAAAGTTAACACCATAATCAAACCACATTCAGTGGACTAGGAGATAGTTATGATCCAAGGTATTCAAATTACTAAAGCAGCAAACGACGACCTACTAAACTCAATCTGGCTACTAGATAGCGAGAAGAATGAAGCTCGTTGTGTTGCAGCTACTGCTGGTTTTGAAGCTGACCAAGTTATCCCAGCTGCAGATCTAGGTGAATACGAGAGCCGTGAAGTTGCAATCGAAGCAGCACCACGTATCGAAGGTGGTCAACACCTAAACGTTAACGTTCTTAAGCGTGAAACGCTTGAAGACGCAGTTGCTCACCCAGAGAACTACCCACAGCTAACTATCCGTGTATCGGGTTACGCTGTACGTTTCAACTCTCTAACAACTGAACAGCAACGTGACGTTATTGCACGTACATTCACTGAGTCTCTATAATTTTTAGAACTCAGATTAGAATACAAAAACGGCGCTCATTGAGCGCCGTTTTTATTTGTTCAAACAATACAGAAGTACGTTATGGCTGAACTCGACGAAGTACCACTTTCAAAGCTTCAAAATCATTATCTAGGTCTTCAGACAACAACTCCATCACCGCGTGCTTAGCCAGCGGGCCAGGAAGTTCAATGTCAGTACCTAAGATGTCATCAACCACTTCTTTGAATTTAGCCGGGTGTGCCGTACATAAGAACAGACCGGTCTCGTTCTCTTGCAGCTGCTCTTCCAATAGACGGTAAGCAATCGCACCATGAGGTTCACATAGGTAACCTTGAGCTTTTAGGTCGCGTACTGATTCAGCACTCTGCTCATCAGATACTTTACCTTTACCCAAAGTATCCAGTCCCCAACCTTTCAGCTGGCAAAGCTCTTCGATACGTGGCCAGTTGTTTGGTTGGCTCACATCCATCGCGTTCGATGTTGTCGCAACCGTTGGTTTTGGATCCCATTGGCCTGTTTCTAGGTAACGAGGAACCGTGTCATTTTCGTTGGTTGCTGCAATGAAGCGTTTAACTGGTAAGCCTAGCGCTTTCGCTAATAGGCCAGCAGTTAGGTTACCAAAGTTACCACTTGGTACAGAGATAACCAGATTTTCACGTTGCTCTTTGGTTAGCTGAGAAGCTGCCTCAAAGTAGTAACAAATCTGAGCCATCAAACGGCTGATGTTGATTGAGTTTGCTGAGTTCAAGCCAATCTCTTTGCGCAGTTCAGCGTCGTCAAACGCGTCTTTTACTAGTGCCTGACACGCATCAAAATCGCCATCAATCGCGACAGTGTGGATGTTCTTACCTAGCGTACAGAATAGCTTTTCTTGCAGTGGGCTGATCTTGCCTTTCGGGTAAAGGATCACAACATTGATGTTTTCCATACCGTAAAAAGCATGTGCAACCGCAGCGCCAGTATCACCCGATGTAGCCGTTAAGATAGTGATTTGACCGCCATCAGAAACCGCAGCTAAAGATTGAGCCATAAAACGGCCACCGAAATCTTTAAATGCTAACGTTGGACCGTGAAACAGTTCAAGTGCGTAAACACCGTCTTTCACTTGGTTGATCGGTGCTGGGAATTGGAATGCCGCATCCACTAGTTGATCAATCTGTTCTTTTGGTAACTCATCACCAATTAGAGCAGAAAGAATCTTTGAACTACGAGGGACAAAGTCCTCTGCAAGTAGTGCATCGATGTCATCGAACTTAGGCAGTTCTGATGGGAAAAATAGACCTTGGTTACGGCCTAGACCTTGACGAACGGCTTGGCCAAAAGAGACTTGCTCATCGTTTTCTTTGATGTTGTACAGCTTCATAACTCACTTCCTGTAACGATCGAACCTTGCTTATCTAAGCGACAAACGTGGACGAATCCTTCTTCATTTTGTACGTAATTTTGTTCTAACCAGCGTGCAACACGCTCGGCGACATCTTGTTCTTTGCAAATGCTAAATAGCGTAGGGCCACTACCAGAAATTCCAGTAGCTAATGCTCCTGCTGACGTTGCATATTTGCGTGCATCAGCAAACCCTGGAAGCAGTTTCTCACGATATGGTTCAGCAATCACGTCTTTGATCATCTTAGCCGCTAGCTCGGGCTGACCAGAGTGACAAGCATGAATAAAGCCAGCTAAATGACGACCATGAGCAATCACATCTTGACGGCGATACTGAGAAGGCAAGATCTCTCGCGCTTCGGCCGTTGAAACCTTGATGCCAGGGTAAGCCATTACCCAATACCAATCGTCAAAACATGGAACCTCTTGGCTAATAATGCCAAGCTCTTCCAACATTAACTGCACACCACCAAGGTAACATGGCGCAACGTTATCGTAATGTATGCCACCTGAAATCTTACCTTCCATTTCACCCATAAGAGCAAGCAGTTCAGTTTCATTCAACGGTTGACCATGAAAACGGTTCAAGGCATCAAGCGCTGCGACAATTGAACATGCACTCGACCCTAAACCGGAACCGATAGGCATGTTCTTCTCTAGCGTCATCTCTAGAGATTTAACTGAGATACCTTTCTTGTCTAACTCGCGAGAGAACACAACCCAGCAGTCGTAGACAATATTTTCTTTGGTTTCAGTTGGCAGCTTAGAAACAAAGCTGCCAACTGTTTTTAGCGAGAATGGTTCATCACCGGCTTTAACCATTACTCGATCACCCAGTAATGTGCCATCCACTGGAGACACAGCGGCCCCCAGCACATCAAAACCTACACTGACATTGCCAATTGATGCAGGAGCATAAACGACAACATCCATATCACTTGAACTCATTCCTAAACTCCTAATTTCCAACCAAGAGTACGCATCACATCAGAGAATACGCCTGCTGCTGTAACTTCAGTACCTGCACCGTAGCCACGTAGAACGAGTGGGATTGGCTGGTAGTAACGGCTGTAGAATGCTAGAGCGTTCTCGCCATCTTTAATCTTAAACATTGGATCATCGCCATCAACAGCTGCGATACGAACCTTACATTTACCTTCAGCGATCTCACCCACATAACGAAGTACTTTGCCTTCTTCTGCTGCGATAGCTGATTGCTCTTTGAAGTATGCATCCGCTTCTGGCAAGCGAGCCATGAACTCGTCAACCGTACCTGAATCATCAAAACCCGGTGGCAATGCTTGGTCAACTTCAACATCTTCAAGCTCAAGTGCCATACCCGCTTCACGTGCAAGAATAAGCAGCTTACGCGCAACGTCCATACCAGACAGATCATCACGAGGGTCCGGTTCAGTAAAGCCGTTATCTTTAGCAATGTTGGTTGCTTGGCTGAGTGTCATACCTTCATCAAGTTTGCCGAAGATGTAAGACAGTGAACCAGAAAGAATGCCGTTGAACTTCTCAAGCTCATCACCTGCAGAAATTAGGTTCTGTAGGTTTTCGATTACCGGTAGACCTGCGCCTACTGTTGTCTCGTACATCAACTTACGACGAGAGTTACGTGCAACCTCACGGAGCTGATGGTAGTAAGCCATGCTTGCTGTGTTGGCTTTTTTGTTTGGTGTTACAACGTGGAAACCAGCTGCTAGGAAATCAGCGTATTGTCCGGCAATACCTTCGCTAGACGTACAATCAACCAATACAGGGTTGATGATGTGGTTACGTTGAACAAGTGCCGCTAAACGCGCTAGGCTGAACTCTTCTGTCGCGCTCGACATGCGATCACGCCATTGTTCTAATGGTAAGCCTTCACTGTCTAGCAATAAGCCTTTGCTGTTTGCTAAACCACATACGCGAATCACAATACCTTTTTCAGCCAGTTTGCCTTGTTGACGTTGGATCTGATCGACAAGTTCACCGCCGACACCGCCAACACCAACGACGAATACGTCAAGGAAGTGCTTAGAGTTGAATAGATTTTCGTGACACGCTTTGATTGCTTCTGAGATTTTATCTTCAGGGATAACCGCTGAGATAGCACGCTCTGAAGAGCCTTGAGCGATAGCAACAATGTTGACGTTCACTTCAGCTAAAGAAGAGAAGAACTGAGAAGCAACGCCGCGTGAAGTACGCATGCCGTCCCCCACCAGCGTTACAATCGCGACATCATCCATGAACTCAACTGGCTCTAATAGGCCATCTTTAAGTTCAAGTTCAAACGCATCCGACAACACTTGCTTCGCTTTCACTTTGTCAGCTGATTCAATACAGAAGCTGATGCTGTACTCAGAAGAAGATTGAGTAATAAGGACGATAGAAACGCCTGCAGAAGACATCGCGCCGAATACACGACTCGCCATGCCTACCATGCCCTTCATACCAGGGCCTGATACGTTAACCATGGTTAGGTCACTTAGCGTAGTGATACCTTTGATCGCTAGGTTATCTTCGCCAGTGTCTTGGCCAATCAAAGTTCCTGCACCCTGTGGGTTGAAGCTGTTTTTGATCAGACATGGAATATGGAATTGTGCAATAGGTGCGATTGTTTTCGGGTGTAGAACTGAAGCACCGAAGTAAGAAAGCTCCATCGCTTCTTGGTAGCTAAGTGATTTAAGAAGACGGGCATCATCTACTAAGCGTGGGTCACAGTTGTAAACACCATCGACGTCAGTCCAGATCTCACAACAGTCTGCACGTAGACATGCAGCCAATACAGCCGCAGAATAGTCTGAGCCATTACGACCTAGTGTGACTAGCTCGCCTTTTTCATTACCCGCCGTAAAGCCAGGCATGATGTTAACGTGACCTTGTGGAAGTGGAGATTGACGGAAGTTCTGTGTAGAAATGTCCACATCAACCATCGCTTCAAGGTGGTCACCTTTAGCATATAGGTATTCCACTGGGTCAATCAGGCTTGCTGGCTGACCTTTCGCTTCTAATACCGCTTTCATTAACTGAATCGAGATTCGCTCACCTTTACTGATGATGCGAGCATTAACATGGTTCGGGCACATGCCCAGTAAGTTAATACCATTCACGAACTGCTTAAGTTGAGCAAGAGAGGTATCGACCTGCTCTTGAAACGCAGAGCCATCAACTGACGGCAATACCGCTTGAATCTCTGTAAACAATGCAGCGAATGATGATTCGATCTCGGCGATCTGTACGTCTGCTTCACCATTTTTTAGTGCTGCTTCAATAACAGCAACCAGCTTATTAGTTGTTTTTCCTGGAGCCGATAGTACAACGGCTAGCTCTTCTTGCTGGGCATTATTAGCGATGATATCTGCTGCTCGTAAAAAACGATCTGCATCAGCTAATGATGAACCTCCAAACTTTAAAACGCGCATCCCTTTCTCCATAAGTCATAAAAATGGTACAAAAAAAGGCCTGTATCTTGTTGGATACAGGCCTTTTTTTTAAAATCCGTTACTTAGCAGCCTGCCCCAACAATGTTAATGTCGGTAATAATAATGGTGGTGGTCATTACTAGGTGGCTTACGTGCTGCATATCAAATTCTCTGCTTGTGCTTTACTCTACGTGTATCAATTTTTACCACTAGACGTCAATGAAAAGTTGCGTTTTTTTTACATTCACACCGTTTTTCAGAGCAAACCGTCATTTAAGGGATAAAACACCCTGCATCAACCTACCATTCAGAGACTGGATTAACTCATCAAACAAACAAGGGTAAGCAGTTGCATATATAGTAATAACAAAATGCTATATCGATTGTGCAGCGAACGTACAAATTCTGTGCTTTAATTGAACGATAACGTTCGAAGAACAATAATAATGACATCAGGAGTGGGAAGTGAAGAGATTACTTATTCTTTTAGTCTTTGCTGTGCCTGCTGTTTGTTCTGCGGATGACTTACCTATATTAAGCGGTTTACCTCTGTTACCAAGCCAGATAGACAGCTCTTCTCATAAGTTCTTTATCTCAACCCAAAACGCTTCTAGTGAAAGCTTCGATACGTGGAAAGTAGACAGCGGCTATTCCTACAGTTTATTTACTGATGTGGACCTTTATGTGGGAGCACGTATTAACAGTGCCTCTCTCAAATACGAAAGTGGTTTCTTGAGTGGAGTGAGCTATCAATTCTCTGAACGCATCTCTTTCAACAGCTCTCTGCATACATATAAAGACGAGACAGAAGATAACGACAAGTCAGTGGCTGCCGAAGTATCGAGTCGAGTCCAGCTAACAGACAATTTAGATATGCATGCCACCCTTGATTATGAAGAGTGGCAACGCGGTGTTGAAGTGGGATTAGGCTTTCGCTTTTAACCTGTTGATGAGTCCAGTGAGCGGTGTTTCCCAGTGAGCCTAAGTTACCCTGCGAGCTCAGTTATCCTGGAAACTAAAATTACCCACTGAAACTCACCTTGAAAGATCGCTTCAGTATCAATTCGGAAGCATCCAATCCCTCTTAACAGAACCTCACGCGATTCAATCCAGTGATTAGGATTCCATCAACAACTCAGTTGAGATTAAGACACCGTTCCAGTCAGCATAAATATAATCGCCCGGTTGAATCAGTTGATTATGTACCGTGAGCGTGACATTAACCTGCCCAACACCGTGCTTTTCGGTTTTAAATGGAGAGGCTCCGAGAGCTTGAATACCAAGATCCATCTGCGCCATCATCGCCACATCTCGAACCGCACCATTCACAATGACGCCTTCCCAACCATTTTCTATGGCAAGAATCGCCAATTGGTCGCCAAGTAACGCTTTTTGACACGAGCCATTACCGTCTACGACGAGTACTTTGCCGCAGCCATCGGTCTCTAAAACCTCACGAACCTTGGAATTATCGTGATAACAACGAACTGTTACAATTTTTCCCCAGAACGCACCACGTTGGCCGAAGTTCTGTAATGGCATGTTCAGTAAGGTGACTTTGCTTTCAAACTCGTCACACAAATCAGGTGTTATATCGTGCATATATCCTCCGTGAGTAAGGCGTTGCCAGCTAATGCGGCTGTGCCTCTATGCTTTTATATGTTGTTAGAATTAATCCTTTGTTTTCATTGTTCTATGCTCAATTTAATATTGAATTAGAGTTGATTGCGCATATTTATCTACTAGACTCTAAGAACAGCTTTCAGCTTCCTTGGTTCAAAATCTGGTCTTTAGCAGGCGAGGTGTGAGAACTATCTCGAATAATCATTCTAGTTTTGCTGCTAAATAGTCACCATAACACTGGTTAAGTTGTAGCCATACTATTAAAGTTTGTTGCGATACGGCAATTGATGTAAATCAACAAAGTGAATGGAATTAACATTCTCGCGTTGTTAGCATGCTGTTAACATTATAGAATCCACTGCAATCACTAACAGAATGATTGAAAGGCGTACTGGATCTACGTTATTGGGCAATACTTCAAGGAAGGCAGATAGCTGGAAGTAAGTGTTTTTTTGAAAACTTTAAGTTATCATCAAAATTACATTACCTGTATGTTATGTTTTTGCCTAGAATTTATTCTATTAGCACAGTTTCGTCACAAATTTAGGTACCGCCAAATGCAAACCCCGCAGATTCTTATCGTTGAAGATGAGCAAGTAACTCGTAACACTCTAAAGAGTATTTTTGAAGCAGAGGGATATGCTGTTTTTGAGGCTAGCGACGGTGAAGAGATGCACCAAGTGCTATCTGACAACCAAGTTAACCTTGTAATTATGGACATCAACCTTCCAGGTAAGAATGGCCTACTACTTGCGCGTGAACTACGTGAGCAAGCAAACGTAGCGCTTATGTTCTTAACTGGTCGTGATAATGAAGTTGATAAGATCCTTGGCCTAGAGATCGGCGCTGATGACTACATCACTAAGCCTTTCAACCCTCGTGAACTGACTATCCGTGCACGCAACCTTCTTAACCGTTCAATGAGCACAAGCTCTGTTCAAGAAGAAAAGCGTAGCGTTGAGAAGTACGAGTTCAACGGTTGGGTACTAGATATCAACAGTCGTTCTCTGGTTAGCCCAGATGGCGAAGGCTACAAGCTTCCTCGTTCAGAGTTCCGTGCTCTACTTCACTTCTGTGAGAACCCAGGTAAGATCCAAACACGTGCTGATCTTCTTAAGAAGATGACTGGCCGTGAGCTTAAGCCACACGATCGTACTGTAGACGTAACAATCCGTCGTATTCGTAAGCACTTTGAATCAGTTTCTGGTACGCCAGAAATCATCGCAACGATTCACGGTGAAGGCTACCGCTTTTGTGGTGACCTAGAAGACTAATTTGATTACGCTTCTGCCCGTTTAGTTCTTCTAACCGTTTAGTCCTTCTAACATCAGAAGCAGAATCAATCGTTATTAAAAAGGGAGAATGCCAACGCATTCTCCCTTTTTTGTTGTTCATTCAATGTGAACCATTAGGCAAGTCAATTAGTAGACTGTATCGACCTTCACGTCTTTCTCAACCAACCACTTCACGGTTTCGCCATCTTTAAGCTCTACTGCAACATCAACAGGCTGTTCGCTGTCGATCTCTAGTTGCCATACAAAAGCGACTTCCCACTGAGTTTCACTGTGCGTTCTTAAATCAAGATCGTCAGCCGTCACCAACAAAGTATCTGCACCCTGCTTGACCGTAACACTCTCAACCGCGAGTGTTGCTGGCAGTTCTGAGGTCGATTCTAGGTAAATAGCACCGTGCAGAGTCTTATCTTGAGTCTCTCCAATCGTCGGCATCTTGTTCAGCCAAAGGTTGCTTTTCATTGTGACTGTCGCTGCAGAGACTTCTACTTGATTGTCTTGCTGCCATTCAACTTGTGGTGCAGAACAACCCGCTAATGCCACAACGCATGCGGCGAATGCTAATTTTTTCATTATTCTTCTACCTTTGATTTAACCAACTCTTTAAGACTTCAATGTCATTTTGGTATTCGTTATTAATTTCATCAACCCAATCTGAAATATTCTCCCACCAAGCAGGCATATCTGGTGATTGAGCTTTCTGAGCAACTTGCTGGATACGCTTCAAGCCAATTGAACCTGCGGCACCTTTGATCTTATGTGCTTCAGAAACGATGCTAGCTTGATCTTTTGCGACCATGTTGGAATTCAATATTTCCATATACTCCGGCATCATATCTTCAAACATCACGATGCTATCCAAAACCGGTTTCGGCCCAACAATGTCAACATAAGACTCTAGCATATCAATATCAAGCAAAGTGGTGTCAATCGAAGAAACAACCGGTTTAATAACCTCTACTTTTTCTATCACTTCAGGTTTGTTCTCGATAAATTTGGATATCACGTCTTGGATGGCTTTCACCGACAGCGGTTTGCTGATCGCTTCATCCATCCCTTTTTGCAGATACTCTTGTTTGTTATTTAAGACATTGGCCGTTAAGGCGACTAAAGGTGGCAGCTTGCTGTATTTCTCTCGGTAGTACTGAGCAATATCGAAACCTGTCATATCTGGCAGTTGGATATCCAGCAACACCAAATCATAGTCTTCTGGATGGAAAACGATTTGTGCCTCTTGTCCTGTCATCACCACCGTGACTTCATGGCCTAAGCTTTCAAGCAGAGAACGAGCAACCGTAATGTTAAGTTCAATATCTTCGACCATGAAGATCTTAAGGTTCGACTGCTTTCTTGGCGTCTTAATCAGAGCCTGAGTATCGTGATTCGCAGGCACACGAATAGAAACCGTGAAGGTACTGCCGAAGCCCTCTTCACTGGTAACGTCAATGTCGCCGTCCATCATATTGATCAGTTGCTTCGATACTGCAAGGCCAATACCAGTGCCCACCGCATGCAGATTGTCAGAGCCAGACTTCACCTGATAGTACATCGCGAAAATTTTATCGACTTCACTTTCAGGAATGCCTATTCCTGTATCTTCGACTTCCATGGTAATGTCGGCAAAGTCACCATCGATATCAGCACTGACCGTCATCACCACACCGCCGTCTTTGGTGAACTTCATGGCATTGCTGACCAAGTTCCACAGCACTTGTCTTAGGCGTGTGCCATCGACTTTAACTGAGGTTGGTAAGTCCGATAACCTTTCCAGGTCGAATCGTAAGCCTTTCTGTTCTGCCATCAGAGCGGAGATACTCTCCATCTCGGCAACGAAATCTTCGAAGTTGATCGGGGTTGGCAGCAACTCTAGTTTACGGCGATCAAATTTATCCATATCGATAATATCGTTAAAGATATTACCCAGCGTCACCGCACTCACCTTAATGGTTTGCATGTGTTTGCGCTGTTCAGTGGTCAACTGGCTATCCAACAACATTCGGCTCAAGCCGATGATGCCATTAAGTGGTGTTCTTAGTTCATGACTAATAGTTGAGATAAAGGTGGTCTTATCGCGACTGGCTTTCTCTAGTGATTCTTGGTGCTCTTTACGCTCGGTAATATCGCGACCAAAGCCCACTAAGCCCAGATGGCGGCCATCTTTACTGTAGAAAGGCACTTTACGTAGCTCGAAGTAGCTCTTACGACCATCAGGGTATTCCAACCATTGGTCATAGGTCAGTGCCTGATTGTCGGCAAAAACCTTCTTATCGGTTTCAATAACCTGTTGAGCGATCTCTTTGCTATAGACATCCCAAGGAGTTAAGCCCACCAAGTCTTTCTCAGTTTTCCCCGTCAACTCTTCAACCGCACGGTTACAACCTGAGAAAACACCATCTTCATTACGATAATAAATGAGGTCGGGAGAAGCATCGATAAATGAGCGCAGCAGTGCGGTGCGTTCAGCCAATTCAAGCTGAGTACGTTCACGTTGAAACACCTCATTTTCAAGGTCGTGCATCGCTTCAGCACGTGCTTCTTCTGCTTTTTCACGCTCTTCAATTTCTTGATTCAGCTTCTCAATATTGAGCTGGAGCTTGTTATTGAGTTCTTGATCACGCTCACGCATGTCGCCAAGCTTAGAGACTAACTTGGCCAACCTTTGACGAGATTCTTCAAGTTGATCAACAACCACAGAAAGGAAATAAACAGCCCAAGGGGTAATCACCAGACCAAAGAAAACGGAGCGGACAATATCGATATCATCAACATTACCTTTGAGTGCTAGGGTGATCCCAACTTGCACAACAACAGCTAGGGCAACAAGCGCTAGGGCGAGTAAGATAGAAAAGCGGACAATCCCCAGTTTTACGAGTAGATCGACGTAATACTGGGCAAGATTTTTCATGGGTTTCATTTAGCGCTCCATGCGATAAGACTAGCAACATTCTACCCTGTTTGGTGATAGGAGGTAAGCTAGC
Source organism: Vibrio bathopelagicus (assembly GCF_014879975.1). NCBI lineage: Bacteria > Pseudomonadati > Pseudomonadota > Gammaproteobacteria > Vibrionales > Vibrionaceae > Vibrio > Vibrio bathopelagicus. The sequence goes on along the minus strand of NZ_CP062500.1, from coordinate 556,419 downwards.
TACATCACATGCAGCAAGAGAGTCGTAGCAATATTGCCGTTAACCAATCAAAATTAGATAGGTTAACGAAAAGAAGAAATTAACTGACTTAGCGTATAGAAGATGGATGGACACTTGATTGATTTCGGCCATCAGACTTCGCTTGATAGAGCGCGCTATCTGCCAATGCGACCGCCGACTCCATTTCATCATTCGGTGTCGGTATGTAAGAGATGATACCGATACTTACCGTCACGAGTTCAGAAACTGCCGAGTCTTCATGTTCGATACCGAGCTTTTGCACTTCCTCATGAATGCGCTTTGCCACCAGCAGAGCACCGTCAGCTGTCGTATTCGGCAGAATAAAGCCAAACTCTTCACCGCCGTAGCGAGCCACACAATCCGATGAACGATTCAGCACTTGCTTGAATGCTTGAGAAACCTGAACGAGTGCATCATCACCTTGTTGGTGCCCATAAAAGTCGTTGTAGCCTTTAAAGAAGTCGATATCACACAGCATAATGGTCAGTGGCAACTTCTCTTGCACATGGTAATGCCACAGTGTCGATAGCTGCTCATCAAAGCGACGTCGATTTGATACTTGAGTTAAGCTGTCCATGAAGCTCAAACGTTCAAGTTCAAGGTTCGCTTCTTCAAGCTTCTGCTCTGCTAAATAACGCTCGGTGATGTCACGCGCCATGATCAACACACCATTGGTACTCGAAGCCGGATCTCTAAACGGTGATTTCACTACATCATACCAAGTGAACTCGCCATCACTAGAAACCACCTTATCGATGTAACGCAGCGATTTACCTTGATGAAGCACTTGCTGATCCGTATCAGAAAGACGCAAGTACATGCTATTAGGCACCACATCTTGCAAGCGCTTGCCCACTAAATCCGACACTTCAGAGATACCAAGCGCCGCCACAAATGGCTTATTACACGCTTGATACACCATGTTTTCATTGAAGATACCAATGGAGTCAGGGCTCGCTTCTAAGATATTTTGTAAGATGGTGTCACGCTGAGCAAGAGCCACTTCGGTATCTTTACGCCTTTCCATCTCACCACGCAGTTTCTGCTGCATGTCATGCCAGTCGGTCACGTCATGACTGATAGAAAGCGTTCCTATGGTTTCACCATCTTGAGACAGTAAAACACTTTGATATGTTTCGAGCAGGCAACTTTTGCCATCTTGATCCGTGGTCCAAGAGCGCTCACTCACACGCCCTTTCAACGCACCACCAGAAACACTCAAGGTGCCTTCTTCTGGGCGGCCATGCCAAAACTTCTTAAAAGATCGATTACTCGCAACCAATTCACCCTTTGGATCTTTCACGTAGATCAACTCTGATAAAGAGTCTAAGGCAGTACGTGAGACATTTAACTCACGCACTTCTTGGGAATATTCTTCGTCGGTATTTTTATAAGGGGCAGCATGGATCATCCACGCGCTTTTACTTCTAAAAACGATCCGACGACCAACCAGATTCACTTTGAAGAATTCGAACTCTGAAAGCGCCCAAAGCGAAAGCTGTTCAAACGCTCGAGAATTGCGATGATTGGTCAGGTAGTGGCGAAAGCTATTTTCACTTTCAATGGTAGGAAAGCGGAAATTGATACCAATCTGACGAATACCGAGCAACTGCATCGCTTGACGATTGGCATATAAGATTTCACCATTTCGGATGTCGACAAAGTAGAGTGGTGATGGCGTAGCAAGTAGAAGTTTTTCTATATGTAACTGATAACGAGAATAAAGGTGCCAGCAGATGAGACCAATGAGCAACATGATCACGATATAAATACCGTACCCATAAGCCCTGTCCCACAACCAAGTCATAACCAGTTCCATTTACTCTCAATCTATACCATCAATTCTGTGAGGGAAATGTTACCACTAATTATAGGGATTATCTGCTGTTACCTACTTTCTGCTCAAATCTATCAATTACCGCTGTTTAATACAGGTAATGTGTACTTAAATTCAGCGCCCGTTTCGATGCCTTGAGCGCCCGTTTTGTCTAACGAACGGCCAATTTCTGTCATCGCTAACCAGCGGTTTTCACACCATAAAGGAGAGAGCAGTGTTGGACGTCGCGCGGCAGAAGAAACTCGGTGATAAACCACATGAGCAGGCGTGCGTTGGATAATTGCACTGGCGATATCAATGTACTCCTCCAACGTTGGCGCCTCGAGCTTGCCAGCTTTCCACGCCTTAGCCATGGTGCTGCCCTCTACAATATGCAGTCCATGCAATTTGATACCATCGGTGCCAACGGCAAGTACTTTGTTTAAAGTTTCAAGATTATCGGCTTTGGTTTCCTTCGGCAGGCCAACAATAAGGTGGGTACACACCTTGATTCCTAAAGCACGTGCACGTTGGGTTATCGTTTCATACACCGCAAAATCATGGCCACGATTAATACGCTTCAATGTTTTGTCGTTTGCAGTTTGTAAGCCTAACTCAAGCCATATTTCATAGCCTTGCTCCACATAACCCGCCAGCAGTTCCAACACCGAATCTGGAACACAATCAGGTCTTGTTCCGACACACAAACCAACAATGTCAGCACCCGGTGCTCTAAGCGCTTCTTCATACATATTCTTGAGCACTTGTACTTCAGCATAAGTGCTGGTGTAAGCCTGAAAGTAAGCAAGATACTTTTTGGCTCGGGCAATTTCACCCGCACGATCTTTTAGCTGATCAGCAATACTTTGAATCTGAGTTTGTTCGTCGGCAAATGAAGCGACATTACAGAAAGTACACCCACCACGGCCTATTGTTCCGTCGCGATTTGGACAGCTAAAGCCACCGTGCAGTGTCAGTTTATGAACCTTCTCGCCATAACGGCGCTGAAGGTCTTGGCCGATAGTATTAACCAACTCGTGTAATTGCATATTTTGAAAGTGCTCAAGTAAATAAGAATGAATATCAGTCTATTTCTGAAAAAAAATTACATCCCTGCAAAATTCAACCAATTAGTTTACTCAAGGCCTTTTGCGAGCAACCTATCAAATATCAATAAACATGCAAAAAATCGGCTCTATTTGCCTAATGTTGCACATTTGTTAGACATTAAATTCAAAATAAAACGAAAAAAATGGTCTACATGGGTCAACTTTCATTGCAATTCGCCTAGACAAAATTGTAGGATACTTACACATATTGGCTATTTTTGTGTATTTACTTACAACGAAAACTTGTTAATAAGTCGGTGATATCCATATCCCACCTATATAAACCACTAGTTTGTGGCTAAAAATAAACGGATATCACTAAGGATTGTTTTTCTCGCAATACTTTTCCTGCGAGATACGGAAAGGATTCAAACCGCCAGCATAGGCAGGTTTAGACCCATAAATATAAAAGGACAAGGCTAACTTTATACAAATAAGTTGCGCCTAGATTTAACTGGAAGGATGTATCTATGGTAGATCAAGAGCAGAACTCACAGGGTCTGTATACTCCTGAACTGGAGCATGACGCTTGTGGTATCGGTTTTGTTGCGCATCTAAAGAATCGCAAATCTCATGATGTAGTAACTCAAGCACTCGATATGCTTGCACGTATGGAACACCGTGGCGGCCAAGGCTGCGACCCGTGTTCTGGTGATGGTGCAGGTATCCTGCTACAGAAGCCGCACGAATTCTTACTAGAAGAAGCCGTTAAGCTTGGAATTAAACTGCCATCTTTTGAAAAATATGGTGTTGGTGTTGTACTTTTCCCTAAAGATGAATACAAACGTGCTCAGTGTCGCGACATTTTAGAGCGCAATGCACAACGCCTTGAGTTAGAAGTTATCGGCTACCGTGAACTTCCAACGGACAATTCAATGATTGGTGCTGACCCACTAAGCACTGAACCTCAATTTGAACACGTATTTATCTCTGGCGGCCCTGGTACTACACCAGAAGAGCTTGAACGCAAACTGTATGTTCTACGTAACTACACTGTTCGTGTATGCCTAGAAAGCGTGTCAAACATTGGTGATGACTTCTACATCAACTCTATGTCTTACAAGACATTGGTGTACAAAGGTCAGCTAACAACAGAACAAGTTCCTCAGTACTTCCTAGATCTGCAAAACCCAACCATGGTGACAGCTCTAGCACTTGTACACTCTCGTTTTTCTACCAATACATTCCCACGTTGGCGTCTAGCTCAGCCTTTCCGTTACATTGCGCATAATGGCGAAATCAATACGGTTCGCGGCAACCTAAACTGGATGAAAGCACGTGAAGCAATCCTTGAATCGGATCTGTTCACACAAGCTGAAATCGACATGCTACTGCCTATCTGTCAGGAAGGTAGCTCGGATTCATCAAACTTCGATATGGCACTTGAGCTTCTAGTTCTGTCTGGTCGTACTCTGCCACACGCATTGATGATGATGATCCCGGAAGCATGGCAAGAAAACAAAAACATGGATCCAACTCGTCGCGCGTTCTACCAGTACCACGCGAACGTAATGGAACCATGGGATGGCCCAGCTTCTGTCTGCTTCACTGATGGTGTTCAAGTAGGTGCAACACTTGACCGTAATGGTCTGCGCCCTTCTCGCTATACAGTGACCAAAGACGACTTCCTAGTGATGGCGTCTGAATCTGGCGTAGTTGAAATCGCACCAGAGAACGTTGAATACCGTGGTCGTCTACAGCCTGGTCGTATCTTCGTTGCTGACCTTGAGCAAGGCCGCATCATTTCTGATGAAGAAGTGAAAGACGGCATCGCTAAATCGCAACCTTACGAGAAATGGGTTGAAGAGAACCTTCTGAGCTTGAAAAAGCTACCCGATGCGAGCAACGAATTTAACCAACCTTCTCCAGAGAAGCTTCTACACAAACAACAATCGTTTGGTGTGAGCTCTGAAGAAGTAAACGAAATCATTCTCCCTCTTGCAAAAACAGGCTACGAGCCACTTTCTGCAATGGGTGCTGACTGGCCGCTAGCGATTCTTTCTCACCAATCGCAGCACCTTTCAAACTACTTCAAGCAGCTGTTTGCTCAAGTAACTAACCCGCCAATCGATCCGATTCGTGAGCGTATGGTTATGTCTCTGAACACTTACCTAGGTAAAGATCAGAACTTACTTGCTGAAACACCTGAACACTGTCAAAAAGTAGAACTTGAGTCTCCAGTTCTGTCTAACTCTGAGTTAGAAAAACTTCGTGCTATCGATAATGAGCACCTTCAATCGAAGACGCTGGATATCGTATTCCAAGCGAACGGAGACCAAGGAAAGTTAGAGCGCGCACTTAAGCGGATCTGCCAATATGCGGAAGATGCGGTTATTGATGGTTACTCTATCATTCTACTGACTGACCGTGCGGTTAACTCAAACCACGCAGCTATCCCAGCAATGCTGGCGGTTGGCGCTGTTCACCACCACCTAATCCGTAAAGGTTTACGTGCTAAGTGTGACATCGTGGTTGAAACGGGTGACGCGCGCGAAACGCACCACTTCGCAACCTTAATCGGTTACGGTGCAAACGCAGTTAACCCATACCTAGTTATCGAAACGATTGTTGAACTGCAACGTACTAAGAAGCTAGATCCAAACGTTCACCCACGTGAGTTATTCGATAACTACCGTAAAGGTGTTAACGGCGGTCTACTGAAGATCTTCTCGAAGATGGGTATCTCTACGCTGCAGTCTTACCACGGCGCTCAAATCTTTGAAGCTCTTGGTATCAGCAAATCAGTGGTTGAAAAATACTTCACAGGGACGGTTTCTCGTATCCAAGGTCTAACGATCGATGATATCGCACGCGAAGTCCTAGTACGTCACCGTGTTGGTTATCCTGCTCGTGAAATCCCAGCACAGATTCTTGATGTTGGTGGTGTTTACCAGTGGAAACAACGTGGTGAGAAGCACTTATTCAACCCAGAAACGATTTCTCTACTTCAAGAATCGACGCGTAACAAAGATTACGGTCAATTCAAAAAGTACGCGAACGCCGTTGATGCTCAAGGCGACAACGCAGCGACACTACGTAGCCAACTTGATTTCATTAAGAACCCAGCAGGCTCTATTCCTCTAGCGGAAGTAGAACCTATCGAGAAAATCCTTAAGCGTTTCGCAACGGGTGCTATGAGTTTTGGTTCAATCTCACATGAGGCTCACTCAACACTGGCTGTTGCAATGAACCGCATTGGCGCAAAATCAAACTCAGGTGAAGGTGGTGAAGATCCAGCACGTTTCGAGCGTAAAGAAAACGGTGACTGGGAGCGTTCAGCAATCAAACAGGTGGCTTCCGGTCGCTTTGGTGTAACGTCTTACTACCTATCTAACGCTGATGAGCTGCAAATCAAAATGGCTCAAGGTGCGAAACCTGGCGAAGGTGGTCAGCTACCAGGTGATAAGGTTGATGATTGGATCGGTGCAACACGTCACTCGACTCCGGGCGTAGGTCTTATCTCTCCACCACCACACCATGATATCTACTCAATCGAAGATTTGGCTCAGCTGATCTACGATCTGAAAAACGCGAACCGTAATGGCCGTGTCAACGTGAAACTAGTATCGGAAGCTGGCGTAGGTACGATTGCATCAGGTGTAGCGAAAGCGAAAGCTGACGTAGTACTTATCGCAGGTTTTGATGGTGGTACGGGTGCATCTCCGATGTCTTCTATCCGTCACACAGGTCTGCCTTGGGAACTGGGTCTAGCAGAAACTCACCAAACACTACTGAAAAACGGCCTACGTAACCGTATCGTTGTTCAGTCTGATGGTCAGATGAAAACACCACGTGACCTTGCAGTCGCAACGCTACTTGGCGCTGAAGAATGGGGCGTAGCAACCGCCGCTCTAGTTGTTGAAGGCTGTATCATGATGCGTAAGTGTCACAAGAATACATGTCCTGTTGGTATCGCAACACAGAACAAAACTCTTCGTGAGCGTTTCGACGGCCGTGTAGAAGACGTAGTAACGTTCTTCCAATACATGGCTGAAGGCTTACGTGAAGTAATGGCTGAACTTGGCTTCCGTTCTATCGACGAAATGGTTGGTCAATCACACAAACTTAAAGTTCGTGATGACATCGGTCACTGGAAATACAAGAACCTAGATCTAACACCGGTACTGCACATTGAGCAGGCTCGTGCTGAAGATGGTATCTACAACCAGACAAAACAAAATCATAATCTTGAAGACGTTCTAGACCGTAAATTGATTCAGGCTGCAATCCCAGCGCTTGAGAAAGGCGAAGCGGTTACCGCTCAGTTCCCTATTATCAACACGGACCGTTCAGCAGGCACGATGCTGTCGAACGAAATCTCGAAGGTTTACAAAGACCAAGGTTTACCACAGCCAATGAACGTTAAGTTCCACGGTAGTGCAGGTCAATCGTTCGGTGCATTCCTTGCTAAAGGCGTGAAGTTCGAAGTAGAAGGTGACGCGAACGATTACTGGGGTAAAGGTCTGTCTGGCGGTACTTTGGTACTGTACCCAGATGCGAAATCTACTATCGTTGCGGAAGATAACATCGTGGTTGGTAACGTATGTTTCTACGGTGCAACCTCAGGTGAATCTTTCATTCGCGGTATGGCTGGCGAACGTTTCTGTGTTCGTAACTCTGGTGCAAAGGTTGTTGTTGAAGGTGTTGGTGACCACGGTTGTGAATACATGACAGGTGGCGCGGCAATTATCCTTGGTTCAACAGGCCGTAACTTTGCTGCAGGTATGAGTGGCGGTGTCGCTTATGTTTGGGATAAAGCAGGCGACTTCGAAACCAAGCTCAACGCAGAACTTGTCGACCTAGATCCAATTGAACAAGAAGATAAAGATCTTCTACTAGATATGCTAACTAAGCATGTTGAATTCACAGGAAGTGAAGTTGCTCAGTCTTTCCTAGACAACTTTGAAGCAAGTGTTGCATCACTGATTAAAGTCATGCCACGTGACTACAAAGCGGTTCTTAAAAAGCGTAAAGCTGAAGCACAACAGGCACAAACGGAAGAAGTGGAGGCAGTATAATGGGTAAGCCTACTGGATTTTTAGAACACGGTCGTGAGCTTCCAAAGAAGCTCGACCCGTCAGTTCGAATTGAAGACAATAAAGAGTTCATACTTAACGAAGAGTTTGGTGAAAAGATCAATACTCAAGCCTCTCGTTGTATGGACTGTGGCGTACCTTTCTGTCACAGCGGTTGTCCGATTGGTAACATCATCCCAGAATTCAATGATGCGGTTTACCGTGACAGCTGGGAAGAAGCTTGGAACATTCTAAGCTCTACCAACAACTTCCCTGAATTTACAGGTCGTGTGTGTCCTGCTCCTTGTGAAAGCGCTTGTGTTCTTGGTATCAACCAAGACCCAATCACTATCTGTAATATCGAGAAAACAATTGTAGAAACTGCGTACCGTGAAGGGTACGCAAAGCCTAAAGTACCTCGCTCTCGTACAGGAAAAACAGTAGCCGTGATCGGTTCAGGCCCTGCAGGTCTAGCCGCTGCTGAGCAACTAAACAGTGCAGGTCACTCTGTGACGGTATTTGAACGTGACGAGAAAGTGGGTGGCCTACTGCGTTTCGGTATCCCAGATTTCAAACTTGGTATGGACGTGATTGATCGTAAGATCAACCTAATGGCTGAAGCTGGCGTTGAGTTTAAAGTGAACCAACACATCGGTGTTGATGTTAATGCTCAACAGCTACGCCAAGAATTTGATGTGGTATTGCTAACGGGTGGTTCTACGGTTCCACGCGATTTACCAATCCCAGGTCGTGAGCTGAAAGGCGTTCACTTTGCCATGGAATTCCTTGGTCAAAACAACCGCCGTGCCAACGACTTAGACCTTAAAACAGAAGAGCTTCACGCTAAAGATAAGCACATTGTGGTTATCGGTGGTGGTGATACAGGTTCTGACTGTGTGGGCACATCAAACCGTCATAAAGCAGCAAGCATTACTCAGGTTGAGATCATGCCGATCCCACCAGAGAAGCGCCCTGCCAATATGCCTTGGCCTCAATACCCAATGATCATGAAGACCACCACTTCTCACGAAGAAGGTTGTGAACGTCATTGGAACATCCTGACTAAAGAGTTCATCTCTGACGATAGCGGTAATGTAACCGGACTTCGCATTGCTGACATCGTTTGGCAAGATGCGAAACCAGGTGAACGTCCAGGTTTTGATGAAGTAGCAAACTCTGAACGTGTTATCCCTTGTGACATGGCATTCTTAGCAATGGGCTTCTTACACCCTGAACCAACAGGTGTACTGGCTCAGCTAGACATTAAACTTGATGAGCGCGGCAACGTGGCCTCTGAAGGTTATGCGACGAACCAGAAAGGCGTTTTCGCTGCTGGTGACATGCGTACTGGCCAGTCTCTAGTTGTACGTTGTATCAATGAAGGTCGTGAATGTGCAATTGCCATTGATGACTTCTTAATGGGTAACTCAAACTTAGAAGCGAAAGCTGATTCACTCATGCTTTCCGCATAATATTTCTCGGGCTAACGTCGTTGACGTTGGCCTAGGGAAAAAGCAACACCCTTCCTAACTTTTATATTTGGCTAGCACTCGATGCTAGCCTTTTTTCTATCTGGCCTTTAACTCTTTCTCAATCACCCCTGCTATATATGTTAAATCCCGTTAACATCTAGCTTTTATATCTCATTGATCTTCATCGACTATTTTAGATTATTACGTGGCTAATCGCGTTTACACATGATAATTAACCATGAACTTGACCTTAAACACAATTAGCTATACGTTGTAAAGCTGATGAAAATAAAACCAATCGGTTTTGTTAACACAACCAATAACGTTTTAGCTAGCTAAAAACAAACTATAAGTTCAAAAAAAATAACAAGTACATGAATAGTTAGTCATTTACTGTCTGGATGACAGCGAAGCAAAAGGGAGAATTGCAATGGCTCTATATGATCCTAGTCTTGAAAAAGACAACTGTGGATTTGGTTTAATAGCGCAAATGGAAGGCCAACCTAGTCATAAGTTGGTACGAACTGCTATTTCAGCCCTCGATCGCATGACACACCGTGGTGGTATCGCCGCGGATGGTAAAACAGGAGATGGCTGTGGCTTATTGCTACAGAAGCCCGACTCTTATCTCAGAATTATTGCTGAAGAGAATAACTTCAAGCTCGGCAAGCAATATGCTGTCGGCATGATTTTCTTCAGCCAAGATCCAATCAAAGCGCAATCAGCGCAAGACATCGTCAATAAAGAGCTCGCTCAAGAGACTTTAACCATAGCTGGCTGGCGTGTCGTGCCAACCAACACCGATGTTTTAGGCCCAATCGCCAAAGATTCTGTTCCCAATATTCAACAAGTGTTTATCTCGGCTCCCGCAGGTTGGCGTGAACGTGATATTGAACGACGCCTTTATATCGCTCGTCGTAGAATTGAAAAGCAGATCACCGAAGACAAAGATTTTTATATTTGTAGCCTGTCAACTCAAGTAATGGTCTACAAAGGCTTGTGTATGCCCGCCGATCTTCCGCGATTTTACCTCGATCTTGCTGACTTACGTATGGAATCAGCCATATGTCTGTTCCACCAGCGCTTTTCAACCAACACGCAACCTCGCTGGCCACTAGCTCAACCATTTCGCTACTTGGCGCACAATGGTGAGATCAATACCATTGAAGGCAACCGTCAGTGGGCCAAGGCTCGTGCCTATAAATTCTCTTCACCGTTGCTGCCAGACTTACAAACAGCCGCACCTTTTGTGAATGAGACAGGATCTGACTCCTCAAGCTTAGACAACATGCTCGACCTATTCCTTGCCGGTGGTATGGATGTGTTCCGAGCGATGCGTATGCTTGTACCGCCCGCTTGGCAAAACCACCCAGACATGGATCCTGATCTTCGTGCCTTTTACGATTTCAACTCCAAACATATGGAACCATGGGATGGCCCTGCGGGTATCGTACTTTCAGATGGTCGTTATGCTGCGTGTAACCTAGACAGAAACGGCTTACGCCCTGCTCGTTATGTGATCACTAAAGATAACTTGATCACCTTGGCATCCGAAGTTGGTATCTGGAACTATGCGCCAGACGAAGTGGCAGAGAAAGGACGCGTCGGCCCTGGTGAATTGCTTGTTATTGATACTCGTCGCGGTAAGCTATGGCAATCAAACGAGATCGACAATGATCTTAAAAGCCGTCACCCATATAAACAGTGGATGGATAAGAACGTTCACAAATTAACACCGTTTTCCGCACTAGCAGATGACCAAGTAGGTAAGCGTAATTTTGATGACGACACCCTAAAGACCTATCAAAAACAGTTTGCGATGAGCAACGAAGAGTCAGACCAAGTACTGCGTGTACTCGGTGACATGGGACAAGAAGCCGTCGGTTCTATGGGCGACGATACGCCTATGGCTGTACTGTCTTCGAAAGAGCGCCTCATTACCGACTATTTCCGTCAGAAGTTTGCTCAAGTAACCAATCCACCGATTGACCCTTTGCGTGAAAAACACGTTATGTCTCTGGCAACCAGTATCGGCCAAGAGATGAATGTGTTCTGTGAAACCGATGGGCATGCTTACCGTGTGACTTTTGATTCACCCGTTCTGCTTTATTCTGATATGCAGCAACTTCTGCAATTAAATCAAAAGCATTATGGCCATGCGATTCTTAGCATGCACTATGACCCAGCAGAAAAAGATCTCGAACAAGCCATCAACGACTTGTGTGATCGTGCAGTTCAAGAAGTACGTGACGGCGCCGTTTTAGTTGTGCTTTCAGACAAAGGTTTAGAGAAAGGTAAGATCCCAGTACCAGCAGCCATGGCGGTCGGTGCGGTGCAAACTCGACTTGCAGACACCAACCTACGTTGTGATGCCAACATAGTAGTTGAAACAGCAACCGCACGTGACCCACACCAATTTGCAGTACTGCTTGGCTTCGGTGCTACCGCGGTTTACCCGTATCTCGCTTATGAAGCTCTGGGCAAAATGTTGGACGATGGTTCATTAGATAAAGACTATCGCACTGCATTACAAAATTACCAAAACGGCATCAACAAAGGTCTTTATAAGATCATGTCGAAGATGGGTATCTCGACGATTGCTTCTTATCGTTGCTCGCAATTATTTGAAGCGGTAGGTTTACATACCGATGTTGTTGATTTGTGCTTCCGTGGCGTAACTACTCGCATCCAAGGCGCTAGTTTTAGCGATTTCCAGCAAGATATCTATAACTTATCGCGTAAGGCATGGACTAAACGTAAACCACTGGAACATGGTGGCTTACTCAAATACGTACATGGCGGCGAATACCACGCCTACAACCCAGACGTGGTCAGTACCTTACAAACAGCCGTAAAAACAGGCGAAACATCCGACTACCAATCTTTTGCCAAGCAAGTTAATGCTCGTCCTGCAGCTATGCTGCGCGACTTAATGAGCCTCAAAAAAGCCGAACAACCTCTGCCATTAGAACAAGTAGAGCCAAATAGCGATCTCTTTAAGCGATTCGACTCGGCAGCGATGTCGATTGGTGCTCTAAGTCCAGAAGCTCATGAAGCGCTGGCCATGGCGATGAACCGCTTAGGTGGCTATTCTAACTCTGGTGAAGGCGGTGAAGATCCACGACGTTTTGGTACCGACCGTAACTCACGCATCAAACAGATTGCGTCAGGCCGTTTTGGTGTAACGCCACATTACTTAACCAATGCGGATGTTCTACAAATCAAAGTTGCACAAGGGGCGAAACCCGGCGAAGGTGGTCAACTGCCAGGTCATAAAGTCACAGCAGAAATCGCTAAGCTGAGATACTCAGTTCAAGGCGTAACACTGATCTCCCCTCCTCCACATCACGATATCTACTCTATCGAGGATCTGGCACAGCTGATTTTCGACCTTAAACAAGTAAACCCTAAAGCCTTGGTTTCAGTGAAGTTAGTATCTGAACCTGGTGTAGGAACCATTGCCACAGGTGTAGCAAAAGCCTATGCCGACTTGATTACTATTTCTGGTTACGACGGTGGTACCGCGGCAAGCCCACTGACCTCGGTGAAATACGCAGGCTGTCCTTGGGAACTTGGCTTAGCTGAAACTCAACAAGCATTAGTCGCCAACGGGCTTCGTCATAAGATCCGCCTACAGGTCGATGGTGGTTTAAAAACCGGCCTCGACGTGATTAAAGGCGCGATTCTAGGCGCTGAAAGCTTTGGTTTTGGTACTGCACCAATGGTCGCAATGGGTTGTAAGTTCTTACGAATTTGCCACCTAAACAACTGTGCAACGGGGGTTGCGACTCAAGATGAAACGCTACGTCGTGAATACTTCAAAGGCCTCCCAGACATGGTAGTGAACTACTTTACTGGCCTAGCCGATGAAGTTCGCCAGTACCTTGCAGAACTTGGCGTAGAAAAACTTACAGACCTGATTGGTCGTACAGATCTACTTGAAGCAGTTCAAGGCCTTACTGCGAAACAGAGTAAACTCGATCTATCTTCAATACTCGAAGCTCCTGTGTCTCCAGAAGGTCACCCGCTGTTTTGGACCGAGCCAAACGCACCATTTGATAAGGCTCAGCTCAACCAACAAATCCTTGATGACGCACTCGATGCGATTGAGAAACGTCAATCCACCAACCTCTACTACAACGTAATCAACACCGATCGCTCAATTGGCGCTCGTATCTCTGGCGAAATTGCCAAACGCTACGGTAACCAAGGCATGGCGGGCTCACCAATTAAGTTGCACCTCGATGGTACGGCAGGCCAATCATTTGCGGTTTGGAACGCCGGTGGCGTCGAGCTGTATCTGACTGGCGATGCCAATGACTATGTCGGCAAAGGCATGGCGGGCGGCAAAGTAGTAATCAAACCTCACCAAGGCACTGCATTTGTTTGTAACGAAGCGACCATCATCGGCAATACCTGCTTGTATGGCGCTACCGGAGGCAAATTATTTGCAGCAGGCACCGCAGGTGAACGATTTGGCGTGCGTAACTCAGGAACCGTCGCAGTGATTGAAGGCGCGGGTGATAACGCTTGTGAGTATATGACAGGCGGTATTGTGGCTATTCTTGGCGCAACCGGAGTGAACTTCGGTGCCGGTATGACGGGTGGTTTTGCTTATGTCATGGATAAGAATGAAGACTTCCAAGGTCGCGTAAACAACGAATCGGTCGAAGCACTTTCTCTGTCTGAGCTATTTATCCACCAAGAACACCTACGCGGTTTGATTGCAGAGCACTTAGAAGAGACAGGCTCAGTACACGCTGAAGCGATTCTGGCGAACTTTGATGAATGGATTCCGAAGTTCTACCTAGTGAAGCCGAAGACGGCGGATCTTAACACCTTGCTCGGCCACCAAAGCCGAAGCTCTGCTGAACTTCGTGTTCAAGCGCAATAATTGGAAGGAGCCAATAATGAGCCAGAATGTATACCAATTTATTGATGTGAATCGCGTAGATCCAGCGAAGAAACCAATCAAGATTCGTAAAATTGAGTTTGTAGAGATCTACGAACCTTTTACTAAACAACAAGCCAAGGCGCAAGCTGACCGCTGTTTAGACTGTGGTAACCCTTACTGTGAGTGGAAGTGTCCAGTCCATAACTACATCCCTCAATGGCTCAAGCTTGCCAATGAAGGGCGCATTATCGAGGCGGCTGAACTGTCCCACCAAACCAACAGCTTGCCTGAGGTTTGCGGCCGAGTTTGTCCTCAAGACCGTTTGTGTGAAGGGTCTTGTACCCTCAATGAAGATTTCGGCGCAGTAACGATAGGCAATATTGAAAAGTACATTAACGACAAAGCGTTTGAGATGGGCTGGAAGCCAGACATGTCTCACGTTGAATGGACCGACAAAAAAGTCGCCATCATCGGCGCAGGTCCAGCAGGTCTTGCAGCTGCTGATATCTTAGTTCGAAATGGTGTAAAGGCCGTGGTATTTGACCGCTATCCAGAGATCGGTGGCCTTCTGACGTTTGGTATCCCATCATTCAAACTCGAGAAAGGCATCATGGAAAACCGACGCCGTATCTTTAGTGGAATGGGTGTCGAATTTAAGATGAATACCGAAGTCGGTAAAGACGTTCAACTGCAACAACTGGTCGATGACTATGATGCCGTTTTCTTAGGTGTCGGTACCTATAAAAACATGCGAGCAGGGTTAGACAATGAAGAAGCACCGGGTGTTTATGATGCGCTACCATTCCTTGTTTCCAATACCTACAAGGTCATGGAACTGGATAACCCAACACCATTCATCGACATGAAAGGCAAAAAAGTGGTCGTGCTTGGTGGTGGTGATACCGCGATGGACTGTGTCCGAACTTCGATTCGTCAACACGCAGCTAATGTTGTTTGTGCTTATCGCCGAGATGAAGCGAACATGCCAGGCTCTCGTCGCGAAGTGAAAAATGCGAAAGAAGAAGGCGTGAAGTTCATGTTCAACCTTCAACCATTAGCACTGGAAACCGACTCATCAGGTCACGTTACCGGCGTCAAAGTGGTGAAAACAGCCTTGGGTGAACCTGATGATGCAGGACGTCGTCGTCCAGAACCAGTTGAAGGCAGTGAGCATGTTCTTGAGGCTGATGCCGTAATCATGGCATTTGGTTTTCAGCCCCACGCTATGGAATGGTTAGAACCATTTGGTGTTGAACTCGACCAATGGGGCCGTATCAAAGCTCCCGGCAAACAAGAGTTTCAATACCAAACCACCAACAGCAAGATATTTGCCGGTGGTGATGCCGTTCGAGGATCTGACTTAGTGGTAACCGCTATCGATGAAGGCCGTAAAGCCGCAGAAGGGATCTTGGACTACCTAGAAGTGTGACTAGGGCGTGTTGATCTTTCGAGCTGACTTTTGCAGCGAGTTGCTGGGTATTTATACAAGGCAGAGGCGTCGATGTGTAGCTAGCCTACATGAGAAGCCGATAACGTAGTAGAAATGACCAGTAAACGCTGCCCGAAGGGTTCGAGCTGGGCGCCCCCGCAAAAAGCGTTTTACTCTTTGTTGAGGGAGATTTGCTTAGAGTGACTAGGCTACTTCCCCCTCGCCGCGATTAAAACGCTTTTATCTCGAACAAAATTTAACCACGAAAGGTCAACACGCCCTAATATAAGGTTTCCCTTATTACTCAGTTCGTTACTATAAAAAAAGGATCCAAGCATGGATCCTTTTTTCAATTCGATACGTTTGATCACAAGCCTAACGACAAATAAGTAGAACAATCGCAAAAGAACCAATATCGAGAACTATAATAACAACGAAAACAACACCATTGGAATCACGATGAAAAAAGCCGCTCTCCTCTCTCTATCTCTTTTAACTCTAACCGCTTGCAGCCAAGGAATCACGGACATGAAAGACAGAACCTCATCGCCTTGTGGTGATAAACCCAACTGTGTCTCAACTCAAGATAACCGTGAACAACATGCTCTAGCAGAGTTTGACCTCTCAGAGTCTGTAACTCTCGATCAAATTGAACAAGTTGCTCTTACCTTACCAGGCGCAAAAACTGCTAATAAAACGGAAGACTACCTACGTGTTGAATGCACCTCACGCATCATGCGTTTTGTCGATGATTTAGAGCTAAAAACAGTCGATGGAAAACTGATTGTTCGCTCTGAATCTCGTACTGGTCATTCTGATTTTGGTGTAAACCGAAAACGAGCTGAACAACTTCGCGTTAGCTTGAAAAGCGAAGGCCTAATCAAATAGATAAAAGAATACGCAGACAAATTGCTGCTATTCGGATGAGAAGTGCCTCTGGGCAGTCGCTCGACACTTCTTATCCATGCTACAATTTCGCTCTACTGTTTAAATATTATTTATTAAGAGACTACACATGAAAATCGGCATCATTGGCGCAATGGAGCAAGAAGTTGCGATCCTAAAAGCAGCAATTTCAGACATTACTGAAGTTAATAAAGGCGGTTGTACCTTTTTCTCTGGTCAGCTTAATGGTGTTGACGTTGTTTTGCTTCAATCAGGCATTGGTAAAGTAGCAGCGGCTGTTGGTACTTCAATCCTACTAAGCGAATACCAACCAGATGTAGTATTAAACACTGGCTCTGCTGGCGGTTTTGATTCAACGCTAAACCTTGGTGATGTGGTTATCTCGACTGAAGTTCGTCACCACGATGCAGACGTTACTGCTTTCGGTTACGAAATCGGCCAAATGGCAGGTCAACCTGCAGCGTTCAAGGCGGATGACACGCTGATGGCTGTTGCAGAACAAGCACTAGCACAAATGGAAGGTAAGCATGCCGTTCGCGGTCTTATCTGTACTGGCGACGCATTTGTATGTACAGCTGAACGCCAAGAGTTTATCCGTAAGCACTTCCCATCGGTGGTTGCTGTAGAGATGGAAGCATCGGCTATCGCTCAAGCTTGTCACCAATTCCAAGTACCATTCGTGGTTGTTCGTGCAATCTCTGACGTTGCAGACAAAGAATCACCAATGAGCTTCGAAGAGTTCCTGCCACTAGCAGCGCAAAGCTCTTCTGAAATGGTTATCAAGATGGTTGCCCTACTAAAGTAAGCGACTAGACATGCAAACACTGTTCGATCAGGTATTTGCAAATGGCGTGCTCCTTGTAATGTGGGGAGCACTGCTTTTTCATTTAATTTTACCTATCCCTCATGCCGCACACCCCACGACCTTATGGCATAAGTTTGCTGAACTTTTAGCAAGCAAGGTTAATAACAACCAAAACTATTCCCAAAGCTTAATCTCGGGCACCTTAGCTTGGGGGTTAATGGTCTTGCCGGCTCTGGTTATTCTATTGGCACTGCAGCCACTGGTTTGGCAATCACAACTGTTTGAATTAGCGCTGTTGTTACTCGCGATTGATTGGCGTAACAATGAAAAGCTAGCGAATCAACTGATCAAAGCACTTGGCCGAGAAGATAAAGCCGCGGCTCGCCAGTTATTGGCTCCGATTGTTAATCGTCAAACTGAATCACTGTCATCACTTGGGCTTGGTAAAGCCGCTGCTGAAACCATCATCATGGGTTACGCTCGTAATGTAGTTTGTGTGCTGTTCTGGTACGCCATCGGTGGTGGAATCGCCGCGCTAATGTATCGCCTTGTAGTCGAGTTAGCTCGAGCTTGGTCACCAAGTCGCAAGCAATTTTCCCCATTCGGCTCAACCGCTATCAAGATTGTCGCGACCCTAGAATTCATACCAATGCGCTTATTTGCTTTGATGATCGTATGTGGTGATAAGGCCACACACACGTTTAAGATGATGCTCGTTCAGAGTCGCTCTTGGCCTCTACCTGGCCCTGCATGGTTAATTACCGCTGTTGGCAACAAGCTTGAGCTTTCACTGGGCGGTCCTGCTATTTATGACAACACCAAAGCCATTCGTGCAAAATTAGGCGGCAGAATCGCTCCATCAGCCCTGCATTTATCTCAGGTTCAAAGGCTGGTTTTTGGCCGCATCGCTATCTGGATATTCTTACAAAGCCTAGTATTACTCATTATTCATCAAGGGATTTAAAGTGAAACCCTCTCAACTCGTTACACGATGTACCGCTCTCACGTTCAGTCTCAGTTTTTATTTATGGGCACCCGCTTCCCTCGCAACAGAAGTAGTAACTGCCGAGCGCGTCATCAGCCTTGCTCCTCACGCGACTGAGCTCGCCTACAGCGCAGGTTTAGGTGACAATCTTATCGCGGTTAGTGAGCGAAGTGATTATCCACCACAAGCTGACAAGCTGGAGAAAGTGGCGAATTACCAAGGCATCAAGGTTGAGAAAATCATCGCCCTGCAACCTGATCTGATTCTCGCGTGGCCAGCTGGGAATCCACCAAGAGAACTCGCGAAACTAGAGCAATTTGGATTTAACATTTACTACTCTAAAACCAAAAGCCTAGACAGCATTGCGACCAATATCGAGCAACTCAGCCAATACTCCAGTGATCCGAATATTGGAGAGAATAATGCTAAGCAATACAAAGAGCAGCTCAACAAGTTGAGACTAAAATATAAAGATGCCGAACCCGTAGACTACTTTTATCAGCTCAGTGAAAAGCCGATCATCACCGTAGCTCAAGGACACTGGCCAAGTGAGGTGTTTGAGTTTTGTGGTGGCCACAATATTTTTGAAGACAGCGCCTCTCCTTACCCACAAGTTGGCATTGAGCAAGTTGTGTTAAGGAAGCCGCAAGTGATCTTCACTTCTCAGCACGCAATTGAGAATGGAGCCATGTGGCAAACTTGGCAAGATGAGATCCCGGCGGTCGCTCAAAATCAGATTTGGTCACTCAACTCTGACTGGATAAATCGCCCAACGACGAGAACTTTGAAAGCGATCCAACAAGTATGCGATTTCTTCGATAGAGCGAGGCAAAATCACTAACTATTTGCTGCGTTTTTTCGTACAATTCGCCACCGACCTGTCCCTACAATTTCAACCATAAGAGCACCAGTATCATGGACTCCATGCTGCTTTATATTATCGATTTATTTGGCACTGCCATTTTTGCTGTCTCTGGCGTATTTGTCGCTGGCCGTCTTAAGATGGATCCCTTTGGTGTAGCCGTTTTAGGCAGTGTAACCGCGATTGGCGGCGGTACTATTCGTGACATGGCATTGGGTGCAACTCCCGTGTTTTGGATCACCGATACCACCTACCTTTGGGTCATCATCACCACCTGTTTGCTGACCATGATTATAGTAAGACGCCCAAAGCGTCTGGCTTGGTGGATCCTGCCAGTATGTGATGCGATCGGCTTAGCTGTATTTGTTGGCATTGGTGTTGAAAAAGCACTGATTTATCAAGATTCTGCATTGGTTGCTATTATCATGGGTGTGATCACAGGTTGCGGTGGCGGTATTATCCGTGACGTACTTGCTCGTGAAGTCCCGATGATCCTAAGAAGTGAAGTCTACGCGACCGCTTGTATCATTGGCGGCGCTTTCCATACCATGGCAATTAGCATGGGACACGACTCAGAAACTGCCTTTTTAGCCGGCGTGTTCACGACACTATTGATTAGGCTTGGCGCTATTCGCTGGCACTTGTCATTGCCTACCTTCGCAATCAAATAGGCTAGCGTTACAAAATAGAAATGGGCTCCGCATAGGAGCCTTTTTTATTCGCTTTCAAATCACTTATACCCTCTATTTCACCCTTCAAAGATCCCCCTCTTTCCTTACTCTCAATTTAGATAGCTGGTTAGTTCATTAGCTCATGGTTTAGTAATGTTTTTTATTTACTTATCTAGTTGGCAGGCTATATTGGTAAATAGGTTGCTTTATAAATAATTTTATTTACTAACACTGACAATAGGGAGTTCAAGATGAGCATCAGTAAAGTAGGTATTGTTTACTTCTCTAAAAATGGGTCGACGAAGCAAGTCGCTGAGACAATCGCTGAAGGTATTAACACTCAACAATCCAACTCAGCACTGCTCATTGAAGTCCTATCTTCTGAGGTAGTAGAAGGAAGATATGACAATGACGATAAGCTCAAAGTATTAGATAGCTGTGATGCGATTATCTATGGTGCTCCTACTTACATGGGCTCACCAGCCGCGCAGTTTAAAAGCTTTATGGATGCGAGCAGTGATACCTACTGTAAGAAAGCATGGCGGAATAAGCTCGCTGCAGGTTTCACTACTGGTGGTAGCCTTAACGGCGAGCAGCAACAAACTTTGTTAAGCTTTTTCACTCTGGCTTGTCAGCATGGCATGATTTGGGCGGGGCTTGATATCTCAAAGCATATCGATGATTTAGGTTTGAATCGCACAGGTTCAAGTATTGGTTTGGTCGCCAGTGATGATCAGACGGCTGATAGCACCAATAATCACATTAACAGCAATGATCTTAAAACCGCTTTCTACTTTGGCCAACGCATCGCGAGCCTAGCTAAGAGAACCTAGCTAACGTACTCACTAGCGACTAGCTTCAAAACTCCTAGCTTGTTTAATATCTATGAGTTCAAGACTAGAGAATGAATGGTGTTTAAGGTAACTTGGGTCAATCATTCCCAACTTTCATGAATATCACTAAATGTTACTCGAAGGAATCGAAACTCTATTGGTACTGAGCAAAGCAAAGACCATGAGCCGTACTGGCAGTTTGCTTTATATCAGCCAATCAGCCGTCAGCAAACGGATTGCGAATTTAGAAAAGAAGTTAGGCAAGAAACTCATAGAACCGAGTGGCCGACAGATAAAACTGACGCCGGATGCGGTCGCGCTCATCGAGAGTATAGGCCCTGCATTCAATGAACTTCGAGGGCTTATCTATGAGCAACAAGAGTTGGAAGACACCACCCTTATTACCTTAGATAGCTCTAAATCTTTGATCGCAGGTTATTTAGGGCAAATGATGGGGCAATTTATCCAGCAAGATAAATACATCACCATCACCACTAACCATACCCCAAGAATTATCGAGCGCGTTCAATCGGGCAAGGCTACATTGGGGTTGTGTGCAGGCTTACTGCCACCGCATCACGGGCTGATGACCTTTCATCTGTTTGACGAACCATTCTATATTGTCAGCCAAACGCCACTGACTAAGCTTCCTCCTTTAGTCATTACCAACGACATGACTAATCCGGCAAACTCATATCAGTTATCTGTGCTTGAAAAGTTCGGCATCAAACCCTTAATGGAGATGGATGCTTACACCGCAGCAGCCCAGCTAGCGTTGGGTGGGACAGGGCCTGCTTTGATCCCGCTCTCGATCGTAAAGACACTCAATATTGAGCCTCAATACCTGTTTAGTTTTCCGGAGCTAGAGGGGTTAATTCGACCGATTCATATCTGTGTAAGGCCAAATAGCTATCAGTCTCCACGGGTTAAAACACTGATAGAATCCATTGTTGATGCTGTTCCCAAAGCAGTTTAGAAGCCATTAACATCGACATCACGATCACAAGGGGGCGAATCCACTTCTGCCCTTTTGTCACCACTACTTTAGCGCCAAGTTGAGCGCCCATAAAGCCACCAACCGCCATCACTAATCCTAACTCCCAAATTGGCAAGCCAGCCAAAATAAAGAAGATCAGTGCAGCGATGTTCGAGGTGAAGTTCAGTACTTTGGTACGTGCCGTAGCATCCACTAAAGAGAAATGGCCGATAGCAACAAAACAGACGGTAAAAATAGAACCCGTACCTGGTCCAAAAAAGCCGTCGTAGAAGCCAACACCACCACCAATACACAAAGCAAACATCGCCTCAGAGATCTTTTGTTTTCCCTCAGACGCTCTGGTTTGTGGTGCTAATAGGAAATAGAGAGAGATGGCAATAAGCAGTAATGGGATCATGCTGGTCAGCAAGCTCGCGTCAATATGCTGCACTAACTCAGCGCCAATCGCAGAACCAATAAAGGTACAGATAATGGCAAGACGCATCTCTTTTATGTTCACGATACCGTTGCGTACGAAATACCAACTGGCGGAGAAGCTACCAAAAGAACTTTGAAGTTTGTTGGTTGCCAATGCCTGCGTTGGTGGTACTCCTGCCGCTAGCAATGCAGGTAGAGTCAACAATCCACCGCCACCAGCCATTGCATCAATAAAACCTGCCGCCGTTGCAACAACAAACAAGATAGCCAATATTTCTAGAGTGATTTCCATATACCCAACGCCTTAAATTCTCGTGTAGCGACAACTTACCACCGTGAGCAAACAATCAACAACGAAACACAAGATTGTAACCCATTCCAAATTTTCATCATTTAATTCCAACCAAATGACAGACATAAAAAAGCCCACTCCGAAGAGTGGGCTTTGAGCATTTATATCCGCTTAACAGCGATACACGTGAGTCAATTAAGCTTGAGAAGCTTTAACTTGTGCGTGTAGCTCTTGAACTGAAGTTACTGACGTTTTCGCGTCTGCAGTGTGCGCCATGCAAGTCGCGAATGCAGCGTTTAGCGTAGTCGTGTAGTTAACTTTCTCAGCCAATGCGCCACGACGAAGAACTTTAGAATCTTCAATCGCTTGACGGCCAGCAGCAGTGTTCACTATGTACGTGTACTCATTGTTCTTGATACGGTCAAGAATGTGAGGACGACCTTCGTGTACCTTGTTTACTAGACGTGGGTTGATACCCGCTTCGCCAAGGATAACTGCAGTACCGTGTGTTGCGTCTAGCTGGTAACCAAGCTTAGATAGCTTAGATGCTAGGTCAACAACGCGCTCTTTGTCGCCTTCACGAACAGAAAGAAGTGCACGGCCGCCTTCTGGGTAGATGTTGCCACAACCCAATTCAGCTTTAGAGTATGCTTCAGCAAACGTTGCACCAACACCCATAACTTCACCAGTAGAGCGCATTTCTGGGCCTAATAGTGGGTCAACACCAGGGAATTTGTTGAATGGAAGAACAACTTCTTTCACTGAGTAGTATGGTGGGATGATTTCTTTCGTAAAGCCTTGAGACTCTAGCGATTGACCCGCCATAACACGAGCTGCAATCTTAGCGACCGCTGCGCCTGTTGCTTTCGATACGAACGGTACTGTACGTGCTGCACGAGGGTTAACCTCGATTAGGTACACTTCGTTGTTCTTAACAGCAAACTGCGTATTCATTAGACCACGAACACCCAACTCAAACGCTAGCTTTTCAACTTGCTCACGCATTACGTCTTGGATTTCTTGGCTTAGCGTGTAAGCAGGAAGAGAACATGCTGAGTCACCCGAGTGAACACCTGCTTGCTCAATGTGCTCCATGATACCCGCAATAACAACGCGCTCACCGTCACAAATCGCATCAACGTCTACTTCAATGGCATCATCTAGGAAGCTATCAAGTAGTACTGGAGATTCATTTGAAACGCTGACTGCTTCGTTGAAGTAGCGACGTAAGTCTTGCTCGTCGTATACGATTTCCATCGCACGACCACCAAGAACATAAGAAGGACGAACAACCAATGGGAAGCCGATTTCACGAGATTTCTCTACCGCTTGCTCCATTGTTGTTACTGTCGCGTTTTCTGGTTGTAGAAGACCAAGACGGTCAACAGCAACTTGGAAACGCTCACGGTCTTCTGCACGGTCGATTGCGTCTGGGCTAGTACCAATGATTGGTACGCCAGCAGCTTCAAGCTCACGAGCCAGTTTCAGTGGTGTTTGACCACCGTACTGAACGATAACGCCTTTTGGCTTCTCAACACGAACGATTGCTAGTACGTCTTCCAGTGTTACTGGTTCAAAGTACAGACGGTCAGATGTATCGTAGTCTGTCGAAACTGTCTCAGGGTTACAGTTAACCATGATTGTTTCGTAGCCATCTTCACGCAGTGCTAGAGATGCATGTACACAACAGTAATCAAATTCAATACCTTGGCCGATACGGTTTGGACCGCCGCCTAAGATCATGATTTTCTCTTTGTCTGTTGGGTTCGATTCACATTCGTCATCGTAAGATGAGTACATGTAAGCCGTATCAGAAGAGAATTCTGCCGCACACGTATCTACACGCTTGTAGACTGGGTGAATATCGTATTGGTCACGTAGACGACGAATTTCACTTTCTGCCACACCTAGAATCTTAGACAGGCGAGCATCAGCAAAACCTTTACGCTTAAGCTTCATTAGCTCGTCTTTATTCAGACCAGCAAAGCCTTTCGCTTTAAGTTCTTGCTCTAGTTTCACGATGTCTTCGATTTGAACTAGGAACCAACGGTCAATTTGCGTTAGGTTGAATACACCATCAACTGACATACCAGCACGGAAAGCATCTGCGATGTACCAAATACGGTCAGAACCAGCTTCTTTAAGCTCATGGCGAATCGTCGTTAGAGCGTCAGGCGCATCTAGGTCAACCATTTCGTCAAAACCAGTTGCGCCAACTTCTAGACCGCGAAGTGCTTTCTGTAGAGATTCTTGTTGGTTACGGCCGATAGCCATAACTTCACCAACCGACTTCATTTGCGTCGTTAGACGGTCGTTAGCACCTGCAAATTTCTCGAAGTTAAAACGAGGAATCTTAGTTACTACGTAGTCGATTGTTGGTTCGAATGATGCTGGTGTTGCGCCGCCAGTGATGTCATTCATTAGCTCATCTAGCGTAAAGCCAACAGCCAGTTTCGCTGCAATCTTAGCGATTGGGAAACCTGTTGCTTTAGAAGCAAGTGCAGAAGAACGAGATACACGTGGGTTCATCTCGATGATAACCATACGGCCATCTTTCGGGTTGATACCAAACTGTACGTTTGAACCACCCGTTTCAACACCAATCTCACGCAGTACCGCTAGAGAAGCGTTACGCATTAGTTGGTATTCTTTGTCTGTTAGCGTTTGAGCCGGAGCCACTGTGATCGAGTCACCAGTGTGAATACCCATTGGGTCAAAGTTTTCGATCGCACACACGATGATGCAGTTGTCGTTCTTGTCGCGAACCACTTCCATCTCGTACTCTTTCCAACCGATTAGTGACTCATCGATTAGAAGTTCGTTGGTTGGAGACAAGTCCAAACCACGACGACAGATTTCTTCAAATTCTTCTTTGTTATAAGCGATACCACCGCCTGTACCACCCATCGTAAACGATGGACGAATGATACAAGGGAAACCAACCATTTCTTGAACTTTGTAAGCTTCTTCCATCGTTTTCGCTGTATCAGCCGTTGGACACTCAAGACCAATCGATTTCATTGCTTTATCAAAACGAGAGCGGTCTTCAGCCTTATCGATAGCGTCAGCCGTTGCGCCAATCATCTCTACGCCGAACTCTTCAAGTACGCCGTATTTTTCTAAATCTAACGCACAGTTAAGTGCAGTTTGGCCGCCCATTGTCGGTAGAACTGCATCTGGCTTCTCTTTAGCGATGATGTTACGAACCACTTCCCATTGGATAGGTTCGATGTAAGTCGCATCAGCCATGTCTGGGTCAGTCATGATTGTCGCTGGGTTCGAGTTTACAAGAATAACTCGGTAACCTTCTTCGCGAAGTGCTTTACAAGCTTGAGCACCAGAGTAATCAAACTCACATGCTTGACCGATAACAATCGGACCAGCACCTAGAATTAGAACACTTTTAATGTCAGTACGTTTTGGCATTATCTACTACTCCGGATTACGCTGTGTGCTGTTTAATTAATTCAATGAAGTGGTCGAATAGCGGTGCCGCATCTTCTGGACCTGGGCTTGCTTCTGGGTGCCCTTGGAAGCTAAATGCTGGTTTATCTGTACGGTGGATACCTTGTAGAGAACCATCAAATAGAGACTTATGAGTCGCTCGCAATGTCTCTGGAAGTGTATCTTCGTCAGCAGCAAAGCCGTGGTTTTGTGAAGTAATCATCACAACATCACGATCTAAATCTTTAACCGGGTGGTTTGCACCGTGGTGACCAAACTTCATCTTCACTGTCTTAGCACCTGACGCAAGAGCAAGAATCTGGTGACCTAGACAGATACCAAAGATTGGTAAGCCTTTTTCTAGGAACACTTTTGTCGCTTCAATTGCGTAAGTACATGGTTCTGGGTCACCAGGGCCATTTGAAAGGAAAACACCGTCGGGGTTCAGAGCGAGTACTTCTTCTGCTGAAGTTTCAGCAGGAACAACCGTTAGGCGGCAGCCGCGGTCAACAAGCATTCGTAAGATGTTTCGTTTTGCGCCGAAGTCATAAGCAACAACGTGGTATGGCAATTCAGAGTCTGCTTTCGCTTCAGGAAGTCCACCCGTAAGCGTCCACGAACCTTGTTTCCATTGATACGCTTCTTTTGTTGTAACTTCTTTCGCAAGGTCCATACCTTTCAGGCCAGGGAATTCTTTTGCCTTAGCCAGAGCCAAAGCTTCGTCTAAATTGTTACCTGCAACGATACAACCGTTTTGAGCACCTTTTTCACGAAGAATACGTGTCAGCTTACGAGTATCGATATCAGCGATACCAACAACGTTTTGCGACTTAAGGTAATCAGAAAGGGATTGTTCATTACGGAAGTTAGAAGCGATTAGAGGGAGATCGCGAATCACAAGGCCTTGAGCGTGGATTGAAGAAGATTCTTCATCTTCGGAATTGGTTCCGGTATTGCCAATGTGAGGGTAAGTAAGGGTAACGATTTGTTGAGAATAGGAAGGATCAGTGAGGATTTCTTGGTACCCCGTCATCGAGGTATTAAAAACGACTTCACCAACTGCAGAACCTACAGCGCCAATGGCTTCACCGTGAAATACTGTCCCATCTTCTAGGACGAGTAGTGCTGACTTCTTCAAGACAACCTCCAGAAATAAAAATGCATTAAAATTGATTTAATTTGCAAATCTACCTTCCTGCAACACTAAAAACTGCGTGTTTATGGAAATTAGACAAATTGGCGGTATTTTAGTGATCTGCGTGATACGTGTCAACATTTAACGCAAAAGAAATTAAACATTTGTAAGAACTAATTCAATTTCCTTTACCAAAGCTTCAAAAGTTCAACTTTCATACTCAATTAATAGGAATATTACGATTTTCTAATTTTCACCCGTCATTTTCACCCGCCATTGAGTAACAAAAATATCACCAACAAAACGCAATCGATAAATACAAAGAGTAAACATGTAAATTTAGGGCTTTAAATCAAAAACAACAGCCAAGCACCCATAAACAATAGCCAATTACAGTTCTAATCAGGAAAAATCGAGAATAAGAAGAAAGTAACCAAGAGCAGTTTAAGTGGAAAAAAGGGGGTAATAAAGAAAGCGCCGGCAATTGCCAGCGCATAAATATCTATTTATAGATCGTTTAAACCAAGGACATCCGTCATGGTATAAAAGCCTGCTGGCTTGTCATTTAGCCAAACAGCCGCCTTGATTGCGCCATTAGCAAAGGTCATTCTATCCGTTGCTTTATGGGTAATTTCAACGCGCTCGCCAATATCAGCAAACATAGCGGTATGCTCACCAATGATGTCACCGGCACGAATTGTCGCAAAACCGATCTCATCTTTTGTACGCTCGCCCGTAATGCCTTCGCGTGACCATACAGCGACATCGTTTAGTTCATTGCCCATCGCACCGGCGATCGCTTCGCCCATGCCAATCGCAGTACCAGAAGGTGCATCAACTTTATGACGGTGGTGAGCCTCTACGATTTCAACATCACAGTAATCGCCCATCACTTTAGCGGCCTTTTCTAGCAGCTTAAATACCAGGTTTACGCCTACACTGTAGTTTGGTGCCATTACAATAGGCATCTCTTTTGAAGCCGCATCGATAACCTGCTTTTCTTCTTCAGAGAAACCTGTCGTACCGATAATTAGCTTCTTTCCGTGACGTTTACAAAGTTCAATATTCGCTAATGTGCTCACAGGTGCGGTAAAGTCGACGATCACGTCAAACTCTTCAATCGCTTTCGAAAGGTCATCGACTAGAGCTACATCAAAACGGCCTTCACCGCATAACTCGCCAACATCAACACCGACCAAAGATGACTCTGGGCGCTCTGAACCAGCGCCAACGCTTGCTTCTGAATTTTGGTGAGCGGCTTTCACCAAGTTACGACCCATACGGCCAGCTGCTCCTGCAATTGCAATTCTTACCACTGCGAATATCTCCATTGTTTTGGTTACCGTCACTGCTCATCTGTCGCAGCAACGTTCATTCGATTAATCTCTTTAAACTAACAACAATCTCAAACTCAGGCTAGCAATTACGAAAACTCTTTTATTACTCGCTCTAAAATGGGCACATTCGCTTCAGGGAATGCGTATTGGCTCAATGATTCAAGATCGACCCATTCACCTTGTTGCCCTTCTTTACCATAAGGCTGTTGCTCGAAATCAGTCACAAGAATGAAATCAAACTTAAGCGACTTGTCACTGTAATCAAATTCAAGGTGCTCAAACAGAGACTGATCTGTCACCTTAATGCCAATTTCTTCATCAAGTTCACGAGCCATCGCCTGCTCAATGGTTTCGCCCGCTTCTACTTTACCACCAGGGAATTCCCAGAAACCGCCTTTGTGCTTGTCGTCTGGGCGTTTAGTGATAAAGACCTGTGACTTATCTTGGTTGAAGATAATGCCCGCGACAATATGGATTCTTTTCATATGATGATGTTCCTTCTATGTCCCTACCGTCATTCCCTACAATGAGGAACGAATTAGATAGGGTATCTGCTCTTTTGTTAGTTCGAAAGATCCCCGACTCGCTCGTACCTCACTCTCGAGGATGACGCTATCAAAACCTTATTATTTACATACAAAAAGAGCCGCCTAAGCGACTCTTTTTAATATCAGTAAGTTTTATGAAGCTAAGCTGTGATGTGGTGAGTGCAAGGAGGTGGCACGGAGCTTACGTTAGTAAGTGAGTACCTCCGACACTGTAATCATCCGTTACAGCAACGTTTCACCAAACTTAGTCAATTTTGCCGTGACACTGTTTATACTTCTTACCACTTCCACATGGGCATGGTTCGTTACGACCCACTTTACGCTCATCACGTACTACCGTTTGTGGAGATGCCGCATCCGCTTCATCGTCAGCTAGCTGGTTTTCAGCCGTTGCGTGTTGTGCTTGTGCACGACGCGCCGCTTGTTCAGCTTGAGCTTGACGTTGAGCTTCCATCTTTTCAACTTCTTCTTGTTGCTGAACGCGAACTTTAGAAAGGATGGTAACAACATCTGTTTTCAGCACATCGAGTAGGCCTTCAAACAGTTCAAACGACTCACGCTTGTACTCTTGTTTCGGGTTCTTCTGAGCATAACCACGTAAGTGGATACCTTGACGAAGGTGATCCATCGCAGCCAAGTGCTCTTTCCAAAGACCGTCTAGCGTTTGTAGCATCACAGACTTCTCGAAGTTACGCAGTACTTGAGCACCAACCACTTCTTCTTTCTGTTTGTACGAATCTACCGCCATACCAAGAATACGCTCACGCAATGCTTCTTCATAAAGCTTGTCGTCTTCGTCTAACCAACCTTGAATATCAAAGTCTAGGTCGAAGTCATTCTTCAGACGATCTTGCAGACCCGCGATATCCCACATGTCTTCAAGAGATTGAGGAGCGATGTATTCATCAATGACTGACGCCAGTACATCTTCACGGTTGTGTTCGATCATCTCGCTGATGTCATCAGAACTCATCAGTTCATCACGTAGCTCATAAACAACCTTACGTTGGTCATTGGCTACATCATCGTACTCAAGAAGCTGCTTACGGATGTCGAAGTTACGACCTTCCACTTTACGTTGAGCTTTTTCAATTGAGCGAGACAGCATCTTAGATTCAATCGCTTCGCCTTCGTCCATACCACTTTGGATAAGACCAGCCATACGATCAGACGTAAAGATACGTAGTAGAGAATCTTCCATTGATAGGTAGAAACGAGAAGAACCCGCATCACCTTGACGACCAGAACGACCACGTAGCTGGTTATCGATACGGCGAGATTCATGACGCTCAGTACCAATGATGTGCAGACCACCTGACTCAAGAACTGTATCGTGGACAACTCTCCAGTCAGCTTTGATCTTGTCGATCTGCTCTTTCGTTGGATTATCTAGCTTCTCAATTTGTGCCTGCCAGCTACCACCTAACACGATATCGGTACCACGACCTGCCATGTTAGTTGCGATAGTTACCGCACTCGGCATACCAGCTTGCGCAACGATCTCAGCTTCCATCTCATGGAACTTAGCATTTAGTACGTTGTGCTTAATTTTTGCTTTTTTCAGTGCGTTAGACAGCAGTTCAGATTTCTCGATAGAAACCGTACCAACCAGTGATGGCTGACCAGCCGCAACACGGTCTTTGATGTCTTCAATGATCGCATTGAACTTGTCTTCTTCAGTACGATAAACCACATCTGGCATATCGTTACGAACCATAGGCTTGTTGGTTGGGATAACCACCGTTTCTAGGCCGTAGATAGACTGGAATTCGAAAGCTTCAGTATCAGCAGTACCTGTCATGCCTGACAGTTTTTCGTACAATCGGAAGAAGTTCTGGAATGTAATCGATGCTAGCGTTTGGTTTTCATTTTGAATCTTCACACCTTCTTTAGCTTCAACAGCTTGGTGTAAACCTTCAGACCAACGACGACCTGGCATAGTACGACCAGTATGTTCATCAACGATAACCACTTCGCCTTCTTCAGTAACGATGTAGTCGACGTTTTTCTCAAACAATACGTGTGCACGAAGCGCAGCATTCACATGGTGCAATAGGCTGATATTGGTTGGAGAGTAAAGTGTGTCACCCTCTTCCATCAAGCCGTTTTTGACCATTAGTTCTTCTACAAATTCTTGACCGTTTTCAGTCAGGTGAACCTGTTTTGATTTTTCGTCCATGGTGTAGTGACCTTCACCACGGTACTCTTCTGAATCTTCTTTATCTTGACGCTCTAGAGAAGGAATTAGAGTGTTAATGCGCGTATAAAGGTCAGAACTATCTTCAGCTGGGCCAGAGATAATTAACGGAGTACGAGCTTCATCAATTAAGATTGAGTCAACCTCATCGACTACAGCGAAGAAGCGCTCACGTTGAACTCGGTCTTCAGCACGGAAAGCCATGTTGTCACGAAGGTAATCAAAACCAAACTCGTTGTTTGTTCCGTATAGGATGTCAGCTTGGTACGCTTCTTTTTTCTCTGGCGGAGCCATGTTTGCCACATTCACGCCAACAGTCATGCCAAGGAATTCAAATAATGGACGGTTTGTTTCCGCATCACGCTTCGCTAGGTAATCGTTCACCGTTATTACGTGAACACCTTTGCTTGGTAGCGCGTTTAGATAAGCTGGTAGGGTTGCGGTAAGTGTCTTACCTTCACCAGTACGCATCTCTGCAATTTGGCCACCATTTAGAACCATGCCACCAATCATTTGCACGTCAAAGTGACGCATGCCGTAAACACGCTTAGACGCTTCACGTACCGTAGCGAATGCTTCAGGTAGAAGTTGATCTAACGATTCACCTTTATCTAAGCGCTCACGAAACTCAACCGTTTTTGCTTTTAGCTCTTCATCAGAAAGTGCTTCAAACGTTGGTTCGTAGTTATTAATTTCTTTTACAATTTTTCTAAGGCGGCGCAGTGTTCTGTCATTGCGACTGCCAATTACCTTTGTCAGCAGCTTAGTAATCATGTGCTTGGAATCTCTTCGTTCTCAGATCGTCCGCGATCTATTTTAAATGCCGTCAGTCTCTACTAGCTATGAACTAGTCTTCAGTTACTAACCAAGGATACTGAGATAAATCTAGTATCTTTGATATTGTACTTGAGAGTAGAGTTTTCAAGGCTTGAGTTAAAATTAATGCCCTTTAGTGTAAGTAATTTTCACACTAACGACCATTTAGAACACCATTTGTTTGATGTGCTTGGAACTTTTCTTTCTAATTGCTGATGGATTAAGCAGACTGCAGCCCATTGGCCAGCAATTTCCGGAGGTTAACGACACTGTATCTGGAAAATAGATACAAAAAAACCAGGCCGATGACCTGGTTTTTGAAATCTTATATTGTTGTAAACAACAATTACGCTAGAACCATACCCGGTTCTGCGAAAGCAACTGGAGAGCCAGCTTCTTCTTCGAATGTTGCCCATTCCCAAGCTTCTGCGTCAGCAAGAACTGCACGTAAAAGTTGGTTGTTTAGGCCGTGACCTGATTTGTATGCACGGAACTCACCAATAATAGCGTGTCCACACATGTAAAGGTCACCAATCGCATCCAATACTTTATGAGTTACAAACTCATTATCGAAACGAAGGCCTTCTTCATTAAGGATTCGGTATTCGTCCAGTACGATAGCATTATCAAAGCTACCGCCAAGTACTAGGTTTTGAGACTGAAGGTACTCAATATCGCGCATAAAACCGAAAGTACGAGCACGAGAAATCTGCTTCACAAAACCTTGTGATGAGAAATCAAACAACAAACGTTGCTCATCGGATTCAATTGCAGGGTGGTTAAAGTCGATCTCAAAGTCCATACGGAAGCCGTTAAATGGAACAAACTCTGCCCATTTATCGCCATCTTCAAAACGAATAGGCTTTTTGATTCGAATAAAACGCTTCGCTGCATTCAGTGTTTCTACACCCGCTTGCTGTAGCAAGTATACGAATGGGCTTGCGCTGCCATCCATAATTGGAATTTCTGGAGCATCTACTTCAACAATAATGTTGTCGATACCCATTCCAGCTAGAGCTGCGTTAAGGTGCTCCACTGTAGAGATACGTACGCCTTCGTCATTAACAAGAGCGGTACATAGCATAGTGTCACGAACTGATGCGGGATCAGCTGGGAAATCTACAGGTGGATTTACATCTGTACGACGATAAACAATACCTGTATTTGCAGCTGCCGGGCGAAGAGTAAGTGTGACTTTACGACCAGAGTGGAGACCCACACCAGTTGTTTTCACAATTTCTTTCAGAGTACGTTGTCTGATCATCTGCTTGCCTCGTTATCAGTGCTACAAATCACGGTCAGTATTTACCGACCGCGAATTTTACCATTAATTCGACGATAGTCAAATTTTGGGTATTTGTTAATCAGCCTGACGTCGTAAAAATGCTGGGATATCTAAATATCCGCTCTCTTTCTCAGCTTTAGGTGCAGCACTCTGGCTAGCCCCTGTACCTGAAGAAACAGGTGACGTTGTTGGCTGTGGTTTAACTTGAGGTTTTACCTCAGTTTTTTCCTGCAATGGTTGTGCCACTTTCTCTTCCACTTTTGCTGCTGTTTGAACAGCAACTTGAGGTTGAGGCGTTGGCGCTACTTTTGCTTTACCACCAGCAACTAAAGTAATGTCTGGTTTTTTCTCTGTGCCGATACCTGTTGCAACAACAGTTACGCGGATTTCATCCGTCATATCAGGATCTAGAGAAGTACCAATAACAACCGTTGCGTTATCAGAAGCGAATGCCTTAACTGTATTACCCACAGTTTCGAATTCATCTAAGCGCATATCTAGGCCAGCAGTGATGTTAACAAGAACGCCACGAGCACCAGCTAGGTCGATGTCTTCTAATAATGGGCTAGAAATTGCCGTTTCAGCAGCTTCTTCAGCACGGTCTTCACCTTTTGCGATACCGCTACCCATCATTGCATGACCCATTTCCGACATCACAGTGCGAACATCCGCGAAATCGACGTTGATCATACCAGGGCGAGTAATTAGCTCAGCGATACCTTGTACAGCGTTTTTAAGTACATCATTTGCACTTGCGAAAGCTTCTAGCAGTGTTACGCCACGGCCAAGTACTTTAAGCAGCTTTTCATTTGGAATCGTAATTAAAGAATCCACATGTTTAGAAAGCTCTTCGATACCTTGCTCAGCAAACGCTAAACGCTTTTTGCCTTCAAAGCTAAATGGCTTAGTTACAACAGCAACCGTTAGCACACCCAACTCTTTCGCAACTTCAGCAATAACTGGAGCAGCACCTGTACCTGTACCACCGCCCATACCAGCTGCGATAAATACCATATCGGCGCCAGTTAGAACTTCTTTAATTCTTTCTCGATCTTCGAGAGCTGCATCACGGCCTACTTGTGGGTTTGCACCAGCGCCCAAGCCTTTAGTGATATCACCACCAATCTGGATCACGCTGCTCACGCTTGTTTTACGAAGGGCTTGAGCATCAGTGTTAACACTAATGAATTCTACGCCTTCAATTGACTCACGTACCATGTGCTCAACAGCGTTACCGCCACCGCCACCAACTCCAACGACTTTAATTACTGCATCGTCAGACATTTCCATCATCGGTTCAAACATGTGTTATCTCCGTTTTTTCCTGCAACTCAGGTTAAAACTCTTTTTGTATCCAATTACGCAATTTACCAAATAAACCTGACATAGAAGGTGCTGAACGCTTAGGTTCGCTGTAATCACCTTCATCACTTATCTGACAATCTCTTGCGTAATGAAGTAAACCAACCGC
This sequence comes from Vibrio bathopelagicus, assembly GCF_014879975.1. NCBI lineage: Bacteria > Pseudomonadati > Pseudomonadota > Gammaproteobacteria > Vibrionales > Vibrionaceae > Vibrio > Vibrio bathopelagicus. The sequence continues at coordinate 521,662 of NZ_CP062500.1, read as the reverse complement.
CGTAGAATGATACGGCTCTTTAACATAGTCAGTTAAGCCACTAACTTCTAACGGCTTACCAACTCGAACTTGATTGCGGAAAACACGTTCCGCACACTCTACCAATCCGTCAATTTGTGCCGCTCCACCAGTGAGAACGACGCCAGCTGCAAGGTGGTGTTTAATACCCTCATCTCGTAGCTGTAATTGAACTGTATCAATAGTTTGGTTAACGAGCCCCATAAGTTCAGTGTAACGTGGTTCAATCACTTCCGACAAAGTTTGTCTTTGCAAACTTCTCGATGGACGGCCACCTACACTAGGGACGTTAACAGAATCATCCTTGCTTACGAGTTCACTCAGAGCGCAACCATGGTTTACTTTTATCTCTTCAGCATCGCTCACTGGCGTACCGAAAGCGAAGGCAATATCACTGGTTACTGCATTTCCTGCATAGGAAAAGACTTCTGTGTGTCGCAGTGCGCCGCCAGTCCAAATGGAAATATCCATCGTACCGGCACCAATATCAACAACACATACTCCAAGCTCTCTCTCGTCGTCAGTAATTACCGCATTACTTGAGGCAAGTCCTGAAAACACGATTTGTTCTACAGTGAGACCACATCGTTCAACAGCTTTAATAATGTTTCTCGCCATGTCGCTATGGCAAGAAATTAGATGAACACTGACTTCCATTCGAACACCAGATAAACCAAGCGGATTCTTAATGCCTTCTTGGTAGTCGATGGTAAATTCTTGTGGAATCACGTGCAGAATTCTCTGCTCATCACCTATTTTAATCGATTTCGCGGTATGGATCGCTCGATCCATATCGTCTTGAGACACTTCTTCATCAGAAATAGTGCCCATGCCTTTTTCAATTCGGCTTGCGATATGCTTACCGGACAGTGAGATAAATACATTGCTGATTTGGCATTCAGCCATCAACTCTGCTTGATCAATCGCTCGCTGAACCGATTTCACTACCGACTCTAGGTCGTTTACACCACCTTTATCCATACCTCTGGATGGGCTTTGCCCTGAACCAATGATATTGATTTGACCATCAGGCAGTATTTCACCAACTAGAGCTGATATGGTCGCAGTGCCTATATCAAGACCAACGATTATGTTGTCATCTGCGGTCTTAGTCATTTCTGCTCTCTTCTAACTCTTGCTCTGGAAACCAACCTACAGCGGCTCCCGTATCATACCTGAGGTCGATGTAGCTCACTTGATTCGCTTTACTTCCTAATTCGTTATAAAGCGAAATAAAGCGTTCAACACGCTCATTTAAAGAATCTTTACCTAGTTCTAAACGGATACCGTTATCTAGGATTATTTGCCAAGCGCGACGTTCATTAAGAACAAGTGAGGTAACGGTTAATCCTAGACTGTTAATCAAAGGAGTTATCTGTCGCCATTTTGCTATCACTTCTTGGCTGGTCCCTTCCGGGCCATAAAGCTTAACTCTATCACCCTTTAACAGGCCGATATCGCCATTAAACACTTGACCGTTTTCGTTGAGCAGCATGTTGCCATTCCAGATTGCTGCCGCTTGGTATTCAGTCAAAAATACTTTTATTGTGTCTGGCCACTGTTTACGAATCGAGACAACAGATACCCAAGGTAACGCCTCTAAACTGTCTTGTAATACCCCAATATCTTGCGACATGAAGGTGCCAATATGTTCTAACTCGCCAAAAGCATGCTGAACATCACCAGCCGTTACATAAGTTAAGTCGCCTTGAAGTACTATTTTGGAAAGAGGCAATCGCTGATCGTCCCACATCCAAGTCAGTGTGGTATAGAAAAGAAACCCAATGAATAGCAATACCACGACTAAAAAAGACCCGCCTAAGGCGTGTTTCTTGAGCGATGGTAAACTGAATAGGTGGCGGTTTTCGCTAAAAGTACTTTCTACCAAAGCCCGCATTCCCTGTCGTTGGTTCGCAATTCTATTCCCTATCTTCGTAATAGAGGTAAAAGCACTTACTTTAACCTATGAATTATACTGAGCAAAATCAAACTATCAAACGTTGATAATAAGATTTTTGGTCAATTTTAGGTCAATCGCAAGAAGTGAGCGATTGACCACAGTCTGTAGACAGTATTCTGTTACGCGTTCTGCATCTTATTAATGTCTAACTGTAACGATTCGAGTTGCTTAGCAACACGACCAACATCACCTGCGCCTTGCGTTAAAACAAGGTCACCACCTTGAATTACGTTAGCTAAAACAGATGGCAGAGTGTTGATATCAGCAACAAAAATTGGATCTATCTTACCACGCCCGCGAATAGTTCGACTTAGTGAACGTCCGTCTGCTCCTGCAATTGGTTTCTCACCGGCAGAATAAACATCTAATAGAATAAGTACATCTACTTGCTCAAGAACATTCGCGAAATCATCATACAGATCGCGAGTGCGACTATAACGGTGCGGCTGGAAGATCATCACGAGACGTTTGTCTGTCCAACCACTGCGAGCAGCTTGAATCGTTACATCAACTTCAGTTGGATGATGACCGTAATCATCAACCAACATTGCAATACCTTTACCCGTTTCGTATTCACCTAGGTGATCAAAACGACGGCCTGTGCCTTCGGTTCCTGCCATCGCTTTTAGGATCGCTTCATCGCTGATGTCATCTTCCGTTGCCACCGCAATCGCTGCAGAGGCATTCAGTGCATTATGACGCCCCGGAATGTTCAGCGTGATATCAAGATTAGCTTTGCCTTCACGAACGACAGTGAACTTACCTTGCTGGCCTTCTTGTACGTAGTTTTCAATTCGGATGTCAGCATCTTCTGAGAAGCCGTAGGTAATCACTTGGCGACTAACCTGAGGAATAAGCTCACGTACTACCGGGTCATCAACACACATCACAGCCTGACCATAGAATGGCAGGTTATGTAAGAAATCAATAAACGTCTGCTTTAGCGTCTCGAAATCGCCGCCGTAGGTATCCATATGATCCGCTTCAATGTTAGTGACGATACTAACCATTGGTTGCAGATGTAAGAATGACGCATCGCTTTCATCGGCTTCAGCGATAAGAATACGACTAGAGCCTAGACGAGCATTCGTACCTACACTCTTCACCAAACCACCGTTTACGAAGGTTGGATCTAAACCCGCTTCCGAGTAAATCTGTGTAACTAGTGCAGTGGTAGTTGTTTTACCGTGCGTACCTGCCACAGCAATTCCATGACGAAAACGCATCAGCTCAGCCAGCATTTCAGCACGACGAACGATAGGTGTGCGCGCTTCTCGAGCGGCAATAATCTCTGGATTTTCTTCGTTGATAGCGGTTGAAACCACTACCACACTTGCTTCGGCAACGTTACTTGCTTGGTGACCGATATAAACGGTCGCGCCCTTGCTAACTAAACGATCGGTCACTGGGTTTTGAGCAATGTCGGAACCCGTGATCTGGTAGCCTTCATTAAGCAAGACTTCAGCAATCCCGCTCATTCCTGCGCCACCAATACCAATGAAGTGGATAGATTTAACACGGCGCATCTCTGGCACCATTGCACGGATTTGCGCTAAGTCTTGGGTATGTTCAATCGTCATCAATTCAATCTCATTATTTTGCTAAAGCTTTAATCGCTTTAGCGACGGTCACATCCGCATCAAGCTTGGCTGCCTGACGAGCTTTTGTTGCCATCATTTTTAATTCATTTCTATCAAGCTGAGCGATAGTATTCGCTAGCTTATCAGCCGTCAGTTGAGGCTGTTCAATCATTAACGCTGCGCCACATTCAACGAGGTGATCGGCATTCAGCGCTTGCTGTCTGTCTTTGTGCATAAACGGAACGAAAATAGAACCCACGCCGGCTGCAGACACTTCCGATACGGTTAATGCACCTGAGCGACACACTAATAGATCTGCCCACTCATAAGCTTGCGCCACATCATCAATAAATTCAGTCACTTGAACATTATCTACAGAATGTGATTTGTATTGTTCAATCACTTGCTGTTGATTGTTCTTACCGGCTTGATGCACCACTGTAAAACCTTCACCAAGCTGGGCCATGGTAACTGGCAAGGTATCGTTCAAGATCTTAGCGCCCTGACTGCCACCCATCACGAGGATACGAACATCACCGTCACGCCCTGCCATGCGTTGCTCGGGTTCAGCTAAGGCAACAACATCTTCACGTACAGGGTTACCCACAACATCAGCCGTTGGAAAAGCACCGGGGAAAGCTTGGAACACTTTTTTAGCAATTTTAGATAGCCATTGGTTGGTTAAACCAGCCACTGCATTTTGTTCATGCAGAACCACAGGAATACCGGATAACCATGCCGCGATACCTCCGGGACCACTCACGTACCCCCCCATTCCAAGCACCACATCTGGTTGCCATGCTTTGATGTGCTGTCTTGCTTGAAGTATGGCATTAATAATCTGGAATGGCGCTTTAATTAGCTTGCTAATGCCTTGACCACGCAGGCCTTTCACCTTAATGAAGTCGATCTCAATACCATGTTTTGGCACCAGATCCGCTTCCATTCTGTCCGCAGTTCCTAACCAGCGAATTTCCCAACCTTGTTGCTGAAGCTTTTTAGCCACCGCTAAGCCAGGGAAAACGTGACCGCCAGTACCACCAGCCATCACTAAAAGTTTTTTGTTTTTTTTCATCACGTTAGATTCTTATTCTGCTAATTCGTTTTGATTGTCGGCTTGTTCTTTTTGTTGTATTCGGCATTCGTGATCGATACGTAGCAGCATAGAAACCGCCACCGACATCACGATCAAACTTGACCCGCCGTAACTGATTAATGGCAATGTTAGGCCTTTGGTTGGAACGATACCCGACGCCGCGCCTACGTTAACAAGCGTCTGGAATGCAAACCAAATTCCAATACCAAAAGCAAGGTAGCCACTGAATAACTGGTCGTTTTCGAAGGCTTTTTTACCAATTAGAATCGCTTTAAGCACCAAACTAAAAATAAGGATCAGCACTAAAGTCACGCCAACAAAGCCCAACTCTTCAGCCAATACAGCAAACACAAAATCGGTATGTGCTTCTGGTAAATATTCTAACTTCTGAACCGAGTTACCAAGACCTTGTCCCATCCAATCACCACGACCAAATGCCATCAGTGATTGAGTTAACTGGTAGCCACTGCCAAACGGATCATTCCAAGGTTCCCAGAATGAGGTCACACGTCGAACACGGTAGGGTTCTATAACAATCAAGCCGACGACCGCGGCAATACCCGCCACCATTAAGGCAATAAATTGTGAAAGCTTGGCACCCGCGATAAATAGCATGCCAAATAAGGTAACCAGCATTACAACAACGGTACCTAAATCGGGTTGGCCAAGGAGTAATACCGCAAAGGCACCAAACACCATAATTGGCTTACCAAAGCCACCGAAGAAGGTTTTCCTCACTTCGTCTTGCTTACGAACTAAGTAGCCCGCCATAAAGATAAAAAGTGATAATTTAGCGACTTCGGCAGGCTGTAAGTTAAACAGCCCAAGCGGAATCCAGCGTGATGCGCCGTTAACCGACTTACCGACAGCTAATACCACAACCAGCAAAAAGAAGGATAAACCCAGTAGATACATGCTGTATTGAAACCAACGCTTCATTGGGATTTGAAGTATTACGCTAGATACACATAACGCTAATACCAAGAAAATGGCGTGACGGAACATAAAGTGAAACGGCTGATCGGTTAAACGAGCACTGATTGGGAACGAAGCCGACGTTACCATTACCAAACCGGTCAGCATCAGTCCAAGAGCAATCCATACCAATTGACGATCGTAGAGCGCCTCTGGTGTGGCACGATTAAGCCATTGCCAAATAGATTGATTGATCTCTTTCACTCTTTGCACTGAATGTTAGTCCTTCAACACGTTAGGCATATTCATGGGCAAGTTCAGTGAACGCATCACCTCTCGCCATGAAGTTATTAAATTGATCGAAGCTTGCACACGCAGGAGACAGCATCACCATGTCACCCGACACCAATTGTGCAGAGATACGCTCGATGATGTCACGCATGGTATCAAATGTCTTAGCCGATGGATGTAATGGCATAAACTGTGCTGCATCTTCCCCAAAGCAACACAGTTGAACACGATCTAGTTGCGCCAACACAGGTTTAAGCTCGCTAAAGTCGGCACCTTTACCCACACCACCAACCAAAAGATACAGAGTACCTTGGTACTCTAAGCCCGACAGAGCAGCCAATGTACTGGCTACGTTGGTCGCTTTCGAATCATTAACCCATTTGATTTCACGTTTGTCAGCCACTACTTGGCAACGATGCGTCAAACCATTGTAGGCTTTCAGAGCTTCAAGGCTTTTGCCGTAATCAATGCCAACTTGCTTCAGTAGTGCTAAAGAGACTAAAGCATTCGCCACATTATGACGTCCAACCAATGTCAAATCTTGGGTAGTAAGTACAGGCTTACCGTTGTCCACCAGCCATTCAGTACCATCAATTGTCGCCACACCAAACTCTTGGTCGTCGAGCCCAAATGTTACTAATGGCATGTTGTTGTCTGGGTACGTCTCTTTGTCGTCGCGGTTTACAATTGCATACTGAGCATTGCTAAAGATTCTTAGCTTGGCGTCACGGTAATCTGCCATGCCTTGGTAGCGATCCATATGATCTTCTGACAGGTTCAAAAAGGCCGCTGCTGCAAGATTTAGACTGGACGTTGTCTCTAGCTGAAAGCTTGAAAGCTCAAGGACATACAAGTCAGCACCAAGCTCAAGAAGGTCTAGGGCAGGAATACCGATGTTGCCACCAACGCCAACGTTAAGACCGGCAGCCTTAGCAAGCACACCCGTTAGATCGGTCACGGTACTCTTACCATTGGAACCTGTTATTGCCACGACGGGTTTGTCTACCGCCCAGCCAAACAGTTCAATATCGCCAACAACCGGAGTTCCCGCTTGAATAACATCTTGTATTTCAGGGGTCGCTAAGGCGATACCCGGGTTAGCAACAACTAAATCAGCTTCCGCTAACCATTGGCTATTCCAACTTCCAGAATGCAGATCTACCGATTCAGGCAAAGACTCTCGGCCTGGTGGTAGTTCTCGTGTATCAATCACCTTCACATGAGTGTGAGGTTGATATTTTACGAGATGTTTAACGACAGAGAGCCCGGTAATACCGAGCCCCACAACCACTACATTTTGAATATTGTGCCAACGTTCCATTTAAACAAGATGCTCTTAATAGTTTTAAAGAGCCTCTCATCAAGAGGCTCACATAGGATTAACGAACTTTCAGTGTCGCTAGGCCAACCAGTACTAATACCATTGAGATGATCCAAAAGCGCACGATTACGCGCGGCTCTGGCCAACCTTTCAGTTCATAGTGGTGATGAATCGGTGCCATGCGGAAAATACGCTGACCACGCAGTTTGTAAGAGCCGACTTGAAGAATAACTGACAAGGTCTCCATTACAAACACACCGCCCATGATAACCAGTACCAACTCTTGGCGAACTAACACAGCAATCACACCCAATGCACCACCAAGCGCTAGTGAGCCAACATCGCCCATGAATACTTGCGCTGGGTAGGTGTTAAACCATAGGAAACCAAGACCCGCGCCCACGATAGCGGTACATACCACAACCAGCTCAGAGGTGTATGGGATGTATGGAATGTGGAGGTATGCCGCGAAGTTAACGTTACCTGTTGCCCATGCAATCACAGCAAAACCAGCCGCCACCATAACCGTTGGCATAATGGCCAAGCCGTCTAGGCCGTCCGTTAGGTTTACCGCATTACTGGTACCCACAATAACAAAATAAGTCAGTACGATGTACAACAAACCCAGCTGTGGCATTACATCTTTAAAGAAAGGAACAACCAATTGAGTTGCCGCAGTATCGTGTCCGTGAGCATACAGAGCAAATGCCACCACAAGTGCAATCGCCGATTGCCAGAAGTACTTCCAGCGAGCGATCAGACCATCTGTGTTCTTACGAACCACTTTACGGTAGTCATCAACAAAACCAACGGCGCCGTAGCCAGCAAGCACTGCCAATACCGCCCAAACGTAAGGGTTGGAAAGATCAGCCCACATTAATACCGTAATAATGATCGCAGCAAGGATCATCACGCCGCCCATGGTTGGCGTACCACGTTTACTGAAGTGAGACTCTGGGCCGTCATTACGAACAACTTGGCCAATTTGTAGCATTTGCAGACGCTCAATTAAACGAGGTCCCATCCACAGCGACAGACATAAAGCCGTCAAAATACTCGCGATTGCTCGAAACGATAGGTATTCGAACAAACGGAAAAAAGAAAAGTATGGCTGTAGTAGCTCTGCAAGCCAAATTATCATGAAAAGTTCTCCTTTAAAGCAGCGGCTATTTTACTCATTCCTGCACTGTTTGCGCCTTTCACCAACAAGGTGTGTGACACGTTATTCGGCAAGCATAAGTGCTGCTCTATGTGTGCGATCATCGCTTGATGCGTTACAAAGTGGGTACCATTACAGACCTCACTAATCACCTTGGTATCATCACCGTAAGTGAGTACATGCTCAAAAGCGAATGGGGCAGCATATTCACCGACTTGACGGTGAAGTGCAAGACTTTCGTCGCCTAATTCAGCCATATTGCCTAAAATCAACCAACGTTGACCTTTAAAGCTCGACAGCAGTTTAGCTGCCGCCTTCATTGCAGGCACGCTAGCGTTATAACTGTCATCTATCAGCTTGATATTCTGACTTAATTGTTGAACCTCAACTCGTCCTTTGACCGAGATAAGATTCGCTAAACCACTTGTTATTTCATCAAGCGTTGCACCAAATTGAATGCTCAACGCTGCAGCTGCCAACGCGTTCGCCACGTTATGCTGACCAATAATACCAAGTTCAACAGCCGTAGCACCTAGTGGCGTTTGCATATCAAAGAAAGCTTCGCCTTGGTCGTTGATTTCAATATTTTCAGCAAAGTAATCGGCTTCATGGTTACTTTCAGAAAATGTCAGTACCGTTTTATCCGCGAGTACTTCATTCCAAAAGTCACCACCGTTGCTCTCTAAATTAACAATAGCAGTATCATCGGCAGCAAGCCCCTGAAAGATTTCACCTTTCGCTTGTTTAACGCCATCGATAGAACCAAAGCCTTCTAAATGAGCCGCGGCCACATTATTCACTAAAGCAACCTGTGGTTTGACTAGCTGCGTGGTGTAGGCGATTTCACCAATATGGTTGGCGCCTAATTCGATCACCGCATAGTCATCGCTTGGTTCACTGCGTAGCAAAGTCAAAGGCACACCAATATCATTATTGAAGTTACCTGCCGTAAACAGCACCTTGCCTCGCTGCTGTAGAATACTTGCCACCATCTCTTTGACGGTCGTTTTGCCACAGCTGCCTGTAATCGCCATGGTTGGAACATTACATTGCTTATGGATCCAAGCACTTAGCTGACCTAAAGCAAGTTTAGTGTCTTCAACAACAACTTGAGTAATATTTAGGTCAAGTTTTCGTTCGACTAACAACGCGCTCGCGTTTGCTGCAACTGCTTGATGGCAAAAATCATGCGCATCGAAACGATCACCGACGATAGCAACAAACAGCGCGCCGTCTTCGACTGTACGCGTGTCGGTAGAAACGGCGTTGATCACTGTATTGTGACTACTCGTTTCTGAAGACTCAATCAACTCGCCATTAACAGCAAAACAAATCTGCTCGAGTGATACATCAATCATTATGAAATACCTAAAAGTTGTAGCGCAGACTCTCGGTCTGAATAATGTACCGTTTTGTCTTTCAATACTTGGTAATCCTCATGGCCTTTACCAGCCAAAAGAATAATGTCATTGCTGCCAGCCTGCTCTAGAGCAAACTTAAGGGCTTGATAGCGATCGTGCTCGACAAATGCAGATTCAGGTTTACTTAAGCCAGCCAGCATATCTTTAACAATCAACGCAGGATCTTCACTACGAGGGTTGTCATCTGAAATAATGCTTTTATCTGCGAACTGCTCTGCGGTTGCCGCCATCATTGGGCGCTTACCGGTGTCGCGGTCACCACCGCAGCCGAAGATTGCCCACAGTTGTCCAGAGCAATGCACGCGTAGTGCTGCCAATGCTTTCTCTAGCGCATCGGGCGTATGAGCGTAATCGACAACCACTTTTGCCTTGTTCGGAGTTTGGAAAAGCTCCATACGGCCAATAACAGGCTGAAGCTGAGACGCGGTATCGACCAAGGTTTGCTTGTCGATACCCAACGAAAGCAAAGTCGCAAAAGCAACCAGTACATTTGATGCGTTGAACTGACCAATCAGTGGAACAGAAAACTTCCCTTGTCCCCAGCTACCATCGAAAGACAACTGAATACCGGTTTCTGCATAAGCGACATCAGATGCCCATAGCGATTGTTGATAGCCCGTTAGCGGTGACAGTGAAACGGCTATTGCATTGGATAAATCTGACATCCAAGCTTTACCCACTTCGTCATCCACATTAATGACTGCGTGCTTGCATTTGTGTTGAGTAAACAGGCTCTTCTTAGCCAATGCGTACTCTTCCATCGTACCGTGATAATCAAGATGATCACGGCTCAGGTTAGTAAATACACCAACCTCAAAATCCAACGCTTTTACTCGGCCTTGAACCAAACCATGAGAAGAGATTTCCATTGCGGTATAAACCGCTTTTTCTGCAGCCAACTCACTCAATGTGTGCTGTATTTCAATAGCACTCCCCGTGGTGTTAGCAGCAGTTTTTAGATTATCTAAGAAACCATTACCAGTAGTGCCCATTACCGCTGAACGCTGGCCGACGAGATCAAGCCATTGAGCAATCAACTGGGTGATGGTGGTTTTACCATTGGTGCCCGTGACACCAATCAATTTGGTCGCTTGAGAAGAATAAACACGGCCAGCTAATTCAGAGAGTATTGAGTTTAAGTCTGAAATATAAACCACAGGAACCGAGTTTAGCCATTCAACCAAGCCATGAACTTTGTCATCGCCAGCTTGTGCAATGACGGCTTTCGCGCCTTGAGCGACCGCTTTGTCGATAAACCGACGACCATCGACAGCATGTCCGATTACGGCAACAAAAACATCACCATCCTTGATGGCTCGGCTATCTAACTCCAATTGCTCAATAGCAATCGACTCCAACTCAGGAGAACCAAAGTCTCCCCAAGGAGAAAGTAAAGATGACAGCGTGAGGCTATTACTCATATTGAATCCTGATTAGCTCTATTCTTGAAACTTGTTTTCATCAGCAGGGACATTGAGTATTTGCAGTGCACCCTTCATGATTTCAGAAAAAACGGGGGCTGCGACTGAACCGCCATAGTAAAGGTCACCTTGAGGCTCATTGACCACAACAACCAGCGCCACCCTTGGGTCACTAACGGGAGCAAAGCCTGCGGTCACTGCGATGTATTCATCACTGTAGCCGCCCGCTTCAGCCTTACGAGAGGTACCCGTTTTTGCTGCAACTCGATAACCAGGCACTGCGGCTCTTGTTGCCGTACCGCCTTTTTGAGTAACCCCTTCTAGCATATTCAAAACCAGTTCAGCGTTCTCTCGCTTGATGATTTGCTTAGAAAAATCTTGGTCGTTACTCTTAATAATATGAATCGGTTCATACATGCCTTTGTTGGCTAGCGTTGCATAAGCATGAGCCAACTGCATCGGCGTAACCGACAAACCATAACCGAACGCTAAGGTCGCAATTTCAAACTTTGACCAACGACGGCGATTCGGGAAAATACCGCTCGTTTCACCAACCAAGTTGAGCCCAGACATCTCGCCTAGACCAACTGAACTGTACATACCAAGCAAAGCTTCAAGTGGCATATTAAGTGCCAATTTAGCTACGCCGATGTTACTCGACTTCTTGAGGATAAGCGCTAAGTCAGCCTTACCGACTTTAGAAGAGTCTCGTACGCGACTGCCACCGATCTGCATAATGCCATTGCCCGTATCAATAACGATATCAGGGTCTGCAGTACCGTTCTCTAGCGCCGCTAAAACCACAAAAGGTTTCACGGTAGAACCTGGTTCCATTGCATCTGTCAGAACGCGGTTACGCATCTTAAAGCTTTGTAAATCAGCACGATTATTCGGATTATAAGAAGGGGCATTAACCATGGCTAACACGGCACCCGTTTTTACATCGAGTAATACAGCAGAGCCTGAAGTCGCCTTATGATCCGCCACGGCCTGCTTAATCGCTCGATAAGCTATCGCCTGAAGTCGTTGATCGATCGTTAGCTCTAGTGGTTTGCCTTCTTCACGCTCTTCTAAGGCAATATTTTCAACAACGCGCCCGTAACGATCTTTACGAATAGTCCGCTTACCCGCCTCGCCCGTGAGCCATTTGTCATAGCTGCGTTCAACGCCTTCCAAACCGTGCCCGTCAATGCCGGTTACACCGATAAGGTGTGCACTGACTTCGCCTGCAGGGTAGTAACGTCGAGATTCCGCTTTCAGGCCAACACCCACCAACTTAAGCTCGCGAATATACTTAGCCATCGCGGGGCTAACTTGTCTTTGTAGATAGATAAATCGGCGGGATTTGTTGCTAGAGATCTTATCGATCATTGATTGTCGCTGTAGGCCAAGTACATCGGCTAACGCATACCAACGATCAATTTGAGCCATGCCGTTTTTATCGAAAATAGTTTTCGGATCGGCCCATACCGCTTCCACTGGAACACTTACAGCAAGCGGTTCGCCATTGCGGTCTGAGATAATACCGCGGGCGGAAGGAATTGCCTTAACACGTACCGAGCGAAGGTCGCCCTGACGAATTAAGTTATCTGGTTCAATGATTTGAATGTAAGCCACGCGGCCTACGAGTGCAGCAAAAGCAAGAAACACGAAAGCAATCACGACGTTGAAACGCCATTTAATAAGAATTGGATCCGAATCCTTTTCGCTCTTCACTCGCTCTTTCGTTGATTTATTAACGGTTTTCGCGGGTGCTTTTTCCTTTTTACCGGTCATTTCAATGTGATCACTACTTCTTTGTCAGAATCTGGACGTTTCATGTCTAGCTCTCGTTTTGCTGCTGCTTGAACGCGGCTATGTTCAGCTAGAGCCGTCTCTTCAAGCATTAAATTTCGCCACTCATCATCAAGCTGTTCTCGCTCCACTAATGCCGTGTCTTTTTGCGTAATAGCCTGACGTGACATATGCGTCGTAAGAACGACCCCCATCGCACTCGCGAAGATACAGATAAGAAGCACCAGTGGGACTTTGCCCACTGAGATCAAATCAAAAAATATTATCTTGGCTAAGTTTGGTTTGGAGGTCTTCATTGACTATAGCTTTTCTGCGATTCGTAGAACTGAGCTGCGCGAACGAGTATTCTCATCCACTTCATCTTTAGAAGGCTTGATCGCTTTACCTATTGGTTTTAGATCGGCACTGCCTAAAGCTTTAATTTGATCTTCTGTTAGCGGTAAACCGTGAGGAACTTGCGGCCCTTGGCTCTCTTTACGGATAAAGCGCTTCACCATACGGTCTTCAAGAGAGTGGAAGCTGATAACAGAGATACGACCTTGAGGAGCAAGAATGCTTGCAGCGCCTTTCAGTGCGGTATCGATCTCTTCAAGTTCACTGTTGATATAGATACGAAACGCTTGGAATGCACGTGTCGCTGGGTGCTTTTTCTCTTTAAAGCTCTTTGGAGCAACATCTGAGATAAGCTTAGCCAGTTGGCCAGTACGCGTTAACGGTTCGTTCTCTTCGTTCTCTTGATAAGCAATGATGCCTTTCGCGATACGGCGAGCGTGTTTGTCTTCACCAAACTCACGAATAACCCAAGTGATATCATCAAGATCCGCTTCAACTAACCACTGAGAAACAGGAATACCCGTGGTTGGATCCATACGCATGTCCAACGGGCCATCTTTCATGAAGCTAAAGCCACGTTCAGCATCATCCAGCTGCGGTGAAGAAACACCTAAATCCAGTAAAACGCCATCCACTTGACCGACTAAGTCATAACGCTCTGCATATTCAGCCATACCCGAAAATGGGCCATGAATAATTGTAAAACGGGGATCATCAATCTTCTGAGCTTCAGCAATCGCTTGTGGATCGCGGTCGATACTAAAGAGTCGTCCATTCTCGCCCAGTTTAGACAGGATTGTACGGCTGTGACCACCACGGCCAAAAGTACCATCGATGTAGGTACCGTCAGGTTTGATCGCAAGTCCGTCAATAGATTCGTTAAGCAATACTGAAATATGTTTGAATGCTTCTGTCATAGTCTTCTCAGTGAGTGGATTGAGCCGTTAGTTAGGCAATAATTTGTTCTATTAACGTTTTAGTGTACTGATTTCGAGCTGTATCTCCACCATATTGTGTATAGGCTTTGGGAATTTTTGACCCAAGCTCATATCAGGATGAAGGATTCTAAGGAAATCTAAATAATTTACGTCAATATAAAGCAAAAAACCCATCACTACCGTTAAGTAATGATGGGTTCTTTATATAGGTGGAGTTGACACATACGCCGGGTTCTGTTCCGCTTGCGCGGCGGTAACCATTCGTCTAGGCCTGCAATCGCTCACAGGCTCAAGCAATCTACCCGCCCCCATACGCGAGCAGCGCAATGCGAGGGCCTATTTGATCTTGCTCCGGGTGGAGTTTACCTTGCTACGAACTGTTGCCAGCCGCACGGTGCGCTCTTACCGCACCCTTTCAGCCTTACCTGTGCCTCTTCCGAAGAAATGAGGCCATCGGCGGTCTTCTCTCTGCTGCACTTGTCGTGGGCTCGCGCCCCCCAGACGTTATCTGGCACCCTGCTCTATGGAGCCCGGACGTTCCTCCCCTCTACCAGTCTCCCGAAGGACTTCAACGTCAGTTTCCCTAAGGACCTCAACGTCAGTCTCCCGAAGGACATCAGCAAAGCAGCGATTACCCGTTCAACTCCGAGGGCGGATTGTATAGAGATTAGTGTGCAGTGTCTAGCGAGATCACAAATATGCTGCAAACCGATTGTTAAGTGTTCAGAAATTAAGCAAAAGCAGCTAAAGAGCAGATACGCCTAGCGAGATAAGAGATTCGAAAAGAATTAAAAGCGGATGCGAGTAACGAGATGAGGGATTCGAAAAAAAATTAAAAGCGGATGAGAGTTGCGAAAACATTTAAGAGCGAGCGGCAGATTAGCAATACAGATAAAAGAGAACAGCTTAGTTACTCATTTATCTGTATCTGAACTAAATCACTAAAGAAGTATTAGTTGTCTAGGTGTTCTAGACCCCACTTATAGAGTGCATTCTTCTTAAGGTTGTAGATCTCTGCCGTCATTGCTGCTGCTTTTTTAAGGGGCAGCTCTTTGGTTAGAATACCCAGCGTGCGGGTAGCTTCGTCTGGTAGCTCTGTGGACGCCTCTTCACGGTGACCATGAATCAGCAGCACCATCTCGCCGCGCTTACGGTTCGAATCTTCTTCAATCCACTCAATAAGCTCACCGAGTGGTAACCCTTGAATGGTTTCGAATGTTTTAGTCAGCTCACGCGCCAACACAACCTCACGGTCTGGGCCTAAGATCTCTAGCATGTCTTGTAGAGAATCAGTAATACGGTGCGGAGATTCGTAGAAGATACACGTGCGTTCTGCTTTTGCGATCTCTAAGAACTTGTCTTTACGACCTTTACTCTTTGGCGGTAAGAAGCCTTCAAAGCTGAAACGATCAGACGGCAAACCAGACGCACTGAGTGCGGTAATCACAGCACAAGCACCAGGAAGTGGCACAACTCTCACACCCGCTTGACGACATTGTGATACAAGATGGTAACCTGGGTCACTGATTAAAGGAGTACCCGCATCAGAGACTAATGCGATAGACTGACCTTCTAATAACCTTTCGACTAGAACTTGCGCTTTAGTTTGTTCATTATGATCATGTAAAGCGAACGTTCTGGTGGATATATTGAAGTGAGCAAGCAGCTTACCCGTGTGGCGTGTGTCTTCGGCTGCAATAACATCGACACTTGATAAAATTTCAATTGCTCTTTGAGTGATATCTCCCAAATTTCCGATTGGGGTTGGCACAATATAGAGAGTTGGGCTCTCTGTGAGCAAGGTTTTGTTATCTGTCATTTGTTTACCATCACTTCAACGATTAATATAGATACAAATTGATACGGAATTTAAAGAACTCATGGCAACGATGAACCATAAGAGACTCAGTGTACCACGCTTACTCACTCCAATTGCATTAGCAATTACGTTGGCGGCTTGTTCTTCAGGCCCTCAAGCACCAACGCGTGTTGATATTACACTAGATCCAGCGCAATCAACTGAAAGATACATGATGCAAGCGGATAGCAGCAAAGGAAGCCTGCAAAACGATTGGCTAATCATGGCACTTAAAGCCTCTGTGCAAGCTGGAAAAACCGATCAAGCTACTTTGCTTATCAAACGCATAGCAAAGCAAGAGCTTAGCGAAGTGCAACAAGCAGAATGGCAACTGGCTCGTGCGCAGTTATTAGTAAATAACTCACAACCAGATCAAGCCTATAGCCAACTTAATTTTCAGCCGTGGTGGAAACTGCCTAACGAGCAATGGAAAGATTATCACGAGCTACGCGCTAATATTTCCGAGATGAAGACAGAATATTTCGAAGCGAGCAGTGAGTTAGTGCTTTATTCAGAGTACGTAGATGCTGATGAAGAAATCCAGCAACAAACGGCTGACCGTATTTGGCAGAATCTGAATAGCTATTCTCAATATGAGATTCTAGAACTCAAAACGTCTCCTACCGAAGACGTTTTAGCGGGCTGGTTACAGCTGTCTATTTACATGAAAACGCTCAACTCAAATCTTCCAGACCTACAGAAAACACTGTCTGACTGGTTAGCTGAGAACCCTCGTCACCCAGCAGCGCTTTATACACCTCAAGCGATCACCGACATATTAGCGTTAGAAATCAGCAAGCCGACCAGCACCGCGCTATTGCTTCCTTTAACAGGTAAGTACGGCAAGCAGGCTCAACTCGTTCGTGACGGTTTTATCTTTGCAATGATGAATGACAAAGAGCGCGAAGAAGATGCAACACTAACTGTTATGGATACCAACGTACAAAGTGCCGCTGAAATTAAAGCAACGCTGGAAGAAAACAACGTTGATTTCATTGTTGGCCCGCTGATTAAGAGCAACATCACCAAGCTACAACAAGCGCAGAAAAATCACGAGAACTCGATTCCTGCGTTAGCTTTGAACATTCCAACGCAACTAGAACCTGATACTAATATCTGCTATCTCGCTCTATCGCCAGAACAAGAAGTCGCTCAAGCAGCGAAACATCTTTTTGCTCAAGGCTACAAGTACCCGCTTATCCTAGCGCCAAAAGGACGCTTAGGTGACCGAGTAGAGCAAGCCTTCAAAGCCGAGTGGAAAAAGTACAGCAACAACGAAGTCGCGATTACTATGTTCTCTGACAAACGCCAACTTCAGCGTAATGTGAATCAAGTATTCGGACTACAAGAAAGCCAGCAGCGTATCGCTCAAATGGATGGCCTCCTTAATCTGGATCTAGAAACTGAGCCACGCAGTCGTCGCGATATCGACTCAGTCTACATTGTGGCGAAGAACTCAGAGCTAACATTGATTAAGCCTTTCATTGAAGTGGCGATTAACCCAGATGCTGACCAACCAGCCTTGTTCTCAAACTCACGCAGCAACAGCGGTGATAAGCAGTACGAAGACTTAACAGGTGTGTTCTACAGCGACATCCCACTATTGGTTGAGAACAAGAACGAGCTGAACAAAGAGCTAAACGACCTATGGCCTTCAAACTCAAACGGCCAAAAACGTCTGCAAGCGTTGGGAATGGATGCTTATTACCTAATGGATGCGCTTCCACAGATGAAAGCCGTTCAAGGCTACAGCATTCCAGGAGAAACCGGTGTGCTGACTATCGACAACAATTGCATCGTACAACGAGAAATCAGTTGGGCAGAGCATGGGGCTTTTTAGCCGCAAGTTTCTCTCCAAACCAACAATCACCCACAAACAAGTGGGTGATAAATACGAAGCCGTGGCAAAGTCCTACCTAATTCGCCACGGTTTATCGCTAATTGAAGAAAACTTCATAGCAAAGTGTGGCGAAATTGATCTTATAATGCGCCATAACAATACGGTTGTGTTTGCTGAGGTAAAATACCGCAAGCAAACACGCTACGGACATGCCGCTGAGATGGTGACAGCAAAGAAGTCACACAAGCTGTTTAAAACAGCCAATGTCTGGCTTATGCAGCAAGGCCTGTCAGTACACTCTACAGACTTCCGATTTGATATCGTTGCCATCGAAGGCCCAAATGACGATATCAACTGGATTCAAAACGCGATTACCCAAGGATAAACATGCTAGACAGCATTAAAGAAAGTTTTACAGAAAGTATTCAGATCCAGATTGCTGCTGCCGAAGCACTGCCTGACGCAATTACGCATGCTGCACAAGCAATGGTTGCAACCCTGCTCAACGGAAACAAAATTCTTTGTTGTGGTAATGGTGGTTCTGCGTCTAATGCTCAACAGTTTGTATCATGCTTATTAAACCGCTTTGAAACAGAACGCCCTAGCCTACCAGCAATGGCTCTAACGGCGGACAATACGACGTTGACAGCCGTTGCTAACGATTACCACTATGAAGAGATCTTCTCTAAGCAGGTACGTGCTTTTGGCCAAACTGGTGATATTTTACTGGCTATCTCGACCAGCGGTAACAGCAAGAACATCATCAAAGCGATGGAAGCGGCGGTAACTCGTGATATGACTATCATTGCTTTTACCGGTAAAGACGGTGGTGAAATGGCTGGTTTGCTTGGCGAACACGATGTAGAAATTCGTATTCCTTCACACCGTACAGCACGCATTCACGAAGTTCACATGGTGACACTGCACTGCCTATGTGATCTAATCGATCAAGTACTCTTCCCTGCTCACGAAGAGTGATAGACGGAGCATCACAATGAAATCATTAACCTCTATGAGGCTGTTTAAGCTGATTAGTGTTTCGCTACTTACACTTTCTCTGTCTGGTTGTGCTGGCATTTTCATTGCTGGTGCCGCAACCACAGCGAACTTAGTCACTGATACACGAACCACCAAACAAATTTGGAACGACAACAATATCGAATTTGAAGTCGCAGCCATCACCAACAAACAGCCATATCGTGGCAACGTTCGCATCACAGCCAGCTCTTACCGAGGTTCAGTTGTATTGATGGGGCAAGCAACCACTGATTCAGAACGTCGCGCGTTTGAAAGCCAAGCCAAAGAAGTGACAGGCGTAGAAAGCATCCATAATCAGGTTCGAGTAAAAGAGCCGTTGACCATCAGCGCCATTAGTAACGACAGCTGGATTACCACTAAGGTAAAATCGGCCCTTCTTGCGAATTCTGATCTCAACGGTATCAAGGTTAAAGTCATCACTGAAGATTCAGAGGTGTTTTTACTTGGGTTAGTATCTCGAGAGCACGCTGATATCGCGACAGAAGTTGCCCGTAATGTTTCAGGCGTAAAGCAGGTTATTCGAGCATTCGAATATGGTGAAGAAGACGCTTCGGTAAACTAACATTCCCTCAGTTCACTTAAACGGACTTAACTGGCTTAGCTGCTTAGTTAGCTGAAAAAGCCTAACGAAATGAATCAGGCGAATAAAAACCAGAAAGCACAAAAAGAAAAAGCAGCGATAAATCGCTGCTTTTTTTGTATTTGGAGTTATTTAAAAATAACGCTATTTGATAACACGAAGGCTTGGTCGACCTTTTGCTGGGCGAGGTGGCTCAGGATCTGAGTCAGGCTCTTCAGCATCAACGTCTGCCGTTGCTACACTCAAAGACGGGCCTTTTTCTGGTTCTTCAAAAGGACTTTCTTCAATCCCTTCTTCAAACGCTTCCATGTATGCCTCTTCAGGTTCAAACATGGTACCAGCACCGTTCTCACGAGCATAAATCGCTTGTACTGCATATAGAGGAACGATCACAGAGTGTGGACGTCCGCTAAAGCGAGCACTGAACGTAACAGCCTCGTTACTCAGTTCAAGTTGCCCAACCGCACGAGGCGCGATGTTCAGAATGATCTGGCCATCTTGAACAAACTCTTCTGGAACTCGCACACCTGGTAATGTTGCTTCGACAACAAGGTGTGGCGTTAATTCGTTATCAACCAACCAATCATAGAATGCACGAAGCATGTATGGTCGGCGTGGTGTCATATTAGAAATATCCATACGCTTAGCGAACGAGTCGCATCTCACGTTCAGCTTCCGTTAGAGAAGCTAGGAATGAATCACGTTCAAATACGCGGTTCATGTAAATCTTAAGCTCTTTAGAACCAGGACCAATCAGTTCGATACCAAGCTCAGGTAAACGCCATAGTAGCGGAGCAAGGTAGCAATCAATTAGGCTAAACTCTTCGCTCATGAAGTATTCATACTCAGCGAAGATAGGAGCAAGAGTCAGTAGGTCGTTGCGCAGTTTAACGCGAGCAGCTTCTGATTCTTCAGCGTTGCCTTTAACGATCTTCTCTGCAACTGAATACCAGTTGCGCTCAATACGGTACATCATTAGACGGCTATTACCACGTGCAACCGGGTATACAGGCATCAATGGTGGATGAGGGAAACGCTCATCTAGATATTCCATGATGATCTTTGAGTCATATAGAGCAAGCTCACGATCAACAAGGGTAGGTACTGATTTGTACGGGTTCAGTTCAACAAGCTCTGCTGGTAGATTTTTTTCATCTACTAACTCAACTTCAACACTTACGCCTTTTTCAGCAAGAACAATGCGCACCTGA
This sequence comes from Vibrio bathopelagicus, assembly GCF_014879975.1. NCBI lineage: Bacteria > Pseudomonadati > Pseudomonadota > Gammaproteobacteria > Vibrionales > Vibrionaceae > Vibrio > Vibrio bathopelagicus. Next base: position 500,888 of record NZ_CP062500.1, on the reverse strand, counting down.
TGGCTATACATATCAGAAGCACTTGAGAAAAGAGTCATTACAGAACGTTTATTGGCAGCTACAGCCATGGAGCCCTCCAGTACACTTTAAATAAAAACAATGGAGGCCTAAAGCCTCCATTGAACATTAACATAATTTGGGAATTAGCACGGTATTATAGCACAATTAGTGCACATCACGCCAATACTCTTTCTTCAGTAAAATCACAACGATAGTGAAGATTACCAAGAAGGCCATTACCCACCAACCCATAGCATGACGCTCAAGTTGTACTGGGTCACCCGAGTAAACTAGGAAGTTAACAAGATCGCGAACCGCGTTGTCATACTCACCAGTGCTTAGTTCACCAGAACCGTCCGTTTCAGTACCAACAACAACCTTTACTTCCTCACCATCAACCATGTGAGTATCGTAGATTGGCGTTGGGATGCCTTGTAGCTCTTCAAGAACATGCGGCATACCAACACTTGGGAAAACAATGTTGTTCACACCAAATGGACGAGACGGATCTTCATAGAAAGTACGAAGGTACGTGTATAGCCAATCTGCGCCACGAACACGAGCAACCAATGTTAGATCTGGTGGTGGAGCACCAAACCAGCTAGCTGCTTGGTCAGACGGCATAGCGTTAACCATCAAGCTACCAATTTTCACTTCAGGATCGAAGATCAGGTTTTCCTTCATTAGATCTAAAGGAATCTCTAAATCATTCGCAACACGTTCATAGCGTTGGTACTGCGTTGAGTGACAAGCAAAACAGTAGTTCATGAACATCTTAGCGCCATTTTGCAATGAAGCTTTATCTGTTAAATCATTGTTTGCTTTGTCTAATGGTACGCCTGCACCCGCTGCCATCGCTAGTGACGGCAACATAGCAAATAAAATTACAATCCACTTTTTCATTTGAATGTCACCCTTTCTGGTAATGGTTTCGTCGCTTCATTTTTACTGTAGAACCACAGCAGAACGAAGAACATGAAATAACCTAAGCTAAAAATTTGAGCCAGTAATGTGTATGTTGGCGTTGCTGGAAGCGCACCAAGGATACCAAGCGCAATAAAGCTTATTGTGAATTGGATGATGTTAATCAAATGCAGCTTGCTACGGTAACGGTAAGAACGCACTTTACAACGGTCGAACCATGGCAGTAGGAATAGCACAACAATAGACGCACCCATTGCAACCACACCCAGTAGCTTATCTGGAACAGCACGTAATACCGCATAGAACGGCGTGAAGTACCAAACTGGAGCGATGTGCTCAGGTGTTTTCAGTGGGTTTGCAGCTTCAAAGTTAGGCGGCTCAAGGAAGTACCCACCCATCTCTGGATTAAAGAACAGCACGTAACAGAACAAGAATAGGAAACCCGCAACACCTACCATATCTTTCACCGTCCCGTATGGGTGGAAAGGAATAGAGTCGATGATGTCGTATTTCTTAGTGTAATCCTTGTGGAATGGGAACTGAGTCTTGTAGTCGTCGCCCATAGTACCTTTAGGAAGCTTAGTTTCGATACCGTCAGGGTTATTCGAACCAACTTCGTGTAGTGCTAGTACGTGAAGTACGATAAGCAGCAATAGTACAATTGGTAGAGCAATAACGTGCAGTGCGAAGAAACGGTTCAGCGTTGCACCAGAGATGATGTAGTCACCACGGATCCAAAGCGTTAGGTCATCACCAATTACAGGAATTGCACCAAACAGAGATATGATTACCTGAGCACCCCAGTAAGACATTTGACCCCATGGTAGTAAGTAACCCATGAAAGCTTCAGCCATAAGCACTAAGAAGATCAACATACCGAAGATCCAAAGTAGCTCACGAGGTTTTTGGTAAGAACCGTAGATTAGACCACGGAACATATGCAGGTAGATAACAACAAAGAACGCAGAAGCGCCAGTCGAGTGCATATAACGCAGTAACCAACCGTATTCCACATCACGCATGATGTATTCAACAGAAGCAAACGCACCCTCACCAGACGGCACGTAGTTCATTGTTAACCAGATACCCGTAAGGATTTGGTTAACCAGTACCAACATTGCCAAAGAACCGAAAAGGTACCAAAAGTTAAAGTTCTTAGGCATTGGGTATTCAGATAAGTGCTTTTTGTAAGCATTCATCGCGGGTAGACGTTTTTCTACCCAATCAAGCAATCCTTGCATTATGCGTCTCCCTCGTCGACACCGATCATGATCTTCGTGTCACTCAAATACATATGCTTAGGCACAACAAGGTTGAGCGGTGCAGGTACGCCCTGGAACACTCGACCAGCCATGTCAAACTTTGACCCGTGGCAAGGACAGAAGAAACCTGACTTAACACCTTGAACTTGTTCTGCGAAAGAATCTGGTAGGTAAGTAGGAGAACAACCTAAGTGCGTACAGAAACCAACAGCAACGAAGAACTCCGGCTTAATTGAACGGAATTCATTCTGTGCGTAGTCGGGTTGTTGTTCAGTCTCAGATTGAGGGTCACGAAGTTGACCACCGATCGCTTTTAGGTTCTCTAGTACCGATTCAGCTCGGCGTACAACCCATACAGGTTTACCTTGCCACTCGACACGAACCATTTGTCCTGGTTCTAACTTATTGACTTCCACTTCCACCGGCGCGCCCGCAGCTTTCGCTTTGGCACTCGGGTTCCATGATTTAATAAAAGGCACGGCTACAGCAGCTGCTCCCAAACCACCAACAACGGCTGTTGTTGCGGTTAAGAAACGCCTGCGACCGTTATTTAAAGGCGCGTTGCTCATCCAAACATTCTCCCATTTGCTCCTTATGGATTGAAATAATTCCGATTAAAGAGCATGGCTAACAAAATATGTATTTAGTTCTATTTATTGACGGCAAATGATAAATAAAACCCTACTTTTTGACAAGATAAAGCTACCTTTTTGTAACAATCATGAGGCAAAGCGCACATTGGGTTACAAAAGCTTTCAAAATATAAGAATTTGGGAATAAAACGAGGGGGGAAAAGCGTTTAGCGGGGGCCAGAAAGACAAAAAGCCCGGCATATAGCCGAGCTTTGAACCACAATTCCAGTAATAAAACTGGTCGCGTGTATTTTTCGGTAAGGAAAAATTAACGCTTAGAGAATTGAGGTTTACGACGTGCTTTACGTAGACCAACTTTCTTACGTTCAACGCAACGAGCGTCACGCGTAACATAGCCAGCTGCACGTAGAGCAGGACGTAGAGTTTCATCGTATTCCATAAGAGCACGAGTGATACCGTGGCGGATTGCGCCAGCTTGACCTGAAATACCACCACCAGAAACAGTGATGTAAAGGTCAAGTTTCTCAGTTAGTTCAACTAGCTCAAGAGGTTGCTTAACAACCATACGAGAAGTTGGACGACCGAAGTAAACATCAAGGCTACGCTTGTTGATTACGATCTCACCAGAGCCTGGTTTGATGAAAACACGAGCTGCTGAGCTTTTGCGACGACCAGTGCCGTAGTATTGATTCTCTGCCATTGTCTTAATCCCCAATTAGATGTCTAGTACTTGTGGTTGTTGAGCAACATGGTTGTGCTCAGTACCAGCGTATACTTTAAGCTTACGGTACATCGCGCGGCCTAGAGGACCACGTGGAAGCATACCTTTAACTGCTAGTTCAAGAACCATTTCTGGTTTCTTAGCAATTAGCTTTTCAAAAGTGATAGTCTTAAGACCACCTGGGAACTCAGAGTGACGGTAGTAAACCTTACCCTTAGCTTTGTTACCAGTCACAGCAACTTTCTCAGCGTTAACAACGATGATGTAATCACCAGTGTCTACGTGAGGAGTGTATTCTGCTTTGTGCTTGCCGCGTAGGCGAGAAGCGATTTCACTTGCTAGACGGCCAAGAGTTTTGCCTTCAGCGTCTACAACATACCAGTCGCGTTTTACAGTTTCTGGTTTAGCAACGAAAGTTTTCATGCTAATAATTACCTATTTAAAAAATTTACACTTAAGGAATACTCGCGTATTCCCACTGTCTAAGAGTTACCATTCATCACCCCTTCGAGTGTTGGAAAACTCTTGGCATAACGTGATTTTACTCATCGCTAGAGGCCCGCAGTAACGGTAGGTCGCAGGATTATAGAGAAGAGCGAAGAAAAAATCACCTCTTTTTGAACAAAATCACGATTTTTTTAATTCTCTTTCGTATTCGAGATAATAAGAGCTAAATTAAGTGTTCTTTTGCCAAATATTCATGGCTCTGCATTTCGATTAAACGCGACTGACAACGTTTAAACTCAAACTCTAGCTGGCCATTCGTGTACAATTTTTCTAACTCAACTTCCGCTGAAATTATTAATTTCACGTGGCGCTCATAAAACTCATCAACTAATGCAATAAAACGCCTCGCCGCATCGTCTGACGTTGCTCCCATCTGTAAAACATCCGCTAATAAAACCGTGTGGTAAACCTTAGACAATTCTATGTAATCATTCTGACTACGAGCCGACTGACAAAGTTGTGCAAAAGTACCATGTAATACACCGTCACTCGCCTCAATGACATCCAATTGGCGATGGTTAACTTCGATCTGCTTGAGCTTCTCTTTATCTTCACCGACCAACTGCGCGTAATATTTCTCTAGATTGATATTGGCTTGGTTATCTAATGGGTAATGATAGATCTCAGCTTGCTCTAAGGTTCTCAGTCGATAATCAATACCACTGTCTACATTAAGGATGTGACAGTTTTCTTGAATCAGCTTAATCGCAGGTAAAAAGCGTGCACGCTGTAAGCCATTACGATATAGGTCTGCCGGCGGGATGTTAGAAGTAGCCACCAAGATAACGTTACGCGCAAATAGCTCTTGGAACAAAGTCCCTAAAATCATGGCGTCTGTGATATCTGAAACAAAGAACTCATCGAAACAGATAATATCGGCTTCTTGCTTTAGCGTGTCAGCCACCAGTGGTAACGGATCACTAACATTACCGAGCGCTTTCAGCTCATCATGAACTCGATACATAAAGCGGTGAAAGTGAACTCGCATTTTTTTAGTGGTCGGTAAGGCTTCGTAAAACGTATCCATTAGATAAGTTTTGCCACGCCCTACACCGCCCCAAAAATAGAGGCCTTTAGGCGGCTCTGGCAACTCGGGCTTTTTACCTAGCAATTTCTGGAATCGCGTAAGTTGAGGAACTGGGGTATTCATGTAATCTTGGAATTGATGAAAGAGTTCATCTAAAGATTTAACGGCTTGCTCTTGTGCTGGATCTCTTTGAAATCCATGTTCTTTTATATCTTGTTCGTATTTTTTAACGGGATTCATGACGACATTTCCACAATGAAAGCGATATCAGACAGCGAAGAAAAAGGTACCCAAACAGCACGAGAGATGGTTTGATACGATGAATAAAGCAACACTAAACTGCTATCTAGCGCACACGCATTTCTCTTTATACTGCGGCTTTCTCATAGTACCATGGAGCCGTATCACGTGTAACTAAGCAGTAACAAACATGTTAAAAAACAATAATAAGGAGCTGTTATGCCTTGGATGTATGCCGTTGCCGGTTTACTAGTCGGAGTTATCTTAGGGGTCGCTATTTCTCGTCTCATGACGCCTGAATACAAAAAACAAAAGAACGTACAAAAAGAATTAGATAGTGCAAAGTTTGCCCTTGAACAGCAACGACAAGAACTTGCTGACCACTTTGCTAAATCAGCAGAAATGTTAGATACCTTAGGTAAGGACTACACAAAGCTGTATCAACACATGGAAAAAACGAGCTCAGAGCTGATTCCTAATCTGCCAGAGCAAGACAACCCGTTTGTCAAAACAGCCGCTGCCCATTCGGATAAGACGCAAGACAAGCCTTCAACTAAAGAAGCGGCTCTTGAGGAACAACCAAAAGATTACGCTAATGGCGCAACCGGTTTATTTAAAGAGCAAAAGAAAGAAATCATGGATGCTCCTGACGTAGTCACAGCAAAAGCATCGTAAACATTTAACACTTCTTGAACTTTACAAAGGTTTTTGAGTCATAACTTTCACTCAGGTCATTTGAAACCTCTCATATCTATAGCAAATATGAGAGGGATAAGGCCTTAACTAGAGAGGAGTTTATGATGAAAAAACCTTTGCTTGCTTTATCAGTACTGACTTTAAGCTTAAGTTCAATCATCACCCCAATTCAAGCAACCGCCGCACTGCCATTAAGTGTGGGTAATGAACAATTACCGAGCCTGGCACCCATGCTTGAACAAGTGACCCCCGCTGTGGTTAGTATTGCCGTAGAAGGCAAACAGGTACAACGTCAGCAAATCCCTGAACAATTCCAATTCTTTTTCGGCCCAGAGCAAACACGAGAACGCCCATTCCGCGGGTTAGGGTCTGGTGTCATCATTGATGCTAAAAAAGGCCATATCGTCACCAACTATCACGTTATAAATGGCGCCGACGATATCAAAGTAAAACTTCATGATGGTCGAGAGTACGATGCCGAACTGATCGGTGGCGATCAGATGTCTGATATCGCACTGCTCAAATTAGAGAAAGCCAAAAACCTTACCCAAATAAAAGTCGCAGACTCAGACAAACTAAGAGTCGGCGATTTCAGTGTCGCTATCGGCAATCCATTTGGACTTGGCCAAACCGTGACATCCGGTATCGTTTCAGCGTTAGGCCGTAGCGGTCTTAATCTAGAGAACTTCGAGAACTTCATTCAAACCGATGCCGCAATCAACAGTGGTAACTCTGGAGGTGCATTAGTGAATCTTAACGGTGAACTGATTGGTATCAACACGGCGATCCTAGGCCCTAACGGAGGCAATGTCGGTATCGGCTTTGCAATTCCATCCAATATGATGACAAACCTGACAGAACAGATCCTCGATTTCGGTGAGGTAAAACGCGGCATGCTTGGTGTTCAAGGCGGAGAGGTGACCTCTGAATTGGCAGAAGCACTAGGTTATGAATCCAGTAAAGGTGCCTTTGTTAGCCAAATTGTCCCTGACAGTGCCGCAGACAAAGCAGGCCTGAAAGCGGGCGATATTATCGTCTCTATTAATGGCAAACGCATTGATACTTTTAGTGAACTCAGAGCGAAAGTTGCGACACTAGGCGCAGGCAAACAGATCGAACTCGGTGTTATCCGCGATGGAAAAAGCAAAAGCTATGATGTGACCCTTGGCGAATCAACCAATAGCAAGACACAAGCTGAAAAGCTTCATGAAGGACTTGCCGGTGCAGAGCTGACTAACACTAACGAGAGTGATTCAGCGACAGGCGTGAAAGTATCAAGTGTTGCTCAAGGCTCGCCAGCAGAAGCTTATCAACTTCTCAAAGACGACATCATTATTGGCGTCAATCGCCAAACCGTTAAGAACCTTGCCGAATTTAGAGAAATTCTAGAGAAACAGCCGGGCGTATTAGCGCTAAATATCCAACGTGGCGACAGGACTATCTACCTCGTTATTAGATAGTCATGCGTCAGCGTAATAACAGGGAGGCTCGGTAAGTTTGCTTTAAACTTGCTCAGTCTCCCTTTTCTTTAGATGAATCAAAATGCTATGCTTCACTAGTAATCAAGTCGTCCATCCATCGATGGAGGCTTCACACCTTACTTGTGAAGAGGGAAACATGCTGTCCTTTCTATTTCGTTCTATTTCCCTTGGACTTGTTTCAGCGGCGCTTATTCTTCTTGCATTTCCAAGCTTGAGACCCGCTATTGTTTCTGATGTTACTAGCCCTAAGGTGGATAACATCGGTTCACTTCAGATTTCATTTAACCAAGCTGTACGCCGCGCGGCACCAGCTGTGGTCAACATTTATAGCCGTAAATACGCAGAAAGCGATCGCAACAAACTGCTGACTCAAGGTTTGGGTTCAGGGGTCATTGTCAGCGAAAAAGGCTACATCATTACCAATTTTCACGTGGTGGCTCAAGCTGACCAAATTGTGGTTGCCTTACAAGACGGTCGCATTGCCGCTGCACAACTAGTCGGTTCAGACAAACGCACCGATATCGCAATACTCCGAGTCAGCGGTGACAACTTACCGGTGATTCCACTGAACCAAGATTACACAGCCAATGTGGGCGATGTGGTACTAGCCATCGGCAACCCATACAATCTAGGGCAAACGACGACCTTTGGTATTATCTCAGCAACGGGTCGCTCTTCAATCAGTGCAGATGGACACCAAGCGTTTATTCAAACTGATGCCGCCATCAATGAAGGTAATTCTGGTGGTGCTCTTGTTAACTCACAAGGCGAACTAGTCGGTATCAACACCGCATCTTTCCAGCAAGCCACCGATATGGAAACCTACGGTATTTCGTTTGCTATCCCCTACCCACTGGCCAATAAGATCATGCAAAAAATCATCGCGGATGGGCGTGTAATTCGTGGTTACATCGGCATTGATGGGCAAGATATTAACTCAGTGACATCACGCTTACTGGGTAATAAGAACATCGGTGGTATTGTGGTACTGGGTATTGACCCGAACGGTCCAGCAGCCGATGCAGGCTTTGAAGCACAAGATATTATTGTCAGCATCAACAACACCCAAGTTAATGGACGCCAAAGCGTCATGGACATTGTTACCGACCTAAGACCAGGTACAGTGATTGATGTGGGTATTTTACGCCAAGGTAAAAACGAAACTCTGAAAGTGACGATTGCCGAAGATACACGCTTGTAGGTTAAACATTACAGGCGCGATTCAAACCGCCAAATACATATACAAAAGAGTACAACCACAAAAAACCCAGCTCTCAGGCTGGGTTTTCTTTTATCTAATCAAGATAACAAACGTCTCTATGATTCGCTTGGATCTTCGATATCGATACGAGTCACGCGTTGCAATCCTCTCGGCAATAAACCACCACGACGACCACGTTCACCACGGAAGTTCTCAAGATCGGATGGTTTCAAACCAAGCTTACGTTTACCCGCATAGATAGTCAGCGTCGCATTCTCAGGGATAGCCATCAAGTGTGACACAAACTCTTCACGCTCTTTCGCTTTCGCAGAAGGGATGTTGATGATCTTGTTACCCTTACCTTTGCTAAGCTGCGGCAGGTCCTTAATTGGGAACAACAACATACGACCTTGGTTAGTAATCGCCAAGATCTGGTTGCTTTCAAGATCAGCAATTGGGCTTGGCAGCATTACTTCTGAAGATTGCGGTAAGTTCACTAATGCTTTACCACTCTTGTTCTTCGACAGTAGATCACTGCCCTTACAAACAAAACCGTATCCAGCATCAGAACCGGCTAACCATAGCTGTTCATTCTCTCCCATCACCACTTGGCGAATCGAAGTACCCGGACTGACGTTCAGGCGGCCTGTAATTGGCTCACCTTGGCTTCGAGCCGACGGTAATGAATGAGACTCAAGAGAGTAGCTTCGGCCATCACTGCCGAGGAACACCGCTTGTTGGTTACTCTTACCCTTAGCGCTCGCTAAGAATTTATCACCTGATTTGTAGTTCAAGCCTTCAGCGTCAACCTCATGCCCTTTAGCATGACGAATCCAACCTTTCTCAGACAGCACAACCGTAATAGGTTCGCTTGGTACTAAGTCACGCTCTGTTAGCGCTTTCGCTTCAGCACGTTCAATCAATGGTGAGCGACGATCATCGCCGTATTTATCTGCATCTGCTTGGATTTCTTTTTTGATCAGCGTATTCAAGCGACGCTCTGAACCTAGGAGCTTTTCAAGCTTCTCACGTTCAGCTTCAAGCTCTTCTTGCTCAGCTCGGATTTTAAATTCTTCTAACTTCGCTAAGTTACGAAGTTTAATATCAAGAATCGCATTGGCTTGAATTTCAGAAATGTTGAAACGGTTCATCAAAACAGGACACGGCTCGTCTTCTGTTCGAATGATCTCAATCACTTCATCGATGTTTAGGTAAGCGGCAAGTAAGCCTTCTAATATGTGCAAACGAGCCAGTACTTTATCTAAACGGTACTGTAAACGACGACGAACGGTCGTACGACGGAACTCAATCCACTCTTTCAGAATCTGAACTAAGCCTTTCACTTGAGGACGGTTGTCTAAACCAATCATGTTCAAGTTAACGCGGAAGTTTTTCTCGAGATCTGTCGAAGCGAATAGGTGACTCATCAGTTGGTCACAGTCGATTCGGTTCGAGCGAGGAACCACGACGATACGCGTTGGGTTTTCGTGATCAGATTCATCACGTAGATCGTCAACCATTGGCAGCTTTTTAGCACGCATTTGGTTCGCGATTTGCTCAAGTAACTTCGCACCAGACACTTGATGAGGAAGAGCGGTGATTACAATATCAGAGCCTTCTTTATGCCATACCGCACGCATCTTGATACTTCCGCGGCCTGTACGGTAGATCTTTTCGATGTCCGACTTAGGCGAAATAATCTCAGCCTCTGTCGGGTAATCTGGACCTTGAATGAAACCCATCACATCTGGAAGTTCAGCTTTCGGCGTATCAATCAAATGAATCGCTGCGTTCGCCACTTCACGGACATTGTGAGGCGGGATGTCAGTCGCCATACCAACCGCAATACCCGTGATGCCGTTAAGCAAGATGTGAGGAAGGCGTGCTGGCAACATCTGAGGCTCTTTCATCGTGCCATCAAAGTTCGGTTGCCAATCAACGGTGCCCTGACCTAATTCACCAAGCAAAACTTCCGCGAATTTAGACAATTTAGCTTCGGTATAACGCATAGCAGCGAATGATTTAGGATCATCAGGAGCACCCCAGTTACCTTGGCCATCCACTAATGGATAACGGTAAGAGAATGGTTGCGCCATCAACACCATCGCTTCGTAACAAGCAGAGTCACCGTGTGGGTGGTACTTACCTAGAACGTCACCAACCGTACGAGCTGATTTTTTATATTTCGATGCAGCCGATAAACCTAATTCAGACATCGCATAGATAATACGACGCTGTACTGGCTTCAAGCCATCACCGATATAAGGCAATGCACGATCCATGATCACGTACATTGAGTAATTTAAATAGGCATCTTCGGTGAACTTGCGCATCGGCAATTGTTCAACGCCATCATATGTAATTTCGTTAGACATCCATTATACCTCGGCCATATCACCGTTAGTCTGTAGCCATGAACGGCGATCATCTGCACGTTTTTTACCAAGCAGCATGTCCATCATCTCGTTGGTCGCATCGTTGTCATCAATAGTCAACTGAACAAGACGACGAGTATTTGGATCCATCGTGGTTTCACGCAACTGAAGTGGGTTCATCTCACCCAGACCTTTGAATCGTTGCACGTTGATCTTGGCTTTTTTCTGCGATAATCGCTCAAGTACACCATCTTTCTCTGCGTCATCGAGTGCGTAGAACACTTCTTTACCGCAATCGATACGATACAGAGGAGGCATTGCCACATAGATATGACCCGCTTCAACCAATGCATGGAAGTGGCGAGTAAACAGTGCACACAACAGTGTCGCGATATGAAGACCATCCGAGTCCGCATCGGCAAGAATACAGATTTTACCGTAACGTAAACCCGATAAATCATCGTTATCAGGGTCGATACCGAGAGCTACGGAAATATCATGTACTTCTTGTGAAGCAAGAACTTGGTCTGCAGATACTTCCCATGTGTTGAGAATCTTACCGCGCAGTGGCATTACCGCTTGGAATTCACGATCACGAGCTTGTTTAGCAGAACCGCCCGCCGAGTCCCCTTCCACAAAGAAGATTTCGGTGCGGCTTAAGTCTTGAACTGAACAGTCAGTTAATTTACCCGGCAGTGCTGGACCAGAAGCAATTTTTTTACGTACAACCTTTTTGCTTGCTCGCATACGACGATGGGCGTTAGCAATACACGCTTCTGCAAGTAGTTCTGCGAGCTGAGGCTTTTCATTCAACCACAAGCTAAACGCATCTTTAACGACACCAGAAACAAACGCAGCGGTTTGACGAGAAGATAGACGCTCTTTCGTTTGACCAGCAAATTGTGGATCTTGCATCTTCACCGATAGAACGTAAGAACAACGGTCAAAGATGTCATCACCCGTTAACTTAACGCCACGAGGCAGCAAGTTACGGAATTCACAGAACTCACGCATCGCATCAAGCAGACCTTGGCGAAGACCGTTTACGTGTGTACCACCTTGTTTAGTTGGTACTAAGTTCACGTAACTCTCGGTGATCATATCACCGCCTTCAGGCTGCCAGATAATCGCCCAGTTCGCCATTTCAGTTTCAGCAACGAACTCGCCAACGTAAGGCTCTTCAGGTAGTAAGGTATAACCTTTCACACCTTCAGCAAGGTAATCTTTTAGGCCATCTTCGTAGTACCACTTATGTTCTTCACCGCCCACTTTATCGATGAAAGTGATTTCTAAACCCGGGCAAAGTACTGCTTTCGCGCGCAGGTTATTAATAAGACGTAAAACCGAAAACTTAGAGCTATCGAAGTATTTAGGATCAGGCCAGAAGTGAACAGATGTACCACTATTGCGATGACCACAAGTGCCAGTCACAGTGAGTTCAGTCACTGCATGACCACCTTCTAAGGCAATTTCGTGCACTTGCCCTTCACGGCGAACGGTCACTTCTACACGTTTAGACAGTGCGTTTACTACCGAGATACCTACCCCGTGCAAACCACCTGAAAACTTGTAGTTGTTGTTTGAGAATTTACCGCCTGAGTGGAGCTTAGTTAAAATCAGCTCAACACCCGAGATCCCTTTTTCAGGGTGGATATCAACCGGCATACCACGGCCGTCATCGGTAACTTCTAATGATTGGTCAGCATGAAGCACGACTTTAATTTTCTTAGCGTGTCCCGCTAATGCTTCATCGACCGAGTTATCAATGACTTCTTGGGCAAGGTGGTTCGGCCTTTCTGTCTCTGTATACATACCTGGGCGGTGTCGCACAGGATCGAGACCTTCAAGTACCTCGAGGTCTTTTGCATTATATTGTTCAGTCATAATACGGAGTTTACTCAAAAAGTTTGCGTAAGTTCGCGGGCTCTAGTTGCACTAAAGCAAAATTATTACTATGAACCTTCATAGTAGAGCGAACGAGCGAAGTATTGGGGAATATAGTCTGGAAGCTGAGTAATGATGTCAAGCTAGTTCAAAAACTAAGACATCAAACTATGATATTTCACCATTGATAGATGAAATAACAGGCAAACAAGAGAAATAACTCTGTGGGAGAAACAGATTAAAGATTTAGAAAGGTGACGATTTGTTGTGGGTAGCGTTCAAAATCAACAAAGCTATGATCCCCGCCCTCTTCTACTGTTTGTGTTGCACCTTGGTACTTCTCTACCGCTTGTCGGTAATCCAGAACTTCGTCTTCCGTTTGCTGAAGTAACCAGAAATCACTCGGCTTAGCTAAAGCCGGCACCTCTAATGCCTTCAGTTCATCAATATGCTTTGCTTCTAACACATATCGTTCATCTGTGTATGGGTTTACTTGCTCACCTAAATAATCAGCAAGCAGCTCATACGGCTTCACTGCAGGGTTTACAACCACCGCTTTGAAACCATAGTGACTATTCAGCCATGTTGAAAGATAGCCACCCAACGAGCTACCGACTAACGCGATCTGATATTGATCTTTATATTGCTCCACTAGCTGCTGTAAATGCAGAGCTGCTTGCTGAGGGAAACTCGGCAGTTGAGGAGTTACAACTTTAATATCAGCGCGATGTTGAGCGCAGTACTCAGCCATCACTGTCGCCTTGTGAGAACGTGATGAACTGTTAAAACCATGAATATAGAGAAGCAGTGATGGTTTTGCAGTTTGCTTGAGAAATTCAGACATCAGTAACAACCTTCATTAATAACCAGCGGCTTCAAAATCAGGTAAAAACTGCCCGTGAGGCAAACGGTGAACTTGCGTACTTACCGTGCCATCTTGATGCAATTCAATCTCTCTCCAACCAGGAGACAAAGTATCGACGGCAAAGTCATCTGAATTCGGTTTGAATTGCACGCAAGTCGACGGTGTTGCCATGACTTGTACACCATGATGATCTCGGTTCATGTCTTGATGAACATGGCCACACAGCACTGCTTTCACATTAGTGTGCTGTTGAACCACGTCCCAAAATTGGTCTGCATCTTTCAGGTTATGTTGATCCAACCATGCACTGCCAACCAATAGTGGGTGGTGGTGTAATAGAACCAAGGTATTGCGTTCAGGGAATTCCGTCAGCTTTTGTTCGAGTAGATCAAGCTGTTGATCACTGAGACGCCCATGAGGTACACCAACTACTTGCGAATCCAGCATCACCATCTGCCAGTTATCGCCTAGCAATACATGCTCAACGCACTGTATTTGTGGTGATGGTAAAACACTGCCCATATTAGGCTTGAAGTCATGGTTCCCTGGCAGCCAATAACATGGCTTTTCCAAAGGTTGAATCCCTGACTCAAATTTCTGGTACGACTCTGCACTGTGATCTTGAGAGATATCACCAGTAGCCAAGATCGCTTCATAATCGAAGTCCTGGCTAACAATGCCATCGACTACAGCACGAAAGCTATCTTGAGTGTTGATGCTTAATAAGCTGCCATTGCTCGGCGCAAACAAATGCGTGTCCGTTAGCTGCACAAGCTTAATAGTGCTCTCATCAAATTTTGAAGTGTGTGATAATTCCAAAATAACAAATCCAGATACGTTACTGTTTAGACTTAAAAAGTGTTGTTAAGTAGGCTCAATTAAAAGGCAATTGGAGTTCGGCTGATACCAGTTTTTAAACAAAACGTTAACCATTCTCCAAGAAATTTATTCAATTGAAATTTCTCGTCCTTTTGAAGAAGCTTAGTGTTGGGATAGTCATATTTCGCTTTGACTCGTGAAAAGTCCCCGCTAGCGCATACTTCTGCAACTCGAGCGTCGTGATATAGCCTGACAGACATTTCTGGCAAAGGAAACACTGGCATCGCGTCACTCTGACATATATCTATTAATGTGGTGTATTTTGTGACCTCATTCACTGTCAATTGATACACCATATTAACGGCTTGGTAACAGCGAACGTCACCAACCTCATGCCCAACAGGTAACAAAGCGTTAAGTTTGGCATAATTGGTTTCGTAAACTCGCATCAATTCAGCAAGATCAACATGATACGGTTTTTTGACCGCTATATTTGGCATAACGTTAATCTATCCACTCTGACTGTAATTCTTGGTAGTTCAATTGTAGCCACTGCAACGCAATGATCGTGGCCCCATTTTCAAACACACCCTCTTTTACTAACTGATAAGCCGCTTCGCGACTCATCACTTGTACGCGAATATCTTCACCTTCGTAATCCAATCCGTGTACCCCTTTTGCTGTCGTGGCATCAACGCAGCCAACAAAGACGTCAAGTCTTTCTGAACAGCCTCCAGATGAAGGGTAATACGAAGTAATCGGTAATACAGATCCGACTTCGACTCCCGCTTCTTCCATTGCTTCACGACGAGCGACGTCTTGGGGGGATTCGTCCGTATCAATGATCCCAGCAACAATTTCGTATTGCCACGGGTTTTGATGCTCTAAAGCACCGACACGGATCTGCTCCACGATCACAACTTCATCACGGACAGGATCGTAAGGTAACAAAGCGGCGGCATGACCACGCTCAAACATCTCGCGTTCTATCGGTTGGCTCCAGCCTCCCTCAAAAAGCTTATGCTTGAATGTGTACTTCACCATTTTAAAAAAACCACGAAACAGCGTCTCTTTTGAGACTATTTCCACATCTTGCGGAGTAAACTCATGTCGTTGATTGTCATACTGTTGCATTTGGTACCTCACTAAGTGATCTTTACAGTTTACTCATTGTCCGAGTTAACTACCAAGGATAAGGTTCAACTTTTTATATAAAACTTACAATTAAAGTTAAGTTTTGAAAAATAAATATTGCACAAGTGGACAGTTAACTGTAAAAAAGTGCAAAGTTTCGAGTAAATTACCACCAAACTGGGTTAAACTCTTTTAAAGAAAATTCCATAAAAGGCAGGAATAGGAAAATGAAAAAACTGCTTCCACTATTTATCAGTGCAGCAATTGGCAGCCTGAGTTCGTCAGCTTTCGCTGATACGCTAGCTGAAGTTTACGACCAAGCAAAACAGAACGATCCACAACTTCTTCGTTCAGCAGCGCAGCGCGATGCCGCTTTTGAAGCAGTAACGTCAAGCCGTAGCTCTTTGTTACCGCAAATCAATTTAACGGCTAACTACGACATTAACCGTGGCGATCGAAGCGATATGAGCAATGACAACAACCAATGGGGTGTTGGCATCGGTTTCAGTCAAGAGCTTTACCAGCGTTCTTCTTGGATCACACTAGACACGGCAGAGAAAACTGCTCGTCAATCTGATTCAGCGTATGCGGCAGAGCAACAAGCTTTGATCCTTCGTGTTGCGACAGCATACTTCGAAGTACTTCGAGCTCAGGATAATCTAGAGTTTGTTCGTGCAGAAAAAGCCGCGGTTGCTCGTCAACTAGAGCAAACTAAGCAACGTTTTGAAGTAGGTCTTTCAGCAATCACCGATGTACATGATGCGCAAGCTCAGTACGATGGCGTATTGGCTGACGAAGTTTTAGCAGAAAACACTCTGATAAATAACTACGAAGGTCTACGTGAGATCACTGGTCAGGAACACTCTAACCTAAGCATCCTAGATACTGATCGTTTCTCGGCAAGCAAGTCTTCTGAATCTGCATCTGCACTTGTTGAACAAGCAGAGCAAAAGAACCTTAGCCTTCTTGCATCACGTATCTCTCAAGACGTAGCAAAAGATAACATCTCTCTAGCAAGCTCTGGTCACCTACCAAGCTTAACGTTAGATGGTAGTTACGGTCTTGCAGAACAGACTGACAGCTCTACCAGTGCAAATGATTACGACTCTGACAACCTAAACATTGGTTTGAACTTAGTTGTACCTCTATACACCGGTGGTAGCACAACTTCTTTGACTAAACAGGCTGAATACAACTACGTTGCAGCAAGTGAAGATCTAGAAGCCACTTACCGTAGCGTTGTAAAAGACGTACGTGCATTCAACAACAACATCACAGCTTCGATCGGTGCTCTACGCGCTTACGAACAATCTGTGGTTTCAGCTCAGTCTGCTCTAGAAGCAACAGAAGCTGGTTTTGATGTGGGTACTCGTACTATCGTTGACGTACTAGATTCGACTCGTCGTCTATACGATGCGAACAAAAACCTTTCAGATGCTCGTTACAACTACATCCTAAGTGTACTTCAGCTTCGTCAAGCGGTTGGTACACTAAGCGAACAAGACATCGTTGATGTAAACGCAGGTCTAAAAGTAGCAAACAAGTAATTCTTAAATCCTAATTAAAGATTCTAATCAGAGTCTTTAATAAAGTGACTAGATTACAGTTACAAAAATGCCGCTCATTGAGCGGCATTTTTTTATCTATCAAAAGTTAGATTTACAATCTGACTAGAAGCTTGAGGCTAAAGGTTTGATACTAGAAGGCTAAGGGTTAACCTCGGCCACCTTTAATAGCTTTGATGATTTCAGTCGTAGAGCAACCATCTTCAAAGTTAAGTACTTTAACTTCGCCACCAGCCGCAATCACTTCCGCACCGCCAGCGATATCTTCAGGTTTATAATCACCACCTTTCACCAAAATGCTTGGCAATACTTCAGAGATCAAACGTTGAGGCGTATCTTCAGAAAACGGAACAACCCAATCAACCGCACCTAAACCAGCCAATACCGCCATACGACGATCGGTTGGGTTCACAGGGCGCCCAGGACCTTTCAAACGTTTCACTGAGTCATCCGTATTAACGGCAACGATCAAACGATCACCTAACTCAGCCGCATGGTTCATGTAAGAGACATGACCAGCATGAAGAATATCAAAGCAGCCATTAGTCATAACCACTTTCTCGCCTTTCGCACGAGCTCGCTTAACCGCTTCAACCAGTGCCGCTTCAGAGATCACACCGTAGTCAGTATCTTGGCTACCATGAATCGCTTCCGCGAGTTCAATCGTAGATAACGTTGACGTACCTAGCTTACCAACAACCACACCAGCCGCTGCGTTCGCTAATGCACACGCTTCATCCAGTGGCTTACCAGCAGCAACAGACGCAGCCAGTACTGAGATAACGGTATCGCCTGCACCAGTAACGTCATAGACTTCTTTGGCTTGAGTCGGTAAGTGGAATGGTGCCAGACCTTTACGAAGCAGCGTCATACCATGTTCACTACGAGTCACCAACAAAGCTTCAAAGTCATACTTTTCAATCAAGGCTATGCCTTTCTCAATAAGATCTTCTTCAGACTTAACCTTGCCTGCAACCAACTCAAATTCCGACATGTTTGGAGTAAGCAAAGTTGCACCGCGGTAGCGTTCCAAATCAGCGCCTTTCGGATCGATAAATACAGGAACATTAGCCGAACGAGCTTTTTGGATAAAGCTCTGTACGTGCTCAAGTGCACCTTTCGCATAATCAGATAGGATAACCGAACGTACATTAGGTAGCGCTTGTTCCATGCGAGACAAGACCAACTCCGGATCTGTGTTCTCAAATTTGTCTTCAAAATCAAGACGAATCAGCTGTTGACCTCGGCTCATTACTCGCAGTTTAGTGATGGTTGGGTAATCGTCCAACTCAACAAAGTCGCACTTAACATTGAGCGCACCTAAGGTGTTTTTTAACACCTCAGCAGGTTCATCTTTACCAGTCAAACCAACGACATGAGCATGACCACCAAGAGAAGCAATATTCATCGCTACATTGGCAGCACCTCCAGGGCGCTCCTCGTTATTTTCTACTTTCACAACGGGTACAGGTGCTTCTGGTGAAATACGGCCAGTTGGGCCATACCAGTAACGATCAAGCATTACATCACCGACAATAAGAACACCTGATTGGCTGTAGTCAGGTAGAATTGGTTTCATTGTTGAACTCCAAAAATCGAATCTGGCTAGAGTCTAGCACACTGATTACAGTGGCTAAACCATATAAAAATAAGTAAAACCTATCTCGATAGGCACTGTGATAGATAAGCAAAAGACAACTTATGCTTCCATCCATTGCTTCCAAGCTTGAACAACATGTTCTCTTTCCATTTCGAACTTATCAATCGCTACGTCTGCATCTAGATTGAGTAAGTTTCGATGATGAATTTCATCGCGTAGCGTCGTATACGCATTCATTAATGCAACACCTTGTTGCTCATCCATAATCCCTTGCGACAACAAACTTTCAAAGATTCGTACATTGTCACACCAGCGGGTAAGCTTTGGTTTTTCGTTGCTGTATCTCAGTACTAAGTATTGAGCTAAGAACTCGACATCAGTAATACCACCCGCATCCTGTTTAAGCATAAATCGGTCAGATTTTTTTCCGCCTAAATGACCACGCATCTTTTCACGCATATCCACAACAGACTTTTTCAGCGTCGCTTCATCACGCGGCAAGCACAACACCTCATGACGTGTTTTGTTAAACGCAGAAGCCAATAGCTCATCGCCATAAATCATACGAGCGCGAGTCAGAGCTTGATGCTCCCATGTCCAAGCGTCTTGGTGTTGATACTCATCAAACGCATCTGTAGGGCTAACCAACAGGCCAGACGCTCCTGAAGGACGTAAACGTGTGTCGACCTCATACAAAATTCCGGAAGCGGTTCTTGTCGAGAAAATATGGATGATGCGCTGAGCCAATCTTAGATAAAACTGGCGTCCATCAATCTCTTTCTTACCATCAGTATAGATGTGTACCGGACAGTCGTGCATGAACACAATATCAAGGTCGGAGTTATAACCGAGCTCCCAGCCTCCAACTTTGCCATAACCAACAACCGCAAAACCGCGACCTTCTCGATCTTTTACATGAGTGGGCTCACCGAACTTAGCTGACACTTGCAGCCACGCTTGGTTAACACCAGCTTCAACAATCGCTTCCGCTAAATAGGTAAGGTGATCACTGACCTTCATTACAGGCAAAGCGCCCGCAATATCCGCGGCAACAATTCTCAGAATACAAGTCTGCTTAAACTGACGCAGACCTTCCATCTGTTGCTCCATATCGTCTTCAGGAATACGAGCAAGATAATCACGCAACTCTGTTTTATACGACTCTA
This sequence comes from Vibrio bathopelagicus, assembly GCF_014879975.1. Classification (NCBI taxonomy): domain Bacteria; kingdom Pseudomonadati; phylum Pseudomonadota; class Gammaproteobacteria; order Vibrionales; family Vibrionaceae; genus Vibrio; species Vibrio bathopelagicus. The sequence goes on along the minus strand of NZ_CP062500.1, from coordinate 480,828 downwards.
ATGGCACAGGGTTATAGAGTTGCTGAGGGTCGATAAGTTCATCTAAAAGAATAGGATAACGACCAAGCTGCTCCGAGATCATCGGACTCGCTGTACACAGGCGAACGAGTTGAGTCAAGGCGGCAGGATGTTCATCAAGCAGCTCTAGATAGGTGGTTCGAGTCACTATCTTTTGCAGTAAATGCAACACGCGTGACAAGCCAAACTCGGCATCTTTGGCGGTATATAAGGCTTGGAATACTTTAGGCATCAAACGATTGAGAACTTCGCGCCCACGAGGGCCGAGGGTTTTCTTAGCCAAATCAGCTTTAAATTGAATGATCGTTTTAGCCGCTTGAGGTGGGCTAGCTACCGCTATGTCATGTTCTAATACATGCTCAATCACATCCGGTTTACGAGCCATATCCCACAGCTCACTAAAGTGACTCGCAATTGGATTGGCGTCTTCTTCTTCAACCCCAATCAAGTCTTCAAATACGGTGTGTACATTCGCCATGTGCGCACGGGTCGCGTCAATCAAACCATCCCAATCAGAAAATTGCATCGCTATCGCTAGCTGTAATTGCTCTTGCTCGTTGTCAGGTAAGGTCTGGGTCTGCTTATCTCCCATAGCTTGCAATAGATTTTCAAGGCGACGTAAAAACAGGTAAGCATCACGTAAGTGACCCACCTCTTCAGTTTCTAGCAAACTCAGAGCTTCAATCGCACTTAGCGTTTCAAGTAGACCTCGCCCACGAAGGCTTGGTTCACGGCCGCCTCTGATCAGCTGAAATACTTGAGCAATAAACTCCACTTCGCGGATGCCGCCAGAGCCCAGTTTGATGTTGTTCGATAAGCCACGACGACGAACCTCACTGCCAATCATCGACTTCATGCGTCTTAACGATTGAATGGCACTGAAATCGATATAACGACGGAACACAAATGGGCGTAGCATCTGGCGAAGCTCTTGGTACTGAGGATACATTTCACAGCCCATGACTCGCGCCTTAACCATCGCGTAGCGTTCCCAATCACGGCCTTGCTCTTGGTAGTAATCTTCCAGCGCAGCATAGCTCATCACCAAAGGTCCACTCTCACCGAATGGACGCAGACGCATGTCGACGCGATAACAGAATCCATCAAAAGTTTGCTGATCGAGCGCCTTGATAATGCGTTGCCCTAGGCGAGTGAAAAACTGAGCATTGGCGATACTTCGTCGAGCACCTTGTGTTTCGCCATTTTCAGGGTAGGTAAAAATTAGGTCGATATCCGAAGAAAAGTTAAGCTCTCCGCCACCCAACTTCCCCATACCGATGATCAACATAGGCTGCGCTTCGCCTTGTTCATTGCAAGGAGTGCCCCACTCTTTACAGCAAATGTCGTATTGCCATTGATAGGTCTCGAAGATCATCGCCTCAGCTAACATCGATAAATGGCTTAAGCTCTGTTCAAGTTGCCAAGAGCCCATAAAGTCACGCCATGCAATATAGGTCATTTCTCGGTTGCGGAATTGGCGCAACACTCGTTGACCACTCATTTCATCAGTACAATTAGAGAGAAGCTCTGCTAATCGCTCACGATATCCTTGAGCACGTTCATCGCACTTGAGCATGTCTGGTAAAGCGCTCGATAAAACCGAATCACGCTGCAGGCATTCACCAATGAAGCCGCTCAAACCTAATACATACTTAAGATCGTCAACAAGTGGTTCAGACCACGCATTAATGGCTTCACTTTGATGTTCTAGTAAATGCTCAAAAGCAGACTGCGAATGAGTAACGAGTTGAGGAGGCAATGGCATGTTTCTTCCTTGTGTAAGCTGCGCGCTGAACAATCGGTTTATCGGTTCAGTTCTTCAGTAACGAGTTTTAAAAGCTAACACCAATCACAGTAAGTGTTCAGAAATAGCGTAGAAAAAAGCTTGAGAATAAGGCAGCTCTTTTCGACAAATAGTTTCGATAAGTAGTTATTCTACAATCAAAAATTCTAACGCAGTTATCGAGATTTTTAACAAGCTAGGGTGACCAGTTATTGACTACGATTGATATAAGATAAGTTATACCAAATTACGCCAATAAAAAACGCCCACATTAGCAATGTGGGCGTTTTATCGATTAACTTATCTGGTTGAGCTTACATCTGAGAAAAGTTTCTGAGAGTAAGCTTTTACGGATAAAGACCAAGCGCTAAGGATTAAACCTTAAACTGCTTAATCTTACCGTCAAGTTCTTGTGCGTTGCTTTCCATAAGCTGAGAAGTCTCAAGAAGTTCACCAACCACCACAACAGACGCTTCAACGAGCTCCCGAACATTGGTTAGGTTGACACTCATCTCTTCAGCGACACTACTTTGCTGACCCGCAGCCGTCGCGATCTGGAAATTCATATCATTGATTTGGTTTACTTGGCTTACGATACCATCAAGCTCCGAGCCTGCATTGGTAACAAGTTCAACGCCTTCAGCCGCTTCCACCACACTTTTTTCCATCAGCTCTACCGCAGAATTTGCACTGCTTTGTAGATGACTGATCATGTCTTGAATTTCTACCGTCGCTTGCTGAGTGCGCTGTGCAAGGTTACGAACCTCATCAGCAACCACGGCAAAACCACGACCCGCCTCACCCGCACGCGCCGCTTCAATCGCTGCGTTCAATGCCAGTAAGTTGGTTTGTTCTGAAATGCCTTGGATAGTACCAACAACGCTACCAATTGAGTCAACACGCTCTTCAACTTGGTTTACTGCCGCAGCAGAGGCTGCGATGTCTGAAGACAACTCACTCATCTTAGAAACAGAGCCTTGGACAAATTTCTGGCCAGTAAGAGCCTGACCTGAAGCCTGCTCAGTCAAAGATGAAGCGTTTTGCGCATGCTCAGCTACTGTTTGGACTGTCGATGTCATCTCACTCATCGCTGTCGCAAGCTGATCGATCTCATTGAACTCTTCTTGAGCCGAATCTTTGGTTTCCGACATACTGATGGTCATTACTTCTGTCAGAGCAAACAGCTCATCTGAAGACGCAATCTGAGCTTTAACCATGTCATGCAACTGAACACGTGTTTTCTCAAGCTCACGTGCCACATCACCGTATTCATCTTTACAGTCCATTTGAATAGGCACCGATAAGTTTTTATCGGCCATAGTTTTAATAGCGTCGTTAAGATATTGAGTTTGACGCAACATCACGCGAGCTGCCGCTAATAGAAGAACCACAAAAACAACGATCATTAAGGCTGTTTGCCAAGCCACTTGAACTAGGTAAGTCTCATAATGCTGTTGTGCAACTTGAGCATTATTCGTTACAGCAAGCAATGAATCGTAAAACGTACTTGCGTCCCATAGCTGTTTCGAAATGATCAAAACAGTGCTGAATACCATTAGCATGATCATTTTCGGAACGAGACGAACGTCAGAGATTATCCTTTCCCACGGCTTGAATGACAGTTTAGTCATTGTCAGTTCTCCATTAATTCTTATATATTGATGGCTTCTATATCCGCGAGGTGGCTATGTCAGTCAAAGTTCGCGATTTATTTTGAGCCTCGTATGAATGTTGAATAATACCAAAGACGCCACCAAGCCGATGAGCTTATTGTCACTGATTCTCTCTTTCTTAGCGTTATTTGTGATCTCAGGCTTATTGTTCGTACCGATTGATAAAGAATCGAAACAAGTCCTTATCGGCCTCGATTTTGTAATCTGTAGTGTTTTTCTTTTTCAGCTCACAATTGATCTATTCAGATCACAAAACAAAAAAGAATATCTAAAAGTACACTGGATCGATTTCTTAGCAAGCATCCCTATGATCGAGCCTCTTCGTTTCGCTCGCATTTTTCAGATTTTGCGTGTCATTCTTGTTCTCCGTTCAGGAAAACGTGTTCTCAGAGAACTATTTCGCAATCGTAAAGAAACTACCCTCGCCTCAATTATATTGCTGTTGGTCATTCTCCTGACCATAGGAGCAGGAACAATACTGCTGTTAGAGCACAAAGATCCCAATGCCAACATCACCACTGGACAAGATGCTTTATGGTGGGCTTTCGTCACCATCAGTACGGTGGGATATGGCGATCATTATCCTGTCACAAGCTCAGGAAAATTAGTCGCCTCTCTGGTGATCATTTGCGGTGTGGGGGTGTTTGGTATGATTTCAGGCTTGATTACCTCTTTAATCACCTCTCCAACTCATCACGAGAGTCAACGAGCGGAAAACAAAGAGAAGCATCTTGAGAAAATCATTGAGCAGCAACAAAAAATCTTAGAACGCCTAGAAAAGCTTGAGCAACAGACAAAAAAATAGGGCCGGAGCCCTATTTTCAAATTCATATAGATACAGAATTTAGTCTTGCCAGTATGGCTCAACCTCGACACTGATTTGGCGCGTCTGTTCCATCGCATGCAGAATGGACACTTCTTGACGAGCCAACCAACGCTCTAGCTGAACCTTCTCATCGCCTTCCAACTTCTCAGTCAAAGGCTCTAATGTTTTAAGTGCCAGCAAGTCATCAATACCTTGCACCATATCGGCCCATGGCAAACGGAAGCTGTTGCGCTCATCGTCGTCATACAAACTCGCGAAACCGACGCCAGAGTATAGATTACGCATCAAACGGTATTGCTGATCAATATACGCTTGGCTGGTCATAACTCGCTCTGGCGGGAAAGCTTCCATCAAGTCTGCCCATGTACGATCGAGTTGCTGCACCGAAAACCATTCGATACCACGACCCATTTGCTCACGCGCTTTCTCATCTAAGAATGGTTGCCATCCACGAGACAAGATCCAACGGCTTAGGTCTAACAACAAACCGGTATAACGAGCAGAGCTTAACAAGGTAAGCAGGTTTTCACGATCAGGAAGCTGTTCCTGCATCTCTTTCAGCTCAGCGACTAAGAACTTGCGCGCATCAAGTTTACGCAGCACGTGGCCTTTATCTTCCAACAAATCTTCGAAATGGTCATAGCTTTTCAGCCAATCGAGCTCTTGCTCAAGCCACTTCAACTCTTGACGTAAAATAGCACTCGCGCGTCTTGGCACGATGCCACCATAAATAGTGAAGGTTTGACGGATAAAACTCAACGAGTGACTGATCTCATGCAGCGCTTCGATTGATTGGCGCTCTGTGAAGATCTGCTCGTGATAGTGCCAATGAGCGAGAGCATGCTCTAAAGATTGAATGAAACACGATTCAACGGTATCAGTTTTGCCAGTATCAACTAATGTCAAAGGAGTGACTTCATCTCCTTGATAACCCTGAGCAAGACGATAGCCCTTAGCCGCTTTGCTAAGGTTGCCTAAGCGCATGCCGCCTTGCTCGCAGAATTGACGAGACAAAGTAAACAGAGCATCGGTTTGACCTGATTTAAGTTCTAATTCGACTTCGCAAATGGGTTCTTGTAGGCCACCAGACTCGACAAAACCTTGGTCAAATGCCACTTCAACTTGGCTGCCATCAGGCATACCCACCAGCCACTGTTCACGGGTAAAGTTGGTAGAGAACAAAGGCGTCAGCTCTGCTTGTAAGGTTTCAATGTCCTTACCTGCTGGCCAAATATCCGCAGGATGTAAGGATAACTTAGGCTCATTGCTGTCGTGTTCTGCGTTGTATTCTGGTCTTTGATGCAAGCCAGCAACCACGCGACCTGCGGTCTTAACGGTTTGTACAAATACGTCATCAAAACGTCGAATGCGCAAGCCTGTATCGTGCTTGCGTAGCCAGTTGTCAGGGGTGTCAAAGTAGATGTTACCTAGCTCACGACAACTGTGCTGAAGTACTTTAGTTTCAGCAATTTTATTGCGTAAAGTCTCTGAAAAATCAGGAGAAACAAAAAACTTCAGTTCTATCTCGGTTTCCATAGTTATACCTTTCTGTGAAGATAGGGACAGGATATTGCCAATTTGAAAAGTCAGCAAGTCAGAAATATCGCCCTTATGATGATCTAAAACAGTTTTAATGAGACATTGATTAGGTTAACATGCGCGACTTTGTAGCCATCGCTTAACATTTCACCATGAATATGGTGTATGTTGTTTTAAGGTTATTATTTATTAGGTTGGATGACCATGCCAGTAAATACAATTATGGGGTTATTTGCAAAGTCCCCAATTAAACCTTTGCAGCGTCACGTAGTATGCGTGAACGAATGTTGTTCTCACCTAGTTAATTTTTTTGAAGTTTCTTCAAAAGGTGACTGGGAAAAAGCATCTGAAATTCGAGCTCAAATTTCTCACCTTGAGAAAGAAGCTGACGTACTAAAACGTGAAATTCGCCTTAAACTTCCTCGCGGTTTGTTTATGCCAGTTGATCGCACCGACATGTTGGAGCTTTTAACTCAACAAGACAAACTAGCAAACCTAGCGAAAGACATTGCTGGCCGTGTGTATGGTCGTCAACTTGTCATTCCTGCTCCAATGCAACAGAACTTCATCGCTTACGTTAAACGTTGTCTAGATGCAGCGAACCAAGCACAAAACGTAATCAATGAATTAGACGAATTGCTTGAAACTGGCTTTAAAGGCCGTGAAGTAACACTCGTTGCTGAAATGATTCATCAATTAGATGTAATTGAAGATGACACGGACGCGATGCAGATCGAACTACGCCAACAACTTATGGCGATAGAAGAAGGTCTGAATCCAGTTGACATCATGTTCTTGTACAAGATTCTTGAATGGGTTGGTGGTATTGCAGATCAAGCACAGCGTGTTGGCGCTCGTCTTGAAGTAATGCTTTCTCGATCTTAAATCATACGTTAACCATATAACGAAGAGCACTTTTTAACCAAACCACTTATGCGCTGAGTATTCCTCTCGCTGAGCGGTTTTTTGCGTCTAAATTTGTTCCGCTTGTTATCAAACAACTAGGTATTACGATGGATATCCTTGCTAACTACGGCACTGTCCTGATTATTGTTGCAGCAGCTTTCGGTTTCTTGATGGCTATTGGTATTGGTGCAAATGACGTTGCGAATGCAATGGGCACTTCAGTAGGCTCTAAAGCTCTAACCGTTAAACAAGCGATCATTATCGCAATGATCTTTGAATTCGCAGGTGCTTACCTTGCGGGCGGCGAAGTAACAGACACGATCCGTAAAGGTGTTATCGAAACGTCTCTATTCGCTCATCAACCTGATGTACTTGTGTACGGCATGATGTCTGCACTACTAGCTGCTGGTACATGGTTGCTTCTAGCATCATACATGGGCTGGCCAGTATCAACGACTCACTCAATCATCGGTGCAATCATCGGTTTCGCTTGTGTGTCTGTTGGTACAGAAGCCGTAGACTGGAACAGCGTTCAAGGCATTGTGGGTAGTTGGATTGTCACACCGTTGATTTCCGGCATCTTCGCCTATCTCATTTTTGTAAGTGCCCAACGACTGATATTCGATACAGAAAATCCGTTGTTTAACGCTAAGCGTTTTGTGCCTGTGTACATGTTCATTACAACCATGGTCATTGCACTTGTAACGATCAAGAAAGGTCTTAAGCACGTTGGCCTTCACCTAAGTGGTACTGAGGCATGGTTATGGGCAGCAGGAGTTTCTGCTCTAGTCATGGTTGGCGGTTACTTATACATTCAAAAGAAATTTGCTAATCGCGAAGAAGACCATGGCTTTGCAGGCGTTGAAGGTATCTTCAGCGTACTTATGGTTATCACAGCTTGTGCAATGGCATTCGCACACGGTTCAAACGACGTAGCTAACGCGATTGGTCCACTGTCTGCTGTTGTTTCAACTGTTGAGCACATGGGTGAAATCTCCGGTAAGAGCACTATCGCATGGTGGATTCTTCCACTAGGTGGTATTGGTATCGTTGTTGGTCTTGCTACCATGGGTCATAAAGTAATGGCGACTGTGGGTACTGGTATTACAGAACTAACACCTAGCCGTGGTTTCGCAGCTCAGCTTGCAACTGCGTGTACCGTTGTTCTTGCTTCTGGTACTGGCCTTCCAATCTCAACCACACAAACATTAGTTGGTGCGGTATTAGGTGTAGGTTTTGCTCGTGGTATCGCAGCTCTGAACCTAGGCGTTGTGCGTAACATCGTTGCTTCGTGGATTGTAACGCTACCTGCAGGTGCTCTACTTGCTGTTGTGTTCTTCTACGCAATTCAGGCTATGTTTACTATGTAATAGCCCTGACGTTAGTAAATATTAGCGTCAGAAAACGGTGAGCTTCGGTAACGATATGTAAATACCATGTCATTATTGACTCAAACGCACAGAAAGGGAGGCTTTGCCTCCCTTCTTTGTTGCACCGCATAAAGAAACTAAATATTATTTGCTCATTGAGGCTGACTCATACGCCTACCCAATTTGAATCGTTAAGGGATTTACTGTGAAAAAACTGATTAGCTTAGTTTTGCTCGCAATGCTTGCGGCTCCAGCTGCCTTTGCACAAGACCGTTATATTGCTGACAAACTATTTACTTATATGCATTCTGGCCCAAACAACACATTCCGTATCATCGGTAGTGTTGATGCTGGTGAAAAGATTACTTACCTACAAACTAACAAGAGCACGGGTTACACCCAGGTTCAAGACAACCGCGGCCGTAAAGGCTGGGTAGAAAGTAAGTTTGTAAGCACTCAAGAAAGCATGGCTCTACGTATGCCTAAGCTAGAGAAAGAGCTGACTGAAGTTAAAGGCAAGCTAGCGAATGCTCGTCAAAGTGCAGACAGCGAGAAAGCTGGCCTAGCGAGCTCTCTAGACTCTCGTAACAAGCAAATTGCTGAACTTGAGCAAAACTACAGCGAGATTAGCCAACAGCTAACGAGCTCTCAAACAGAGAACCGTGAGCTACGCGCTAAGCTAGACACGCAAAAAGATGATCTACTACTGAAGTACTTCATGTACGGTGGTGGTGTTGCTGGTATTGGTCTACTTCTTGGCCTTATCCTTCCGCACATTATGCCTCGTCGCAGAAAGTCACCAAACGGCTGGTCGTAAGCTGACCGCTTTTCCTGTTTGGCTCATCTTGCGCGAAACAGAGTAAATTCAGTATCGAATATCAAAAAAGGAGCACCTCGGTGCTCCTTTTTATTTGTCTTGGTTCCTCGTTCAAATCTCCGCTCTATGTGAGAGGAGAATCTACCCTCTATTGCACTAGCCTTTCCACTCATATAGAGCTGGGATTTCTATCTTCTGCTGATTGAACTCAATGATCACCGATTGTGGCTTAATCTCTAGCAACTGAATGTCTTGTCCAATCCAGTCCCCTTGCGCCACTTCATGACCATTCACTTTGACCCAACGTTTCGTTTCACTACTCGAGTACATATGAGTTTGTAAATCTAGCTTTGGCAGTACCCCAGACAAACTACTGCCATGAGATTCTAACTCGATGACCGGAGATTCCATACTTTCAGCAGGTCTAGAATCCATTGGCTCAGGTGCGCTTTGTTGGTCACCCATGATAGATTCAAGCTTCAATGCTAAATCAGGTGGTAACTCACTGAGGTCGAGCCTTTGCAGTAAATCACTGTCTGATTGCAACTCATTACTGTAGTCGGATGAGCTTGACTGTGTCGATGAAGGTTCGAAGCTCTCTGTACTTGGCTCAGAATTTAACTCTGAATTGGGTTCAGAGACATCAGCGAGTGCAAGCATGGCGTTCGAATCATCCATATCAGCGGTGCCGTTGATATTCACTTGTGCATACACCTCTTTACGCGGTAATGCTTTTAACTCGTTATTTGTTGGTGCTGTGCGAATCAAAAATGGTGACTCATCTTGTGTAACTGCCACGGTTTCATTCGTTACTGGCGCCTTTGAAGCGATCGTTTTATCTTCAGGATTCGGAGGCATTGATTCAGTAGACCGGCTGAGTACTTGAGATGAGGAACTATAAGATTGATAAATCAACGCTCCACCGACCAACAAAGAAGGGACTAATAGCAGGAGAAGCCCTATAGTGAGCGACGAACCTCTCTTTTTACTGATAGCCACAGCAGAATTAGGTACATGATGGCTTTGGTAGCCTCTAAGCTCGGATTGTTTGAGCTCTTGCATAATGCGTGACATTAGCTAGCTCCTCCATCAAGTGACATCAACTTAGGTGAATCCAGTTGAGCCAACCTTTGCAATCTTGCCAGTGTACGTTTGCCAGCAATACCGTCCACAGACATCCCCTGCCAGATCTGAAAGGCTTCGACTTTCATTTTTAATTCATTATCAAACACATCATTTCCTGAAACGACTTCACCTAACACTTCAGACAACAGTAAATCCAATAATGTTACGGCTTCGCCTTGATAACCCTCTTTTAGGGTTTCTCTCAGTGGTTGTTTCCAAATCGCGACATAATCACCTTGCCACAGCTGCTCTAACGAGCGCTTAGGCATCACCAGCAACTTCTCGTTAATGAGTAGTTCAACCGAGTCGTCAGACTCCCCATAAAGCACGGCGAATACCGACTCTTGTTCGAGTTCAAGATTGAGAACCACAGGTACCCCAAGCTCTACTAAATCCGCTAGGTTGGACTGTTGTTGCTCACACACGAACACGCTCTGAGGTTCACTTAAACACAAACCATCACGCAAAGAAGATTGATATCCCCATAAGGTATAGAGATCTTTAACCGCAAGAGAACGGTTAGTTCCTTGCATTAAATGCTGTTGAATATCTTGTGGTAATGCAAACTTTGAAGGCTTCGGCTCTGCTGCTAAGTTAGCCTCTGCCGCTAACTTAGCCGTATCTGCCACCAATGAGCGTTGCGCTTGTGCCGGCACTTCGGTTTTAGCTTCGTTTGAAGTGTTAGTCGATAGCCATGGCTCTATGTATGACGGGGCGAAGTTAAAAGTAGTAAAGGCTAAGCCAATGCTTAACGTCGCTAAAGCGGCATATTTGAGTAGCTTTGGTGCCGCAGCAACTGCGTGCTGTTTTTCAACATGATACACATCAGCCTGAAAAGCCATGATCTGCTGACAAGCTCGGCTAACCGTCTCATTCGAGGGCGTTTGCTCACCATCATGAAAAGCTAACTGCAGTGCTTTATCACACACCAGATTGATAAATCTTGGAATGCCATGAGTATATTGAGCGATCAGCTTGATAGCACGATTCGAAAATAACATCTGCTCGCCACCCGCAGTTTCCAAACGAAACGCGATGTACTTGCCTGCCTCTTCAGTATTAAGAGGCAGTAAGTGATAACGACCCGTAATGCGCTGTGCAAGCTGACGTAGCTGAGTGGTCTGTAGATGCTGCTGCAATTCCGGTTGGCCAACCAGCAGCACTTTTAACAGCTTACGACTGTCTGTTTCTAGATTGGTTAGAAGACGTAGCTGCTCCAACACATCGGCTGCGAGATGTTGAGCCTCGTCAATTACCAGTAAGGTTTGAATACCTTCAGCATGACTATCAAGCAGGAAATAATGAATCGCTTGGCTGAGCTGTTTCAACGATGCTCGTTCAGGGTACTCGACCTCGAACTCATCACAAATCGCTTCCAGTAAATCCGTATTGGAAAACGTAGGGTTAAGTATAAGGCCAGCTTGAGTCTGATTATCGAGTGATGACAACATCGCTTTGGCGACCGTTGTTTTTCCTGTACCCACTTCACCAGTAAGCATCGCAAAGCCCCCACCTTCGCCTAAACCGGCTTGTAGGTTCTGCATTGCTTCTTGGTGACGCTGACTCAAAAACAAATAGCGAGAATTTGGTACAATCGAAAATGGCATCTCAACGAAGCCAAAATATTCCTTATACATGTGCTGCCCTATAATTACGATTAATGGAAAGTACCATTGCTCGCAGTAAAGTCCAGCAGTGATAAAACATTTCGAGGTGATAAGTTGCAAATATACGATAGCCTACCAAAAGAGCGTGGGCTACAGCGCTACCTAGTCGGTGGAGCGGTACGCGATAGGCTGCTCAATATTGATAGCTATGATAGAGATTGGGTCGTGGTAGGAAGTACCCCTCAAGAAATGGAAAGCCTTGGCTTTACTGCTGTCGGGAAAGATTTCCCTGTATTCTTACACCCAAAAACCAAAGAAGAGCATGCACTGGCTCGTACTGAGAGGAAATCAGGTTCTGGCTACACAGGTTTTGAGTGTTACTTTGCTCCGGACGTGAGTTTAGAAGAAGACCTGATGCGCCGAGATCTAACGATCAACGCTATCGCTCAAGATGATAAAGGCGCTCTCTGCGATCCTTATCATGGGCAGCAAGATCTTGATGATCGCATTCTAAGACACGTCTCGGACGCTTTTGTTGAAGATCCTCTTCGCGTACTCCGTGTGGCTCGCTTTGCCGCCAAGCTTCACCACCTTAACTTTACGATAGCTACTGAAACTATGGTGATGATGAGTGAGATCGTTCAATCTGGTGAACTGGCACATCTTACGGCAGAGCGTGTTTGGCAAGAGTGGCATAAATCTCTTAGCACACCACATCCTGAAGTGTTCCTTTCTGTACTGAAAGAGTGCGGTGCATTGGCAGTCGTATTACCTGAGATTGACGCTCTATTTGGCGTACCTCAACCCGAAAAATGGCACCCAGAAATCGACACTGGCATTCACACTCTAATGGTTGCTCAGCAAGCTGCGCTATTAAGCTCATCGTTACCAGTACGCTTTACAGCCCAAGTGCATGACTTGGGTAAAGGCGTCACACCACAAGTCGAATGGCCAAGCCACAAAATGCACTGTCATACTGGCTTGAAGATAATTAAGAAGCTATGTGAAAGAGTAAGAGTGCCGAATGAATTCAGAGATCTCGCACTGTTAGTCTGCGAGCAACACTCTAATATTCATCGCGCAGGTGAGCTAAAGCCCACAACTTTCCTCAAGGTTCTGAACAAGTTTGATGTTTGGCGTAAACCAGACAGACTCAACGACATCTTGCTTTGTTGCCAAGCCGATCATGCAGGCCGTAAAGGGTTAGAAGATCAACCTTACCCTCAGAAAGCGCGTTTTGAAGTCGCTTACCAAGCAGCGCTTCAAGTCGAAGTTAAATCGATCATTGCCGATGGTTTTCAAGGCAAAGATATTCGAGAAGAACAAGAGAGGCGCAGAGCTGCTGCGATTGAGAGCGCGTTATCAGAGCTCGCTACTAGTTAATCGTAACCGCACTAACTAAAACGTATTAAAAAGCCCGCTGTTAAGCGGGCTTTTTGTTTCAATCTTCAAGACGAGACCGTTACCGGTGTCTGTTACTGCATCATCAAGAAAGCAAACAGACCAAAACCTAAAATCAGGCGGTAGATAACAAATGGTGTCATACCCATACGAGAGATAAGCTTCAAGAAGAAGTGAATACAGATATAGGCACTGATGAAAGACACCGCAACGCCCGTTAGCAGTGTGCCAACATGGATTGGGTCACCGCTTGTTACCAACTTAAGACCTAAGTAACCACCAGCCAGAGTGATGATTGGGATAGACATTAAGAAAGAGAATCTAGCTGCCGCTTCACGTGTAAAACCAAGATAAAGCGCGGCCGTAATCGTCGCACCAGAACGCGACGTTCCAGGGATGATCGCCATTGCCTGAGCAAGACCGATAAACAACGCTTTTTTCCAACCCGCTTGGTATTCGTCATCACGCAGGCTTGAGTTCTTATCCACCCACCATAGCAATAGGCCAAAGACGATAGTGGTTGTTGCAATTACCCACGCGCTACGCAAATAAAGTTCAACAATGTCTTTCATCAACAGACCAAAGATACATGCAGGAATGGTTGCGAGAATGATCATCCATGCCAGCTTCGCTTCTTTGCTGCGATCGCCCTTGAAGATAGATCCAAAGAAAGCGCCCAAAAGAGACACCACTTCTTTGCGGAAATAGATAACCACAGCAGCTAAAGTACCAACATGGACCGCGACATCAAAAGCCAAGCCTTGATCTTCCCAACCTAAAACAGCAGAAGGAAGGATTAAGTGTGCCGAACTGGAAATAGGCAGAAATTCAGTAAAGCCTTGCACCAACGCCAATATAAACGCTTCAAAATAACTCATTACTTACCTTAAAAATTATAGTTTTATGTCTACGACAGAGAGCGAGTCTAATTGCTGCATATTCTGCCATATTTCACCGACGGTTCTTCCGTCTTGCGGGATCACTCTCGCAGGACAAAGATCATAAAGTGGTTGTGTTACAAAAGGATATTTATAGATGTCACTGCGAGGTAATTCTGGATCACTCGCAGAAACCGCCTCACCAAACAGCACGATATCAAGATCGAGTTTACGGTCTTGAAGTTTATGAGCATCTTGAGAGCGACCCCATTTAAACTCAATTTTACGCAACTGTTGTGAAAACTCCGTCAATGACAACGGAGTATCAAGCTCTATCACAAAGTTATAAAACGAGTGGCTTTTAAACCCAACAGGCTCACAGTGATAGATTTTAGAGCATTTAAGGTTAGTCCCTAACGATTGAAGCTCAGTCCATGCCACCTTTGCATGCTTGTTGCGGTCTATGTTCGTGCCAACACCAACATAGGCTATTGTCATGCCTGACCTCTTTCGATGATTACGCCCACAGCTTTTGCTTGAGGCACAGCACCTGGTTTCGCCAGACGGATTTTAATCCAAGGCACTGAGAATTGAGTCATGATCAATTCAGCCACTTCTTCCGCCACGCGCTCCACTAATAGGAAACGGCCATTAGCAATATGATCCAGCACAGCAGTACTTACCGTCGAATAGTCCAAAGCATCAACCACATCGTCACTTTTACCCGCAGGGCGATTGTCATGAGCCATTTCAATATCAAGCACAAGTTTTTGTTTAATCTCTTGTTCCCAATCGTAAACACCGATCGTTGTAATTACTTCTAGCTGTTCAATGAAAACTTTATCCAGTGCCATGACTTGTCCTTTTAGAGGTCGGATACCCATATTGGGGAAAAAAACGTATTATTTGCGCAATTCCGGATATGATATCAATTACTCTTGGATTGAGCATTATTTTCCCATCGTTAAGCTTAAGCTTATAACCGTTAAGGACAGACATGACCCCTTTGGCTCTCATCATGATCATTGCTGCCTATTTGCTAGGTTCAATCTCGAGTGCGGTCTTGATATGCCGAGTTTTAAGACTCCCTGATCCTCGAACGGTAGGTTCTAACAACCCTGGAGCAACCAATGTTCTGCGTGTTGGCGGTAAAGCCGCAGCTGCTGCCGTCCTTTTGTGTGACATGCTTAAAGGTACCATTCCAGTCTGGCTTGGCTACTACCTCAAAATCGACCCGATCATTTTAGGTGTTGTCGCGATAGCGGCGTGTCTTGGTCATATGTATCCAATCTTCTTCCACTTCAAAGGTGGTAAAGGCGTCGCAACCGCACTAGGAGCCATCGCCCCAATTGGATTCGA
Organism: Vibrio bathopelagicus; assembly: GCF_014879975.1. Classification (NCBI taxonomy): domain Bacteria; kingdom Pseudomonadati; phylum Pseudomonadota; class Gammaproteobacteria; order Vibrionales; family Vibrionaceae; genus Vibrio; species Vibrio bathopelagicus. The sequence goes on along the minus strand of NZ_CP062500.1, from coordinate 465,526 downwards.
TTTAACAGGCATGATCATGGCGACTTGGTTGGTGGTAGCATTTTTGTTTCGCTACTCTTCGTTAGCGGCACTGGTTACCGTCTTGCTTGCGCCTTTCTACGCTTGGTTAGTCAAACCACAATACACGCTGCCAGTAGCCATGCTGTGTTGCTTAATTGTGTTACGTCACCATCAGAATATCCGCCGCCTTCTCGATGGCAGCGAGCCAAAACTTGGACAAAAAAAATCGGCTTAAACTGTCACGTCTAAGCCGAACCATTTTTAAACTGAGATACGTTTAAACCAACGTAAGTCTCTGTCGAACAATACTATTCAATATTTAAAGCTTACAGTAGATGCTTATCTAAAAACGTCTTCAGCATTGTGTTCACAAACTCAGGTTGCTCTAGCGAGCTAATATGACCAGCTCCAGGAATTACAACCAACTCACTGCCGGTAATACAATCGTGCATTAGGTATGACTCCAGTGCCGGACGCGGTTTGTCTTCTTGTCCAACCGCAATCAAAACTGGCAGTGCAAAGTTCTCCACCGCTTCAATCATATCGCGACGCCCGAACACCATTCGACCGATTCGTGCCACTTCTTCTGCTCTATCACCTTGAAGTTCAGACAAATGCTGAGTAAAGCTCTCAACCAAAGCTGGTGAGTTTGTTTGAGCATCATTGGCAAAGAACAGTGGAACCACGGCTTCAACAATCGGTTGAGGAACCATTTTGGTTTGAGTAATGGTGTCTAACATGCTGAAGTATTTAGCATGGGCAACTTCTGGCTCTAAACCAACAAAGGTATCCATAAGTACCAAAGACTTGATTCGTGCAGGTGCTAACTCCGCTAGTTCTGTTCCCCACATACCGCCAACCGATAGACCGACAACAGAAAACTCTTCGATTTTCAAATGATCAAGTAGATCCAAAACATGCTGAGCGTAATCTTTCAAGTTACGCATCGAATTCGGCGCCGCTTGTGATTCACCATGAGACCAAAGCTCTGGAACAATGCAGCGATACTGAGCTTTTAGAGCCTCAACCTGTGGCTGCCACATTGCACTATCCCAAAGATAGCTGTGACCGAATACAACAACAGGGCCCTGACCTTCATCTAGGTACGTCATCGACTGGTTATCTACAGTGAACTTATTCATTTTCTTCCCTAATCTCTATCAGCAATTATTTATCGACATATAGTCGATAAGCTAGGATATAAAAACGGCCGCACTCAGCGACCGTTTATCGAAATACTATGGTTTATTCTGCGCTTAGCTTTTGTTGATCGACTGTTTCTCGCTGAACGATTGCTACTAGTTAAGCAATTGGCTCTAGTTGGTCAATTGGCCAACGCGGCGTGGCATGAACAGACAAATCAGCCGTTTCACCATTTTTAAGGCGTTGCATACCAGCGTAGGCAATCATGGCACCGTTATCAGTACAGAACTCAGTTCGCGGGTAGTAAACCTCACCACCGATTTTCTTCGCCAGCGCTTCAAGCTCAATACGTAGCTGTTTGTTGGCACTGACACCACCAGCAATCACTATACGTTTCATGCCCGTTTCCGCCAAGGCACGCTTACATTTAATTACCAAGGTCGCACAAACGGCTTCTTGGAAAGCGTAAGCGATATCAGCGCGCGTCTGATCGTCGTTGTCATTCGCACGAATGGTGTTCGCAGCAAATGTTTTTAGACCAGAAAAGCTCATATCGAGTCCTGGACGATCGGTCATTGGACGCGGGAATTTAAAACGACCTTGTGTGCCTTTTTCTGCTAAACGAGACAGCAACGGGCCACCTGGGTAATCTAAGCCCATCAGCTTCGCGGTTTTATCAAATGCTTCACCGGCAGCATCATCAATCGATTCACCAAGGATTCGATACTCACCGATGCCTTTCACTTCTACCATCATGGTATGTCCGCCAGAAACCAGCAGAGCAACAAATGGGAATGGTGGCGGGTTATCTTCTAGCATAGGAGCAAGAAGGTGACCTTCCATGTGGTGAACAGGTACAGCTGGTACACCCCAAGCATAAGCGATACTGCGACCGATCGTTGCGCCAACCAGAAGAGCGCCGACTAAACCGGGTCCTGCAGTGTAAGCCACACCATCAATGTCTTTTGACGTTAGATTAGCTTCAGCCAATGCCGCTTTAATCAGTGGGATGGTCTTTTTTACGTGGTCACGCGATGCCAACTCAGGAACCACACCACCATAATCGGCGTGCAGCTTCACTTGGCTGTATAATTGATGAGAAAGCAGGCCTTGCTCATCATCATAAATCGCAATTCCTGTCTCATCACAAGAGGTTTCAATACCAATAATGCGCATAATTTTCTCGGCACGCTTTCGTCTAAAATGGGAAATTAGCGCAATATTACCCTGCCTAAGCTCTTCAAACAAATATTGTACAGACTATAATCGACAAAGTGCTTTACAAAGCCACTGTGATCGGATTAAAATTCCGCACCATTTTTGATCAAGCTGGTTAATGGCCAAACGCGAATAGAGAGTTAGCTCGATGGGTAACTTCTCTGATTTGGTACTGAGTGACCAGCGATAATGAATAACCCCTGAGGTGAAAGGCATATGCCAATAGTTAAAGTACGTGAAAACGAACCGTTCGACGTTGCACTACGTCGTTTCAAGCGCTCTTGTGAAAAAGCAGGTATCCTTTCTGAAGTGCGTCGTCGTGAGCATTACGAAAAGCCAACTACAGTTCGCAAACGCGCTAAAGCAGCAGCTCAAAAGCGTCACGCTAAGAAGCTAGCTCGCGAAAACGCACGTCGCGTTCGCCTGTACTAATAACTTAATCCATAAGGACTGAGTTATGGCTCTTATTGAACAACTCAAAGAAGAGCAAAAATTAGCGATGAAAGCCAAGGACAAACCGCGCCTTGGCACTATCCGCTTAGCTCTTTCAGCAATTAAGCAACGTGAAGTTGACGAACGGATCACTCTGAACGACGACGACATAATTGCTATATTAGTTAAAATGGTTAAGCAACGTCGCGATTCTGTTGCTCAATATGAATCAGCAAATCGTCAAGATCTTGCTGACGTGGAAAAAGCAGAAATTACTGTACTTGAAGGCTTTATGCCTCAACCGTTAACTGAAGAAGAAGTTGTTGCACTACTTGATAGCGCAATCGCGGAAGCTCAACCTGCGGGCATGCAAGACATGGGTAAAGTAATGGCTATCTTGAAACCACAAATTCAAGGGCGTGCAGATATGGGAAAAGTTAGTGGTTTAGTTCGTTCTAAACTCGCTTAATCCCAAATCAAATTGCAACAAGCCGTGCAATCCTTCGGAACGCACGGCTTGTTTGTATCTGTAACCTATTCAAACTATTATTATCCACACTCTCAGTTAGTGCATTTTTCTAAGGTTTTATGGCAGGACACATCCCGCGTAGTTTCATCGATGATCTCCTAGCGCGTCTCGACATTGTCGATATTGTGGACGCACGCGTGAAACTTAAGAAAAAAGGCAAAAACTATGGTGCTTGTTGTCCATTTCACAACGAGAAGACCCCTTCTTTTAGCGTAAGCCAAGAAAAACAGTTTTATCACTGCTTTGGTTGTGGCGTGCATGGCAATGCCATCGACTTCATTATGGAGTTCGAACGTCTCGACTTTGTTGAAGCGATTGAAGAACTTGCCTCATTTTTAGGCCTTGATGTTCCTAGAGAACAGCGCAGTGGTGAAATATCCACGGCACCAAGAGCCAACAGCGAACAAAAACGTAACCTCTACGATTTGATGGGCGGCATCAGTAATTTTTACCGCTCTCAACTGAAAATATCAGCCAACAAACCTGCGATTGATTACCTAAAGAATCGTGGACTGTCTGGTGAAATCGTACAGAAGTTTGGCATTGGCTACGTCGCTGATGAATGGGACTTGGTTCGTAAGAACTTTGGGCAACAAAAAGAAGCCCAAGACATGCTCGTTACTGGCGGCATGTTGATAGAAAACGATAAAGGCAACCGATACGACCGATTCCGTGGGCGTGTCATGTTCCCGATTCGCGATCGTCGCGGTCGAGTGATTGGTTTTGGTGGTCGTGTCTTAGAAGACGGCACACCCAAATACCTGAACTCACCAGAAACGCCTATCTTCCATAAAGGCAAAGAGCTTTACGGCCTGTATGAAGTGCTTCAAGCCTACCGTGAACCGCCGCAAATACTTGTGGTTGAAGGTTACATGGATGTCGTGGCATTAGCGCAATATGGTGTTGATTACTCAGTGGCATCACTGGGCACCTCGACAACCGGTGACCACGTTCAAATGTTGTTCCGCCAAACCAGCACAGTGGTTTGTTGTTACGATGGTGACCGAGCAGGTAAAGAAGCGGCGTGGCGCGCACTCGAAAATGCGCTTGAATACCTGAAAACAGGTAACACGCTCAAGTTTCTGTTTTTACCCGACGGCGAAGACCCAGATAGCTATATAAGAGAGAATGGCCAAGAAGCCTTCGAACAACTGGTACAGAATGCGACACCGCTTTCTACTTACTTGTTCGACAATCTTATTGAGATACACAAGTTGAACTTGGGAACAACCGAAGGGAAGTCGGCACTGCGAGCACACGCAAGCGCCTTGATTAACAAAATCCCTGACAGTTATTTCCAAGAACTGCTCGAAAAATTATTGGATGAGCGTACTGGTTTTGATAACCAACTGAGACGAGCTCGTGTTCATACTAAGAACCCGACACCTCAACCGCATAAAGAGCTGAAGCGCACTCCAATGCGAGAAGTTATCGCTTTGCTTATCCAAAATCCGAGCTATGCTGATATGGTACCGGATTTATCAAGTGTCAAAGGCTTACAGTTGCCTGGACTAAGTTTATTCGTCGAAGTACTTGATAAATGCCACGCGCATCCCCATATCAACACAGGCCAATTATTAGAGCATTGGCGACACAATAAACACGAGGCCCTTCTGTCTCGTCTCGCGAGCTGGGAAATCCCCCTCGACGAAGACAATCAAGAAGACATATTTTTAGACTCATTGGACAATATACTTGCCCAATGCGTTGAAAAACAAATTGAAAACCTGCAGGCCAAAGCAAGAAGCGTCGGTTTATCAGCCGAAGAAAAAAGGGAGCTACTAGCTTTAATGCTAGATCTAAAAGCGTAACCCTGTTTGATTAGTCAGCATTTAATAAATTTGTTAACATAATTGGTTTGCATTTGAGAATGCAACGTCCTTCACCAGACCTGAAGTTGGATATCATCTATGGATCAAAATCCGCAGTCACAGCTTAAATTACTTGTTATTAAAGGCAAGGAACAAGGCTATCTGACCTACGCCGAAGTAAACGACCACCTACCTGCAGAAATCGTGGATTCTGAACAGGTAGAAGACATCATTCAAATGATCAACGACATGGGTATCAAGGTAGTAGAAACTGCACCTGACGCTGATGATCTAGCTCTTAATGATGACGATGCTAATATAGATGAAGATGCAGCTGAAGCTGCTGCTGCTGCGCTTTCAAGCGTAGAAAGCGAGATTGGCCGTACTACTGACCCAGTTCGCATGTACATGCGTGAAATGGGTACGGTTGAGCTACTGACTCGTGAAGGCGAGATCGACATTGCGAAGCGCATTGAAGATGGTATCAATACCGTTCAACTATCTGTTGCTGAATACCCTGGTACCATTCCATACATCTTGGAACAGTTTGACCGCGTACTAGCTGAAGAAATTCGCTTAACAGACCTAATCAATGGCTTTGTTGACCCAGACGACGATGGCACAGCTGCGCCAACGGCGACTCACATCGGTTCAGAACTCGCTAAAACTGATCTAGAAGACGAAGACAAAGAAGAAGCAGAAGACGACGAGGAAGAAGAAGAGGAAGATACAGGTATTGATCCTGAGCTTGCTCTTGAGAAGTTCACAGCACTTCGCACTAGCTACCAAAACCGTCAACTAGCAATCAATGAATACGGCCACGAAAGCCCGAAAGCAACACTTGCAACGACAATGATGCAAGACGTATTCAAAGAGTTCCGTCTAACGCCAAAACAGTTTGATTACCTGGTAAACGAACTGCGCACTTCGATGGATCGAGTACGTACTCAAGAACGCCTAATCATGCGTCAAACGGTTGAGTACGGCAAAATGCCGAAGAAATCTTTCATTGCTCTATTTACGGGTAATGAATCTAGCGAAGCATGGTTGGACGAAGTATTAGCTTCAGACAAGCCATACGCAGAAAAGATCAAACGTAACGAGCACGACATCCGTCGCTCAATCCAGAAACTGGATATGATCGAGAAAGAGACGTCTCTTACTGTTCAAAGCATTAAAGATATCAGCCGTCGTATGTCTATCGGTGAAGCGAAAGCTCGTCGTGCGAAGAAAGAGATGGTTGAAGCGAACTTACGTCTAGTAATCTCGATTGCTAAGAAGTACACAAACCGTGGTCTACAATTCCTGGATCTAATCCAAGAAGGTAACATCGGTCTGATGAAAGCGGTAGATAAGTTTGAATACCGTCGTGGTTACAAATTCTCTACTTACGCTACTTGGTGGATCCGTCAAGCAATCACTCGTTCGATTGCCGACCAAGCTCGTACTATCCGTATTCCGGTTCACATGATCGAAACGATCAACAAACTAAACCGTATCTCTCGTCAAATGCTACAAGAGATGGGTCGTGAACCACTTCCGGAAGAACTGGCTGAGCGCATGCAAATGCCTGAAGACAAGATCCGTAAAGTACTGAAAATCGCTAAAGAGCCAATCTCAATGGAGACACCAATCGGTGACGACGAAGATTCGCACCTAGGTGATTTCATCGAGGATACGACTCTAGAGCTGCCTTTAGACTCTGCAACGGCGACAAGCCTACGCGGTGCAACTAAAGACGTTCTTGCAGGTCTAACTCCTCGTGAAGCGAAAGTACTGCGTATGCGTTTCGGTATCGACATGAACACTGACCACACTCTTGAAGAAGTGGGTAAACAGTTCGACGTTACTCGTGAGCGTATCCGTCAGATCGAAGCGAAAGCACTGCGTAAACTTCGTCACCCAAGCCGCTCAGAAACTCTGCGTAGCTTCCTAGACGAGTAATTACACGCTTTAGTGTGGTTAGCTTTTAAGCATAAAATAGAAAAGGTGAGCGTTGGCTCACCTTTTTTGTGCCTGCGTGATTTAAGTGGCTAAGATGTAAGCGGAATTGCCCCTTATAGTGTCTAGACACCACTGAATGGTTCCCCTATAATCTATGCCCTACGGCCCCTTAGCTCAGTGGTTAGAGCGCACGACTCATAATCGTTCGGTCCCCAGTTCAAATCTGGGAGGGGCCACCAAATTAGAAAAGCCAGAACAGTTCACGCTGCTCTGGCTTTTTGCTTTTCTAGAACGGTACAACTCGCTGCTATATCTCCTACAAATAATGAATCGTCCCGCACACAATTCCAATTGACTCTCTGTGACTAAGCTTACTTTTCTTTTATAAAAAAGACGGCAATATGAACGTACATAAATCGTTCAATAGTTCAGGGAAGACACATGAAAGACGAAACACTCTCGATTCACTTCGGCTACGAAACCGATCCAACGACCAAATCGGTTGCGACTCCTATCTACCAAACCGTTGCTTATGAATTCGATGATGCACAACACGGCGCCGACCTGTTTAACCTTGCGGTGCCGGGCAATATCTACACTCGCATAATGAACCCAACCAACGATGTGTTGGAAAAACGCATGGCAGCCCTAGAAGGTGGGGTTGCAGGCTTAGTCGTGAGTGCGGGCAGTGCGGCGATCAACTACGCTATTCAGACGTTGGCACAGATCGGTGACAACATCGTTTCAACACCTCAGCTTTACGGTGGAACTTACACGCTGTTTGCTCACATGCTGCCAAACCAAGGCATAGAGGTACGCTTTGCCAAAGACGACAAACCAGAAAGCTTAGCTGCGTTAATCGATGAAAAAACCAAAGCGGTTTACTGTGAGAGTATTGGTAACCCAGCAGGTAATATCATCGACTTAGAACGTGTGGCAGCGCTTGCTCACGCGCAGGGTGTGCCAGTGATTGTTGATAACACAGTAGCGACTCCAGTACTGTGTAAGCCTATCGATTTTGGTGCCGATATTGTGGTGCACTCGCTAACAAAATACGTTGGTGGTCACGGAACAACATTGGGTGGCGTGATTGTCGATTCAGGCAAATTCCCATGGGCAGAGCACAAAGATCGATTCCCAGTATTTAATCAGCCAGAGCCTTCTTACCACGGTGTGGTTTATACCGAAGCCTTCGGAGAAGCCGCGTTTATTGGCCGCGCTCGAACAGTTCCACTGCGTAATACAGGCGCAGCACTATCACCCATGAATGCTTTCATGCTAATGCAAGGCTTAGAGACGTTGTCGTTACGCATGGAGCGACACACAGAGAATGCACTGAAAGTAGCGGAGTACCTTCAGCAACATGAGAAAGTGAGTTGGGTGAGCTACGCTGGTTTACCAACGTCTGAGTTCTATCCGCTGGCTGAGAAATACATGCAAGGTAAGCCGTCTGCCATTTTATCTTTTGGCTTGAAAGATGGTTATGAAGCGGGTATCCGTTTCTATGATGCGCTACAAATATTCAAGCGCTTGGTGAACATCGGCGATGCCAAGTCTCTAGCTTGTCACCCAGCCTCGACAACACACCGCCAATTGAGCGAAGCGGAACAAAAACAAGCGGGTGTATCACCAGGAATGATTCGCCTCTCGGTAGGTATTGAACACATTGACGATATCTTTGCTGACCTAGAACAAGCTCTTAATACTTAATGACAGTAAAGCTAGATCTAGTGCTGATCGTTAACTAACAGACACAAAAAAGCCCATCTCTAGATGGGCTTTCTATTATCTATGTTCTGCTATAACTATCTATTTCTATTAGACAAGCTAACGATTACTCAACCGTTACCGCTTTCGCTAGGTTACGAGGTTGGTCAACGTCAGTACCTTTGATTAGCGCTACGTGGTAAGACAACAGCTGCATCGGTACTGTGTAGTAGATAGGTGCTGTTACTTCACTTACGTGAGGCATCTTGATGATCTTCATGTTCTCATCGCTTTCAAAGCCTGCATCTTCATCAGCGAATACGTAAAGTAGACCACCACGAGCACGCACTTCTTCAACGTTTGATTTCAGCTTCTCTAACAAGTCGTTACTTGGTGCAATAACAACTACAGGCATATCTGCATCGATAAGAGCCAAAGGACCGTGCTTAAGCTCACCAGCCGCGTATGCTTCTGCGTGAATGTAAGAGATCTCTTTCAGTTTCAGAGACGCTTCCATTGCAATTGGATAGAACTCACCACGACCTAGGAACAATGTGTGGTGCTTATCTGCAAAATCAGGTGCTAGCGCTTCAATCTCTTTATCAAATGCGAGTGCTTTCTCAATATCAGAAGGCAGTTGATGTAGTGCTTGAACGATTTCAGCTTCTTTCTCTTCATTGATACGACCTTGTAGACGACCAATTGAAGTTACCATCATCAGCATAGCCGCTAGCTGTGTTGTGAAGGCTTTAGTTGAAGCAACACCGATTTCAGTTCCTGCGCGTGTCATGAAGGCAAAATCAGATTCACGAACTAGCGAAGAGCCTGCAACGTTACAGATAGTCATTGCTGACATGTAACCCTTTTCTTTTGCAAGACGAAGTGCAGCAAGCGTATCCGCCGTTTCACCAGACTGAGACAGAGTCACCAATAGGCTGTTCGGGCGAACAACGAAATCACGGTAACGGAATTCAGAAGCAATCTCTACATCACAGCTTACGCCTGCTAGAGACTCAAACCAGTAACGAGCTGCCATGCCTGAGTTGTAAGACGTACCACATGCGATGATCTGCACGTGTTCTACTTTGCTTAGGATCTCTTCAGCTTTAACACCGATTGCATTAGTAATTACAGAAGTATCTGAGATACGACCTTCCATCGTGTTGATTAATGCTGTTGGCTGCTCAAAGATCTCTTTTTGCATGAAATGACGGTATTGACCTTTATCACCTGCATCGTGCTCTGCGTTTGATTCAACGATGTCACGTTCAACACGCTCGCCCGCCACATCAAATACCGTTACATCACGACGAGTAACTTCAGCAACATCACCCTCTTCTAGGTACATGAAGCGGCGAGTTACGCTTAATAGTGCAAGTTGGTCAGATGCTAGGAAGTTTTCACCAACACCAAAACCAATAACGATCGGGCTACCTGAACGAGCGACTACAATACGACTAGGATCTTTACGATCAACTGCCACCGTGCCGTATGCACCGTCTAATTGTTTCGCTGTCTTTTGAAGCGCTTCAACCAATGAATCAGAAGTACGAAGTTCCCATTCCACTAAGTGAGCGATAACTTCAGTATCCGTTTGTGAAGTAAACACGTAACCACGCTCTTGAAGAAGAGCACGCAGTGCTTCGTGGTTTTCGATAATACCATTGTGTACAACAGCAATATCACCAGACATATGTGGGTGTGCATTCGCTTCAGACGGCTCACCGTGCGTTGCCCAACGTGTATGAGCGATACCAGTACCGCCAATTACATGCTGCTGATCGACAGCGTCTGCTAGCTCTTGTACTTTACCAAGGCGGCGTACACGAGTTAGGTTAGATTCAGTATCGACTACAGCGACACCCGCAGAATCGTAGCCTCGGTATTCTAAGCGGCGAAGACCTTCTACTAAGATTTCGGCTACATCACGTTGTGCTACTGCACCAACAATTCCACACATAGTTTTACTCCATCAATTTCGTTTATTCCTACTGGCAGCAAGCAAAGGCCATATCTTTCATTAAGATCAATTATAGGAAATTAAATGCACAATAGTTTAAATTAGGTTTAAGTCGGATCAGTTAGGATCACTCGAACGTCATGTGATTCAATACTTGCTTGGAATTCTTTGTCCAAGTCTGTATCGGTAATCAAAATATCGATGTGTTCCCACGCTAATTCCAGATTAGGGATCTTTCGTCCCACTTTTTCAGACTCAACCATCACGATCACTTCTCGTGACACTTCAGCCATAACTTTGCTCAGGCCAATCAATTCATTGAACGTGGTCGTTCCTCTATCAAGGTCGATACCATCAGCTCCAATGAATAATTGGTCAAAATCGTAAGCCCGAAGTACTGACTCCGCGACTTTGCCTTGGAAAGAATCCGAATGGGTATCCCAAGTCCCCCCCGTCATTAATAACGTTGGTTCGCTTTCAAGCTCATTAAGCGCATTAGCTACGTGCAATGAGTTGGTCATAACCACCAAACCACGCTTAGTATTAAGCTGCTGAATCAAGGCACCAGTAGTGCTGCCACTATCGATGACAATGCGATTATGGTCGCGAATCAAATCTGCAGCGGCTTTTGCTAATGAAATCTTTCGAGTCGAAACTTTTTGACCCAGTTCTTCGTTCACAACCTCTTTCGGTAATGAAATCGCACCACCATAACGGCGTAAAAGCTGACCGTTTTTCTCTAAAGACGCCAAGTCCTTTCTAATCGTGACCTCTGAGGTTTCGAACTTAGCGGATAATTCATCAACACTAACCTCCCCCTTTTCATTCACTAGATTAGAAATTGCATGTCTTCTGAGCTGAGTGTTTCGTTTCGACATTTAGAAAAGGCCATTAAGTTTCGATATGAAACATATTATAGTTACAACGAAACTATTTAGTCCATTTATTTTGATCCAAAAAATTAATAAATAGCGATAAAACCTTGTCCTAAGACAATTGTTAAGCAGTGATATTGAACTCATTAGGTGGTAGAATCCGCACCCGAAAAGAAAAAAAATTACAAAACTGACTGTTATTTTTTTGCAACTTACCGCCTATATAGTGGGGTAAGTCACATAAAACCGATATTGAATCAAAATCTTTTGGTCATAAAATGACTAAAATTGATGAAAGACTTACAACTCTGAAGGACATATTGGAAGTCCCGCGTTTTTACACAACAGGCACAAAATGTTGATGTAGCGGACCAATCTTCAGAACTTAAATAAATTTCAAATTGTAACAATACTTACCGGAGAGTACCTTCCATGAAAAAGACCAAAATCGTATGTACGATTGGCCCTAAAACTGAATCTGTAGAGAAGCTAACTGAACTAGTAGATGCTGGCATGAACGTTATGCGTCTTAACTTCTCTCACGGTGATTTCGCAGAGCACGGCACTCGTATCGCGAACTTCCGTAAAGTAATGGAAAACAAAGGTGAGCAACTTGCTATCCTTCTAGATACTAAAGGTCCTGAAATCCGTACTATCAAACTTGAAGATGGTAACGACGTAGATCTAGTAGCTGGTCAAGAGTTCACTTTCACAACTGACGCAACAGTTGTTGGTAACAAAGACGTAGTAGCAGTAACTTACCTAGGTTTCGCTAAAGACCTAACAGCTGGTAACACTATCCTTGTTGATGACGGCCTAATCGAAATGGAAGTTATCGCAACAACAGAAACTGAAGTTAAATGTAAAGTTCTTAACAACGGCGCTCTAGGCGAAAACAAAGGTGTTAACCTTCCTGGCGTTTCTGTTCAACTTCCAGCTCTTTCTGAAAAAGACAAAGCTGACCTTAAGTTTGGTTGTGAGCAAGGTGTAGATTTCGTAGCTGCTTCTTTCATCCGTAAAGAAGACGATGTTAAAGAAATCCGTGAGCTTCTAAACGCTAACGGCGGCGAAAACATCCACATCATTTCTAAGATTGAAAACCAAGAAGGTGTAGATAACTTCGATTCAATCCTTGAAGCTTCTGACGGCATCATGGTTGCTCGTGGTGACCTAGGTGTTGAAATCCCAGCTGAAGAAGTAATCTTCGCTCAGAAAATGATGATCGAGAAATGTAACCGTGCACGTAAGATGGTTATCACTGCAACTCAAATGCTTGACTCTATGATCAGCAACCCACGTCCAACTCGCGCAGAAGCGGGTGACGTTGCGAACGCAATCATGGATGGTACTGATGCAGTAATGCTTTCTGGTGAAACTGCTAAAGGTAAGTACCCAGTTGAAGCGGTTACTATCATGGCTCAAATCGCGAACCGCACTGATTCAGCTCTTAAAGCTGAGCTAGGTTCTCGTCTAGACAGCCCACGTCTACGTATCACTGAAGCAGTATGTAAAGGCGCGGTAGACACAGCAGAGAAGCTAGCTGCTCCTCTAATCGTTGTTGCAACTGAAGGCGGTAAGTCTGCACGTTCAGTACGTAAGTACTTCCCAACAGCAAACATCCTTGCTCTAACAACTAACGAAAAGACTGCTGCACAGCTAGTTCTTACTAAAGGTGTTAAGCCAGTTCTTGTTGACTCTATCGAGAACACAGACGCTTTCTACATCAACGGTAAAGAAATCGCTCTACAATCTGGTCTAGGTAATAAAGGCGACATCGTAGTTATGGTTTCTGGTGCTCTAGTAGCTTCTGGTACTACAAACACGGCGTCTGTTCACGTTCTATAATCGAGAACAGCAACGCAATAAAATATAAAAGAGGGCTTCGGCCCTCTTTTTTTATGAAACAATATCTTGCCTAACTTTTCAGTACGCTGTATTATCAAGACATAATAGAACTACGTACTGTTAACTTCCAATTGACTCTTTCTAAGAGACGGATTAGCAGACTAGAAATCAAATATATACATGAGGTTTGTAATGTCTAGTCCTACTCTCACTGATAAAGTATCGAAAATGATTCGCCAAGATATCCTGAATGGTGAATTGCTCCCTGGCCAAAAACTCGTTGTTGCTGATCTAAAAAGTAGATACAACGTAGGCGCATCACCAATTCGTGAAGCTTTGGTACAATTGTCTTGGAGCAAGTACGTAAAACTAGAGCCACAAAAAGGCTGCTGGGTATCTCCAGTATCAAAGAAAGAGCTTAACGATTTATACGAAAGCCTTCGTGTTGTCTCTTCAGTTTTGCTTAAAAAAGCCATTTCATCAGGCGATGAGAGCTGGGAATTAGAAGTACTGACGTCTTACCATAAACTGTCTCGAATCCAATATGTGGCAGAAGAGTTTGACTGCGCTGAGTGGGAAGAACGTCACCAACAATTCCATGTATCACTTCTTGAAGGAGCGGATTCAGAGAACATGTTTAAGTTCTTTGATGACTTGATCAACCAAGTTAAGCGTTATCGTTTCCTAGTCCTGTCGGCTAAAACGGTGACAGACGATCTGTTCAATATCGATGAACACGAAATGATCATGAAGCTAGTACTTGCTAAAAATGTAGATCAAGCGACAGAGCTACTGGATCAACACCTGTTAAGCTCAATGAAACGAATTGAAGAAGTTATCGAAGCGGCATAAAGCCAAAACAGATTCTAACCATATAAAAACGGAGCCCAATGGCTCCGTTTTTTATTTCCAGTATCACGACTGAACTACCACCCAAAAAACTCTTTATGGTGAGTATTGAGCAGCACAACCATAGGTAAAAAGTACAATGCACTAAGCTGAAAGCCAAGAATAACTAATGTACCAATGGTTAACCTCACTAAAAAATCGACAAACATACTACGCCTCTTCTCACTCGACAGTATGATCCCCAAATGCTTGCTCCAGCTAACCTAATTCTACTACTGCCCTTCAACGGGTTGATAAAGCGAGTTAATCAGCTGAATTAAGTTAACGGTGTCATCCTTTCACTTCTGGTAAACACTCTAATTATTACACCGTTTAATACGATGAAATCTGAAGTACAGCGATTTGCCTATTGTTCAGTTTAGCTCAAATTATCACCAACATTAGACTTTAGTCTAACTAGTTAATATTTGTGACACGGATCTTTCCAAAGTGATATTTGCAGGATTGTTCAATATTGATAGCAGGTAAATTGATAATTCAATAGAGACAAGTGGAGAGGAATAATGAAGGTTTCATGCGTATTCAAAACACAATTGAATACTGAGAATTAAGCAACATCAGTATGGCTGGGGCACAGAGACACAGTATTACGACCTGATGATTTAGATTCGTAAAGCCCAACATCGGCACATTTGTACGAACGAGTACTGTTACTGGTTAAATCCGTAAAGCCGACGCTGACTGTCACTTTCGTCCCCGCAGCAAGCTCTATCTCTATTCTTAAGCGATCCAATACGCGCTTCGCTTCAGACAAAGAGGTGTGTGGCATCAACAATGCGAACTCCTCTCCCCCAACACGAGCAACAAAGTCAGTACTGCGAAGGCTGTCTTGCAAAAGCTTAGCCACACCAGCAATTACACGATCGCCTTCATCATGGCCAAGCTCGTCATTGATTCGCTTGAAGTTATCAATATCGACCAAGGCCAAGCAAGTCGTCGCTTCGTTAGGGTAACGCTCAACCAAACGAGAATAGTAAGCAAGCTGTTCTTCAAACTTGCGACGGTTCCAGAGATTACTCAAAGAGTCTCGCTCGCTTAAAACACGTAAACGAACTTCGAGCTCTTTTCTCACCGAAATATCGACCAGTGACGTAATATAATAGCTGACTTTACCCGAACTGTTTTTGACCGCATGAACTCGCATGATTGCAGTAAAAGGGATACGAAGTTTGTTCTTACACAACACTTCACCTTCCCAGACTTCTTCTTGCTCTAAGTGTTGCCAGATTGAATCACTAGACAGTGCTTGCTCGGTATTTTCCAGAAGAAGCTGTAAGGCATTATGTCCAATGACTTGTTTTTTACTGTAGCCCGTTATGTTTTCAAATTCGTTATTGATCATCATGACACGATGTTGCTTGTCAGAGATCATCACCGCCGACATGCCATTCAATGCCGCTCGCGCCAACTTACTTTCCAAGCTGCGTCGTCGATAGTGAGTCACGAGGTAAGCGAACGGAAAAGCAAAGAGTAAAACAATAAAGAGCACGATGATCTCTTCATGGGCAAGATCATTGAGATCGCGTTCGGCACGATCAAGAAGCTGTTTTTCATTAAGTTGAATGAGCAGATGAACCTTTTGATTGTTCGCTAGCATAACCGTGTTAAACGCAAACAAATTACCATCCTCAAAAACGTATCCCACCCTGTCATTGGAGATCGCTTCCCAAGCTTTCGGCGCGATATTTTCCAGATTGTAACCCTTTCTTTCAGGAATAGAGTCACCGAATAACTTACCGCTGTTGTTACTCGCGATGAAGTAGCCCGCTTCATTGAGAACTTCTGCCCTAAGATCGTTATCAGGAGAAAAACTAAGACGCGACGATAAGCCCCATACATCGAGATTGATGACAAGGTAGCCCACTCTTTTATCAGGGGTTTCTACTGGGGTAAAGACACGGATTACCGGCATATAAGGAAAGAGGGCTTCACCATGCTCTGTTTCTAGCTCAATACCCCAGCCGCCAATCTGTTCGGCTTCTAGTTTTTGAGCGTATTGAAAGTAGTTAGAGTCAGACTTATCTTGAAGCTCTTGAGGTAGCGTTATATGGCCTGTTTCAGCGGAATAATTTACGCGAACCAGCTCTTTACCCGTGATATCTAACAGGTGGATCTGCGTATACCATTTCTGGTTCACGAGGACAGACTGCCAAACCTCTTCAAGTAAATCTTTGGTTTGGTCAGATGGAGAAGAAGCAAAATCAACCAAGCTTTGACTGTGACTTAACAGCCCCATCATGGAAACTAATTGGGTCTTAAGAAGATCATAATCTCGTTTGGCATACACTAACTGATGGACGGCTTGTTTAGCCGAGTAGTCGAAGCTCTGCTGTTTCACTTCTTGATAGCGTTGTAGGTAATAGAGACCTACAGCAGAAGACAGTGCGACAGAGATAATCAGCAATGTAATTATTGATTTTTTATTTCTCATCGCTAACTCAGGTGAATGGAATGCAGCGCGGGATTATAGCACTCTAAATAATGAACAAAATAAAAGCCGCTTAAAAAAGCGGCTTCAAAACTGTTTTTCCAATAACGAGCGCTTACGCTTTCAGTGCGCGCTCACCGCGAGCAATGCCAACGACACCACTTCGAGCTACTTCAAGGACTTCCGTTACTTCAGATAATGCCTGAATGAAAGCATCAAGCTTCTCGCTAGTACCGGCCATTTGCACTGTGTATTGCGAAGCCGTTACATCAACGATCTGACCACGGAAAATATCCGCGGTGCGTTTTACTTCTGCACGAGCAAAGCCACTAGCGCGTACTTTTACCATCAGAAGTTCACGCTCGATATGCTCAAGCTCAGACACTTCTTGTACCTTAAGTACGTCGATTAACTTGTGTAGCTGTTTTTGGATCTGCTCAAGCTGCATTTCGCTCGAGTTAGTGGTGACATTCAGACGAGAAAGCGTTGGATCATCCGTAGGAGATACATTCAAAGACTCGATGTTGTAGCCACGCTGAGAAAACAAACCAACCACTCGAGAAAGTGCGCCGGGTTGGTTCTCCATTAATAGTGAAAGGATGTGTCTCATATTATGTTCTCTCCGTTTTGCTTAGCCACATGTTATCCATACCCTCGCCTTTGATCTGCATTGGGTATACGTGCTCGGTGTCATCCACACTGATGTCGACAAATACCAAACGGTCTTTCATCGCTAGTGCTTTTTCCAAGCCTGATTCCAGTTCATCCGGAGATGAAATACGCATACCAACGTGGCCATAAGCCTCTGCAATCGCAGCGAAATCAGGAACAGAGTCCATATATGAGTTAGAGTGACGACCTTGATAAACAATATCTTGCCACTGCTTTACCATTCCTAAGAAACGGTTGTTCAGGTTAATGATCTTAACCGGAATATTGTATTGAAGCGCTGTCGAAAGTTCTTGGATATTCATCTGAATACTGCCATCACCTGTTACAACAACCACTTCTTCATCTGGCTTAGCAAACTTAACGCCCATACCCGCAGGTAGACCAAAGCCCATCGTGCCTAAGCCACCAGAGTTAATCCAACGGCGTGGCTTATCGAACGGATAGTACAACGCAGCAAACATTTGGTGCTGTCCAACATCCGAAGCAACATACGCATCGCCATTGGTTACTTTATGAAGTGTTTCAATAACTTGTTGTGGCTTAATGCGCTCAGAAGATTTGTCATACGCTAAGCAATCACGCTCTTGCCATTGCTTGATTTCGCTCCACCAGCTTTCCATCGCTTGAGCGTCATTGGTTCCGCCTTGCTCAACAAGCAGGTTAACCATGCTCTCTAGTACTTTCTCTGCTGAACCTACAATCGGTAGATCCACTTTTACGTTTTTAGAGATAGAAGATGGGTCGATATCAATGTGCATGATCTTCGCATCAGGGCAATACTTGTCTAAGTTATTGGTGGTACGGTCATCGAAACGTACGCCGATACCAAAGATCAAGTCAGCATTGTGCATTGCCATATTGGCTTCATACAAACCATGCATACCCAACATACCCAAAGAGTTTTTATGAGTACCCGGGAAAGCCCCAAGCCCCATTAGGGTGCTTACGACTGGTAAATTCAGTGCTTCTGCTAATTTTAACAGTGGCTTATCTGCCTCAGAAATAACCGCACCACCACCGACGTAAAGCACTGGTTTTTTCGCTTCAAGAAGTGCCTTTAATGCCTTCTTGATCTGTCCTTTATGCCCAGTAAGCGTTGGATTATACGAACGCATTTTTATTGTTTCAGGGTATTCATAAGGAAGTTTGATTTGTGGGTTTAGAATATCTTTAGGCAGATCGATAACCACAGGACCGGGACGTCCTGTCGTTGAAATATAGAATGCTTTTTTAACAACGTCTGGGATATCTTCCGCTTTCTTAACGAGGAAGCTGTGTTTAACGATCGGACGGGATACACCCACGATGTCACACTCTTGGAAGGCGTCGTTACCAATCAAGCTATTTGGTACGTTACCAGAAATAACAATCATTGGAATTGAGTCCATGTACGCCGTAGCAATACCCGTTACGGTATTGGTCGCGCCCGGACCAGAACATACAAGTACCACACCCGGTTTACCGGTCGAACGAGTATAGCCATCTGCCATATGGGTAGCGGCTTGTTCGTGTCGTACTAATACGTGTTTAATTTCAGCAGTTTTAGCATGCAGGGCATCATAGATATCAAGTACAGAACCACCTGGGTAACCAAAGATTTGTTCTACACCCTCTTCAATTAGAGACTGCACCACCATCTCAGCGCCGGATAACATTGCTGTTTCAGGTTTCGTTGTCATATTGCTCTCCTCACCAGTTTCCAATCACATTTGGTGAACATGTTGGGCTGGTTTTACATAGTCTAGGGCTTATTCGTAGCCTAATTCGAAATACTTCCACTTTTTCGGCTATGGCTGTCTGTCGTGATAACAACAAACAGTAATACGAAACAACTTTAACGCTTTATTATCATCTGGTCTAACACCTGTTATCCAACAATCATTTCAAAAAACCAACTATTAGCTGAAAGCATCAAGTAAAACCCAACCCAAACCTAATATTTAGAGTTAAAAACCAATTAACACCTAAAAAAAAGAGCTTAATATTCAAATGAATTGCAGATAATCGATTAATTACGCCCTTATTGGTGTGCGCTTTCGCACATTGTGCTGTGTCAGTAGGCATAAAAAATCCCCCTAAAAATGCAATCGCATTCGTAGGGGGATTTTTAAACAACTGAAAATTTATCTAAGTGGAAAACTACTTATCTTTCGGCTTTTCAGTGTACATTTCTTCGATTTCGTCTTGATACTTATCGTTGATAACCTTACGACGCAATTTCTGAGTTGGTGTCAGCTCGCCATCATCCATAGAGAACGCTTTTGGTAACAGCTTGAATTTCTTCACTTGCTCAAACTTTGCTAGCTCTTGTTGTAGGTCATTCACGCGCTTCTCTAGCATCTCGACAATTTGGTGATGCTTAATAAGCTCAACACGATCGTGATACTTGATGTTAAGTTCTTTGGCGTACTCTTCTAGCGAGTCATAACAAGGAACAATCAGTGCAGAAACGAATTTACGCGTATCAGCGATAACAGCAATCTGCTCGATAAAGTGATCTTTACCAATCGCGCCTTCCACCACTTGCGGTGCAATGTATTTGCCGCCAGAGGTTTTCATCAACTCTTTAATACGGTCGGTAATGAACAGGTTTCCATTTTCATCAAAGTGACCCGCATCGCCGGTTTTCAGAAAGCCGTGCTCATCAAAAGTCTTCGCTGTCTCTTCTGGCATCTTGTAGTAACCGCGCATTACCATTGGGCCACGAACAAGAATCTCGTTCTTCGCACCAATTTTCACTTCTGCGCCTGGCATCGACATACCAATTGAATCAGGGTTAAAACAACGATCATCCCAGCATGATACTGTCGCCGTTGTTTCCGTCATGCCGTAGCCAAGTTTCACATTGATACCGATAGCATGGAAGAAGCGACCTATGGTTTCATCCAGCTTCGCGCCACCACATGGCATGAAGTTAATGTTACCGCCTAATAATGCACGTAGTTTAGAGAGCACAAGCTTATCGGCTAGCGCATGGCTCTTCTTCAGCATTAACGATGGTGTACGACCTTCTTGGTGACAAACAGAGAGCTTCGCCCCCATGTTCACAGCCCAAGTAAAGAGCACTTTACGGATAAACGGGGCTTTAGATACCTTCTCGTGAATCGCTGAGAAGATCTTCTCGTAAAAGCGAGGAACCGCAGACATAACCGTAGGCTTAACATCGCTCAACGCGTCGCGAACTTGCATAGTGTCTTGCAGATAGCAGTTGGTTGCACCTTTATAAAGGACATAGAAAGTCCAAGCGCGCTCAAATACATGTGATAAAGGTAAGAAACACAGTGAGACATCATCTTTAGTTAAGCTAAGACGCTCATCGTGGCCTTCTAATTGATAGCCAATATTGGTGTAATCAAGCATTACGCCTTTCGGCTGGCCTGTAGTACCAGAGGTATAGATGAGGGTGAGTAGATCATCCATGCTTGCTGCTGCGAGACGAGCGTCAAGTTCAACTTGTTGAGCTTCAGCCCCGCGAGCCATAAAATCTTGCCAAGACACAGCAAAACTGTGCTCTTGAGTATCGATGTCAGCAGACATCGCCACAACAACTTCTAGCTGTTCGCACTCTTCAAAAAGGCTAACCGCCGCATCAAATTGAGCTTGCTCACCAACAAATAAGATCTTCACATCCGCATTCTGGATAATGTAAGAAGACTGTGCAGCGGTGTTCGTTGGATAAATCGGCACTGTCACAAGACGAGCTTGTAGGGATGCAAAATCTGCTACAGTCCACTGAGGCATATTATTGGAATAGATACCGATCTTATCTTGAACTCTCAATCCTTGAGCCAACAACGCTAATGAAAGCGTATCGATTTGCTGTCCAAATTGTTCCCAGCTAATACCTTGCCATACATTGTCTACTTTGTGCTTCAAAGCTGTACGGCTGCCACCTTGGGCAATCTGGTCACGAAGTCTTTTTACGATATGAAAATCTAAATTGGCCATCTCTTTACCTTTGGCTTACACCTGTAAGCTTTTTTGAGCGCACAAGTGTACCTCTGATCATGGAAAAGGCAACTGATGAAGCTCAAAGTTATAAGTAATAGTACGTCTCACGCTAAGTTTTCTATCAACAAAAATAGCAGGTACAAAAAAGCCCCAAGCCAGAGTCCCAGCTTAGGGCTTACAAATCATAGGGATTAGTGCTTAGTTAAGCGCTACAACTTCGCCACAGATCATCATTAATTGATCTCGTAACCAAATGTGTCCTTTATCCTTTTCACTTGATTCGTGCCAGCTTAGGAAGCCAGAAATTGCCGCATTATCGAATGGGAAATCTAGAATCTGAAGCTGATCTTTGTTCGCTGCATGCTCAACCATCCAACGAGGTGCAATCGTCACAAGCTCAGATTGACCAACAACGTAAAGTACGTTGCTTAAGCTCGTACCTTCGTAGAAAGGCGTGCAATCTAGGTCACGGTACGCTTGCTCAGAGAAGCTACGTTGACCATGGATGCGAGACAGTTTTGCGTGCTTTTCGTTAAGCAGCTCAGCGGCTGACACTTCACCATTGATGCGTGGGTGAGAAGCAGAAGCAACCACAACCAACTCGTCTTGGAAAATCTCAGTGCTTGAGAAGCCTTGCTCATCAAAGCGAGCGTAATCAATCACGAAGTCGATTTCTTGGTAGCGCATACGCTCAGAAAGTTGACGATCAAACTCAGCGTCCATGTGCAGTTTTACACTCGGTGCTTGGTCGTTGATTGTCGACATGATCTTAGGAGCAAAACGCATGTCACATGGGCTGCAAATCGCAAGCTTAAACAGGCGAGAAGAAGACTCAGGAGAGAACACAGAACTTGGTAGTTCGTTGCGTACTAATTGTAGAGCTTGGCGGATTGGACCAAACAATTGACGAGCACGTTGAGTCGGCTGAATACCACGACCTTGACGCATGAACAATTCGTCATTAAACATCACTTTTAAGCGAGCAACTGCGTTACTTACCGCTGGCTGAGACATACCCAGATTGTGAGCTGCACGCGTAATGTTTTGCTCTTGCATTACTGCATCAAATACAGTCAAAAGGTTTAAGTCTACTCCACGAAGTGTGCTTTCCATTCTGTAGCTTGCAATTGCACTCATTGCGTCTTTTTTCTCTAACATTCAAGTTGCCTCTTGTCGGTTCGACAGCGTTAAATTGGTAATGGTATGGGAATAGATAACCACTAATTCTTATATTTATCAGACCGATGTTTTTCGGATTACCACTACTATTAACCAATACTTCGCACGCTACCAACAAGATTGATAAAGAATAATTTTATTTTACCTTAATGATTAAATAACATCTAAAAATCAATTATTTATAGAGTTATAAAAAAACATAAAATGCTGCACTTATGAGTTTCATTTCGACTTATTTAGCTGTTCTATCGTTTGGTTACATTTGTTACAATTTATTGAACCCGTGAATTGTTTAGCCAGTTGATTCAGAAATAGTACTTATGAGTTAGGTGAGCGATGCATAACTTGGGAAATCAACCTTGTCCCAAAGCTGCTTTCTTAGGTCTTCCTGATTCGACCAATTCCCTGCTAATACCCACTCTGCAATCGCACTGGCGACGTCTGGATAAGTGACCACCTCAGCCTGTTTTTCGTTGAGCCACTCACGCAACGTCGCCGCATCCAAAAAGCTCATGGTTTGGGCCAGCCCTAATGCCTCAAGCGTGGCGACATTACTTTGCTGTTCAAACTGTCCTTCAAGCGGTTTAAGGAGTAACTTCTTACCCAAGGTTAATGCTTCAGATGGCAATTCAAAACCACCATTAGCCACCACTCCTGAGCACTGGTTAAGATCGAATTGGAAGCCGGCATGACTGAGTGGTTTGAACTCAATATTTTCAACTCGGCTTTGCTCAATCACATTTGGGTGATAGCAGACAAAATTGTGAGAAATGAACTTCATCAGAAGCTCTGAAATCGCCTCTAGATCTTCAAACGGTAAGTAGACCAAAGTGAAATCTTGCAGCGCTTTGGTTTTCTGATCACCCGTGAGCGTGTGAACGATTGGTGGCAATATTGGCTGTTCAAAGTGGTACCAATGCAAACCAATAGCATGCTCTGTTGGCGCAAAATGCTGAATAACAGAATGTTCAATCCAGTTACCTCCTTCTTTAGGCACATCATAACGGAACGCATTTTGGTGGCTTATCCCAATACACGGGACACCTTGTCTTTTCGCAGCCCAAGCGGTTAGCGGTTCGAAGTCATTCAATACCAAATCATAAGGTGTAAGATCGATCTGCTTCATTTCCTTAAGGAATCGCCACATACTATTTTTGATGACGGTCTTGGAGTATTTAACCTTACCTTGCTCACTGTAAAAGGTGAGTCCATGACGAGTTTGATAGTTACCAAATTCTTCCATAGAAAAGTATTTATTCTCATCCCGCCCAGAAAACAGGAAGTCGACATCAATATTATGTTGGCGAAAAGCAACAGCCATTGCTCTCGCACGAGCGATGTGACCATTTCCAGTGCCTTGTACGCCATATAAAATTTTCATTCAGGTTCCTTGAAGATTAACAATTCGAGATCTGTTGTCTTTGCCTGTGTCTTTTTAATATGAACAACAGAACAAACAGCCATACGACTAACCGCTATAAAATGAAGTGAATGGCGAGGCTAGTACACGCTATACCTAGCGCTGCACCAATTAAGACATCCGTTAAAAAGTGCACACCGAGCAGGATTCGAGAGCCCGCAATCGCAGTTGCCCACACCAAGCTAAAGAGGTACAAGCTCGGATAGAAATGTCCGATTAGGGTCGCCATAACAAAAGCAGCAGCGGAATGCCCAGAAGGCAGGCTGTATTTATCAGATGGCACAATGTGAGAGTGAAGCAATGAAGAGAATTCAGCGGGTCTACGGCGCTTAAGGGTGTTCTTGGCTAACCAATAAATCGGTAGCTCTATCGCAAAAGCGGCGAGACCGACCATTAAAAATTCACGACCTGTGTAGCCATCAGCTAACAGCGCAACCAAAGCGATCAACACATATAGATGACCATCCCCAGTATGAGACACCGCTTTACTCAGTGTTGCGTGTTGCCCGCTATAACGATTCTTCAAACAGAAAACAGAAAATGCCACATCCCAGCGGACAATAGGTTCTATAGTACGCATACGATCTCCTTAACAATCCTTATTCAGTTAAGGCTCAAGGTATGCCCCTGAAATGACAGTTAAGTGACGTTTTGAATGAACTAAAATGAATTTTGAGGCGGATGGCTAACCTAAGTCGTGAGCACGCAGATATAAATAAAGCGACTCAAGGTCGCTTTATTGTTCTTAGAAAAGGTAATAGCAGATATCTGTCTCGTTTCTAGTCCGTTAGTGGCTCATGCTTTTTCACCA
This sequence comes from Vibrio bathopelagicus, assembly GCF_014879975.1. Taxonomy (NCBI): domain Bacteria; kingdom Pseudomonadati; phylum Pseudomonadota; class Gammaproteobacteria; order Vibrionales; family Vibrionaceae; genus Vibrio; species Vibrio bathopelagicus. The sequence continues at coordinate 440,692 of NZ_CP062500.1, read as the reverse complement.
AGCCAAAGTCAGCCAAGATGGCGTAAGCGGCAGGGATCATGAACAGCACCAATAAGGTCGAAGCAAAAATACCAAATACGATCGAGATAACCAACGGCTGAATAACCTGTGCCTGTAAACTGGTTTCCGTTAATAGTGGAAGCAAGCCTGCGGCTGTGGTCATTGATGTCAAAAATACCGCTCGGAAACGCTCTCGACTGGCCTTCACAACAGAGTCATGCACGCTATCCCCCTCGTCGACATGGTGACGAATGTATTGCACCAACAAGATGGAATCATTGACCACGATCCCAGCAAGCGACACAAAGCCCATCATGCTCGGCATGCTTAACGCGTGCCCTAACAGCCAGTGACCGACAACTACACCAATGAAGGCCAGTGGAATAGCTAACATTACGACGACCGGTTCCAAGTAGCTTCGGAACTGATAACTCAGAATCGCAAACACACCAAACAAACCCAGTAAGAAACCTTTGCCCATTGAGGCTCCAGTCTTCGCGGCATCTTTGGCTTCACCTTCAAAATCAAAGCGTAAGCCTGGGTACTTTTGAATGAGCTTGGCTACTTCATCCTTTTGGAACTGAGCCAAAATCGCTGAAGAGCTCGCCTTCTTATTATCAATATCACCATAGATACTGATGGTTCTCAGCCCATCGATTCGCTGGATTCGTACGTAGTTACGTTGGAAGTCTAGCGTTGCCAATGTCGCTAGCGGAATCTGGCTGCCATCTGCTGTGATGATTGGGAAGTTAGCCAATTGCTGTAAATCGCCAGCCTGTTCTTTATCAAGGCGCACCTCAATCGAAATGTTCTCAACCCCAATTTGAATCTCATCCGCAGTCTGACCAAAGAAGGCGGAACGTAATTGGGAAGCAATCATCTGACCGTTCACATTGTAGGTTTCCGCACCTGGGCGAAGTTTAACTAAGATCTCTTCCTTACCCATACGCATGTCATCAAGAACACCGTACACACCATCAAACTGATTGAGATACTCCTGAATATCTAAAGAAGCCGATTTCAATGCAGCAAGATCATCATGTTTGGCACGGATCTCGATGGCACGACCACCCGGTCCCATCGTGGGTTGTTTAAAGACTAACGAGATAGGATCAGCCAAATCGCCGATGTCTTCCCGCCATGCATCAATAAAGTCATCGATAACCGTGTTACGGCTCTCAGCTCCACGTAAGTCTAAGCGAACGGTAGCCAAGTGCGGACCAGATTCGTTGGCATCTGCATTAGCATTGAATTGGCTGGTGATATGTTCAACCAATTTATTACCGTCCTCAACATCTTCACTCCACTGCTCATTCAAACGTTCAGCAGAAGCGACAATTTTGTCGACTACTCTCTCGGTTTGAGACAATGATGCGCCCGGAGGAAGAATAATACGCGCTTCAGCAATATCGCCATCCAACTCAGGAAAGGGCTGGAATTTGACAACGCCACCAGCAATCAAGGAGATGGATAGCAACAGCAGAGTTATCACACCACCCATAAAGGCATAGCGGAATGTCACGACCTTCTCGACCATGTTCATCAAAGTAGTATTGCGGAAGTTCTCAAACTTCTCTAACAACACGACTTTGAAGCGCAGCGCTGGCTTGTCATTTTTTTCTTTGTGTAATGAATGAGATAAGTGATTTGGTAGAATAAGAAACGCTTCGATTAAACTCAGAGACAACACCAAGATAAGTACCTGAGGCACCGCTTTAAGCACCGCACCCATTTCCCCATCAAGGAATAGTAAGCTACCGAAAATACACACCGTGGTTAAGAAAGAAGATAACACCCCGGGGAGCACTTTCTTAACACCGTTGTACACCGCATCATCAACATTTTGCCCCCTATCTAAATGGGAGGCTATCGATTCGGCAATCACGATGGCGTCATCCATCATAATACCGATCGCCATTAATAAGCCGACCAATGACATGATGTTGATCGACAGGCCAAGGTTGGCCATTAAGAACAAGCCACCAAGGAAGGCTACGGGTAAACCTGCCGCAACCCAGAATGAATATCGCAAACTGAAGAACAACCACATGGTGGCAAACACCAGCACAATACCTTGCCAGCCGTTGCGTACCATCATGGTTAAACGATCCCAAAGTACAGACGAGAGATCATTGGTCATTTGCAATGTCACACCATCAGGGGCAATCGCGCTTTGATCTTCAACGAATCGGGTCACGTTCTCTTTGATTCGTAGCGCATCATCTTCTTTGTTTTTGCTGATCTTCAATAGCGCAGAAGGCTTACCATCAAACAGAACCTTCTGCTCATCCATTTCAAAGCGATCGGTTATCTTGGCAATATCCCTCAAACGGATCACCGAACCATTCGGCGCAGATCCAACCACAATGCTCTCTAATTCAACCGGAGTGATACGTCTTTCATCAAAACGAATCAGGAAGTTTTTGTCTGGTGTTTCAACGTTACCACTCGGTAGCTTTACATTCTGACGACCGATTTGGTCTGCGATATCACCAACACTCAAACCTAACTGGCGAATGGCTTGGGTATCCAGTTCCACACGATATTGGTGATCCGAGAATCCACTGACTTCGACCAAAGAAACGTCATAATCGAGCTTCATGGTGCGTTTGAGATCTTCGGCGTACGCTTTGAGTTCAGGCCATGAGGTTTCGGCTGTAATCGCGATATCAACAACCGGTTCATTCCAATCCAACTCTTGAACAACCGGAGATTCAATCTCGCTCGGGAAATCATTGATCGAGTTGATCTGAGTTTGCACATCCACCAGCATTCGACCGATGTCTGCTTTCTCATTAAGCTTCAGAATAAGACGTGCACTGCCTTCGATCGCCTCACACTGAGTTTCTTCAATGTTAGCGAGACCATCGACGGCATCCTCCATTCGCACACACAAGCTCTCTTCCACTTCTTGTGGTGATGCGCCGGGATAAACGATCGCCGCCATAATGTAAGGTGGATCATAGGCAGGAAAGGTTTCGCGCTTGATGGTTGATAAAGAGGCCAAACCCATAATCAATAACCCAAGCATCAATAAGTTTGCAGCCGTCGGGTGTCGGGAGAAGAACCGAATCATGACGCATTCTCCTGCACATCCGCTGCTAATTCAGTAGGCTTTGACTCTTTGAGCAGCATGCCTTCAATCGCAGGTAAAACGTCATTGAGAATTAACTTATCACCAGCGTGCAGTTCACCTTCCACCACCACTTGGTTATCTCGGCGATAAAGCACTTCAACATTCACCACTTGTAAGCGCTGGCTGTCATCCATCAGGTAGATTTTATCACCGTGCAGAGCTCGCTCTGGGACAACCCAGCTAAGATTGGCCAAGCCTTCTATCTCAGCTTTGACGAACATGCCATTGACCAAAGGGGTTGCACTGCTTGGCTGCAAAGCTGAATAGTCTTGACCAATTTCAAGAATGATCCCTGCTGTAGCTTGGTTCTCATCAACGGTTTCGCTGATTCTTGCCACTTTTGCAGGCCAACTGAGGTTAAGGCTGCCACTGTTTAGCTGAATACTTGCTTTGATAGGCGCTTCATAAGGGTTCGGTATGCCTGCAGCATCGCGAGGGAATTGAGTAAAGCTTGAGGCTAAAGTTTGCATATCGTGAATAGAGAGTTGAGCCTCAACTTCCATAACATTAATCCCGTGAGCAACAAACATCTCTTGCTGAAGATTAACCACTTGGTTTTGTTCGATATCGACCTGCGCAATTCTCATCGCTCTAGGCAGGGGGATGGTTGTTTTATCTAAAGAGCGTTGCGCCTCTTTTACTTTAGATACATTCACCTTAATCACTGCTTCCGCGACACGCTTTTCATCTGGCATCAACGCAATTTGGTTATCAATATCCAATACAAGCTTCTGTTGAGACAACGCACTTTGCTGCTGCAGATCGACATCAGACTGAGAGGTGAGACCTTTCTTACGCAGATCTTGTTTACGTTGCAGCTCTTTATTGCTGATCACTAAACGGTTCTTTTCGATCTTTAGAGTCTGCTTAAGATTATCTTCTTCTTGGTTCAACTTAGCTAATGAGGTTTGGCTTGATTTAAGATCCGCTTCAGCTTGTACCAGCTTTAACTCGTAATCTAAGGGATCGATCTTAAGTACCTCAGTACCCGCTGGAATAATCTGCCCCTTTTCTAGGTCTGGATGTCGATAAACAATCTGCCCAGTCACCTCAGCAATGGCTTTCCATTCAACCTTGGGTACCACCTTGCCAAAGCCCACCGCCAACGGCGCGATCATTTGTTGTTCTAAACTGACTGTTTCGACTAAACGAGCTCGATCGCCAGCGGGCTTAGTCGGCAGATCAGGTTTTAGATTAATCGCAGCCACAAGACTGATAACACCAACCGCTAGAGCCGGAAAGAATAGGAGCTTTTTGCTTATTTTCATTATTTGGGTTCCTGCTCAGATGAAGGGCTAGATACATTGATAAAGCCTTCGGTCATCAATTGAATGTTGTGTTCGATTAGACGGTTAAGAAAGGCTTCATTAAGCTCAATACCGTGGATCGCTAACAAAGGTGGCGGTGCAATAAAAGGGAATACCATCAAACTTATATACGAAACGCGACAGAGTTTTGGATCCATGTTTTGCTTCAAGATGCCCTGCGCAACTAACTTTTCAAAGATGACATCTTGCGCAGGCTTAGCCACATCAAGAAAGACCTTCTCTAGCAATTCTCTCTGCACTTCTGAGGGTGGCATATTCATCACTTGAGCAATCAAGCGAGGAAACTTGGGCACCTTAACCATCTCTTTGTAGTAAGTCCGCATTAAGTCGAGAAAGTTCTCGTGACTGCTCTCTTCAACCAACTTCTGCATTTGCAATTGCATAGGACGTAGCGTTTCGCGAAGCATGGCCTCAAACAAGCCCGCTTTATTACCAAAGTAATAACGGATCATCGCGATGTTCACGCCTGCACGCTCGGCAATTAAGCGAGTCGATACTTTATCGTATGGTTGGACAACAAACAGATCACGAGCATGTTCTATTAATAGTTGTCGTACATCCAAATTCTGTTGAGGCCGCCCGGCTTTGCGTGCTGTCATCACTTTGACCCACTCTATAATTAATCATCTGATTAATTATAGAGATAAATAGATGCAACTGTAGAAGATTAATTACTCACTATTTAATCAAATGATTAATTAATCGAACCATACTTTTAATTCTGTTGGTGAATCGTTCCATTAAAAAGATTTACTACAAAGTTTTAACCTACACACAAGCCAAACGATAAACTAACCAGCCAACACAAAACCCGAAAACAACCGATTACGCCAATAAACCAACCCTCAACAGCACAAACCAAACAAAAACACTGCCAATGTACACTGATATTGGATTTTCTTGTTTGACGCTTAGAATAAATTACGGTAAATATGGTGTTAACAGTTTATTTACGGATATTTGTGTAATGATTTTTTCTTCTTCTCGACTGCTGAAACTTCTCCTTATCGTGAACCAATCGCGCGGGTAAGTTGTGGGTCAAGAACTACACAAATATTAAAACCCGCGCTGAGCGGGTTTTTTTGTAACTGGCACTTTTAAAAGAACATCATTCTTAATAATAATTTGGATAGCAATCGATTCATTATCGATATAAGGAAGCACCCATGAACGATCAAGTAATAATTTTTGATACTACCTTACGTGACGGCGAGCAAGCATTGGCAGCAAGCCTTACGGTAAAAGAGAAGTTACAGATCGCTTATGCTCTTGAGAGACTGGGTGTAGATGTTATCGAAGCTGGCTTCCCTATCTCTTCTCCAGGTGATTTTGAGTCAGTACAAACCATCGCTAAACACATCAAAGACAGCCGTATTTGTGCACTTTCTCGTGCTGTAGCGAAAGATATCGACGCCGCAGCAGAAGCGCTTAAAGTTGCTGACCAGTTCCGTATTCATACCTTCATCTCAACATCGACGGTTCACGTACAAGACAAATTACGCCGCAGCTACGACGATGTAGTAGAAATGGCAGTAAAAGCCGTCAAACACGCTCGTAACTACACCGATGATGTTGAGTTCTCTTGTGAAGATGCCGGTCGTACCCCTATCGACAACCTATGTCGTATGGTTGAAGCCGCGATTAACGCAGGCGCTAAAACCATCAACATTCCAGACACCGTGGGCTACACAGTGCCTAACGAGTTTGGTGGCATTATTAAAACGCTATTCGATCGCGTACCAAACATCGATCAAGCAATCATCTCTGTTCACTGTCACGATGACTTAGGTATGTCAGTTGCGAACTCAATTGCTGCTGTGCAAGCGGGCGCTCGTCAAATTGAAGGCACAATCAATGGTATTGGCGAACGTGCGGGTAACTGTTCTTTAGAAGAAATTGCAATGATCATCAAAACTCGCCAAGAGCTTTTGGGTGTTCATACAGGCTTGGATCATAAAGAGATTCACCGTACCAGTAAGTTAGTTAGCCAGCTTTGCCACATGCCAATTCAAGACAACAAAGCAATCGTCGGTGCCAACGCATTCAGCCACTCTTCAGGCATTCACCAAGATGGCATGCTTAAGAATAAGAACACTTATGAGATCATGACGCCTGAGTCTATTGGCTTGAAAAACAAAGCCTTGAACCTAACAAGCCGTAGTGGCCGAGCAGCTGTTAAGAGCCACATGGACGCTATGGGTTATAAAGACAATGAGTACAATCTAGATTCATTGTACGAAGACTTCTTGAAGCTTGCTGACCGTAAAGGACAAGTGTTCGATTACGACCTAGAAGCATTGATGCACTTCGCGAATCTACGTGATGAAGATGACTTCTATAAACTTAACTACCTAAGCGTACAATCTGGTAGTGTTATGTCTACCACCAGCATCAAACTGCAATGTGGTGACGAAGAGAAATGCGAAGCCGCTGTCGGCAATGGCCCTGTTGATGCTTTATACCAATGTATCTACCGCTTAACAGGCTACGAAATCGCGTTGGATAAATTCGACCTTACTGCAAAAGGTGAAGGCGAGGATGGCTTAGGTCAAGCGGACATCATTGCTAACTATAAAGGCCGTAAATACCACGGTACGGGCGTTTCAACGGATATCGTTGAAGCTTCTGGTCAAGCGTTGCTACACGTTATTAATAGCATTCAACGCGCAGACACTATTGCTGAAATGAAACAGCAAAAATTCGCGACAGTTTAATACCCAATAACAGAGCCCTAGAGCCGATGTTGTTGGCTTTAGGGACAAAATTTAAAACGAGCCAAACAGCTCAGTAACAAGAATTAAAGGATTAACATGACAGATAAATCATACAAAATTGCCGTACTACCTGGTGATGGCATTGGCCCAGAAGTAATGCAACAAGCACACAAAGTGCTAGACGCGATTGAAAAGAAACACGCAATTAGCTTTTCTCGCGAAGAGTATGATGTTGGTGGTATCGCGATTGATAACCACGGCTGTCCACTTCCAGACGCAACAGTTGCAGGCTGTGAAGAATCTGACGCGGTACTTTTTGGTTCTGTCGGCGGTCCTAAATGGGAACACCTTCCACCAAACGACCAACCTGAACGTGGTGCCCTACTTCCGCTACGTAAACACTTCCAACTGTTCTGCAATCTACGTCCTGCACAAATTCACAAGGGTTTAGAATCTTTCTCTCCTTTACGTGCTGACATTTCAGGCAATGGCTTCGACATCGTCGTTGTTCGTGAACTAACGGGCGGTATCTACTTCGGTCAACCAAAAGGCCGTGAAGGCGAAGGCGCAACTGAAAAAGCGTTTGATACTGAGGTTTACCACCGTTACGAAATCGAACGTATTGCAAAAATCGCGTTTGAATCTGCTCGTCTACGTAACAAAAACGTTTACTCAATCGATAAAGCGAACGTTCTACAGAGCTCTATTCTATGGCGTGAAGTAGTTGAAGAAGTAGCGAAAGACTACCCAGATGTGAAACTGAACCACATGTACATCGATAACGCGACCATGCAGCTAATCAAAGATCCATCTCAGTTTGACGTGATGCTTTGTTCAAACATCTTTGGTGACATCATCTCTGATGAGTGTGCAATGATCACTGGCTCTATGGGCATGCTTCCTTCTGCAAGCTTGAACGAAAGCAACTTCGGCTTATACGAACCAGCGGGCGGCAGTGCTCCAGATATCGCAGGTAAGAACATCGCGAACCCAGTAGCACAAATTCTTTCTGCTGCGCTAATGCTTCGTTACAGCCTAGGCGAAGAAGCCGCAGCGCAAGACATCGAAACAGCGGTATCTAAAGCGCTTTCTGCTGGCGAGCTAACAGCAGATCTTGCAGGCAAAAACCAAGCACTGACTACCTCAGAAATGGGTGACAAGATCGCAGAGTACATCTTAGCTTCATAAGCTAGATGCTTAGATTAGAAGCAAGTACATAAGAATAATATCAAGCCAAGTCAGCTTAAATTGCATGACTTGGCTAGAAACAAACACTGGGACTGATGCTCCCAAGGAAGAAAAGCTATGTCGACAAACCAGCAAGCAAAAACCTTATACGAAAAAGTTTATGACGCTCACGTTGCGGTTGCAGCGAAGGGCGAAACGCCAATTCTTTATATCGATCGCCACTTAGTTCATGAAGTAACGTCGCCACAAGCCTTTGATGGCCTGCGTGAAAAAGGCCGTAAAGTTCGCCAAGTAGGCAAAACTTTTGCAACCATGGATCACAACGTATCGACACAAACGAAAGACATCAACGCTTCTGGCGAGATGGCTCGTATCCAAATGGAAACGCTATCGAAAAACTGTGAAGAGTTTGGTGTCACGCTTTACGACCTAAACCACAAATACCAAGGTATTGTGCATGTAATGGGCCCTGAGTTAGGTATTACTCTGCCGGGCATGACCATCGTATGTGGTGACTCACACACGGCAACACACGGTGCATTTGGTTCTTTAGCATTCGGTATCGGTACTTCTGAAGTTGAGCACGTTTTAGCAACTCAAACGCTAAAACAAGCTCGCGCTAAAACCATGAAGATCGAAGTAAAAGGCAAAGTCGCTGAAGGCATTACCGCAAAAGATATCGTACTCGCGATCATCGGCAAAACAACAGCTGCTGGCGGTACAGGCTATGTGGTTGAATTCTGTGGTGAGGCAATTACTGACCTTACAATGGAAGGTCGCATGACGGTATGTAACATGGCAATCGAACTGGGTGCGAAAGCGGGCTTAATCGCTCCTGATGCAACGACTTACGAATACATCAAAGGTCGTAAGTTTTCTCCTGAGGGCGAAGATTTAGAAGCAGCTATTGAATACTGGAACACATTGAAAACCGATGCTGATGCAGAGTTCGATGCTGTTGTGACGCTAGAAGCTGCAGATATCAAACCACAGGTTACTTGGGGAACCAATCCCGGTCAGGTTATCTCGGTAGACACACCAATTCCTGCACCAGAAAGCTTTGCAGACCCTGTTGAAAAGGCATCTGCAGAAAAAGCTTTGGCTTACATGGGACTAGAGGCGGGTAAATCTCTATCGGATTACAACGTCGATAAAGTCTTCGTGGGTTCTTGTACTAACTCGCGTATCGAAGACATGCGTGCAGCTGCAGCAGTAGCGAAAGGCCGCCAAGTAGCGAAACATGTTCAAGCATTGATCGTTCCTGGTTCTGAGCAAGTAAAAGCACAAGCTGAAGCTGAAGGTCTAGATAAGATCTTCATCGAAGCAGGCTTTGAATGGCGCCTACCGGGTTGCTCTATGTGTCTTGCAATGAACAACGACCGTCTAGGTCCACAAGAACGCTGTGCTTCTACATCAAACCGTAACTTTGAAGGTCGCCAAGGCCGTGATGGTCGTACGCACCTAGTTAGCCCTGCAATGGCAGCCGCAGCGGCTATCGCTGGTCACTTTGTCGATATTCGTGAACTTTAATTAGAGGATTTAACATGTCAGGTTTTCAACAACACACCGGATTAGTCGTTCCTCTAGATACGGCCAACATCGATACTGATGCGATCATTCCAAAGCAATTTCTACAGAAAGTAAACCGTATTGGTTTTGGTAAGCACTTGTTCCACGATTGGCGCTTCCTAGATGACGCAGGCCAACAACCAAATCCCGAGTTTGTAATGAACGCACCACGCTATAAAGGCGCTTCAATCCTACTGGCTCGTGAAAACTTTGGTTGTGGTTCATCTCGTGAACACGCACCTTGGGCGCTTGCTGATTACGGTATTCAAGTGATGATCGCTCCAAGCTTTGCCGATATATTCTACGGTAACTCGATCAATAACCAGATGGTGCCGGTTCGTCTTACAGAGCAGGAAGTTGATGAAATCTTCCAGTTCGTAGAAGCGAATGAAGGTGCTGAGATCCACGTTGATTTAGAAGCAATGAAAGTCAGTGCGAATGGAAAAGAATACTCGTTTGAAATTGATGAGTTCCGTCGTCACTGTTTGCTAAATGGCCTAGATAACATCGGCCTAACACTTCAACACGCAGATAAGATTTCAGAGTTTGAAGCTAAGATTCCTAGCTTCCTGAAATAAAACGCTCTTGAAATAGCACAGTCTTTACATAGAGCAAGCGATTTCAAAAACATCTAAAAGGTTGGCTCAGTGCCAACCTTTTTTATTTGAGTCAGTTTTGATTAGACCAAACTTTTTTTGTTTAACTTGAATGGTTTATTTAACTAAAGGACTATGAAAGAAAATAGTGAGCCGTAGGGTCTTAGTAGTCAGTCATCAGGAGAATGCTATGAAACAACTACTCTTTATCATTAGTCTACTTTTCTCAACCTTAGCTTGGTCTGCGCCTAAATCCGAACTTTGGCCATACTGGAACCAAAGCAATGAAGCCAGCCAAGAACAGGTATCTCATCAAGACTGGCAGCAATTTATCGATAGCTACTTAGTTAAACAAGAGCAAAACACCCTAGTTCGCTATCAAGCGGTGAGCAGTGCAGATAAGACAAAGCTCAAGCAGTACATCAAGAGATTAGAGCAGTTGAATCCACTCGACTATTCAAAAGCGGAACAGTATGCCTATTGGGTTAATCTATATAACGCCGTGACTGTCGATTTGATTCTTGATGCTTACCCAATAAAATCCATCACCAAGCTCGGCGGCTTATTTAGTTTCGGGCCATGGGGGGATGAAGTAGTCGTGGTTAATGGTAAGGCACTGACACTGAATGATATTGAGCATCGAATCCTAAGACCAATATGGCAAGACCCACGTACGCACTATGCTGTTAACTGTGCCAGCCTAGGTTGCCCTAACCTGCAATCTCAAGCCTTTACCGCTGACAACACCGAGATGCTGTTAGAGCAAGCCGCAACTGAATTTGTAAATAGTGACAAAGGTGTACTGATTCAAAATAATAATAAGCTTCAGTTATCATCGATTTACGAATGGTTTGCTGTGGATTTTGGTACGGAGAAACAACTCATTCAACACTTAGAACAATATCGAACAAAACCAGTAACGAACACTAAAAACATCAGTTATGACTATGATTGGTCGCTGAACCAAGCAAACTAGTTTTAACGTTAAAGATCATGAATGAAGCAAAACAAAAAAGAAGCTAGAGGTTTCTATTAACCACTAGCCTCTTCTCAATTCTTTGACTGTATTTCTACAATTAAAAGCTTGAGCCCGGTTGCTGCAAGAATTCAACCTCTTCAGGAGTCGAAGTTCGCCCCAACACTTCATTACGGTGAGGATAACGACCAAAACGCTCAATAATCACTTTATGCTTGAACTCAAAATCCAGATTATTTTCTAGACCCGTCTGAGAAAAGAGCAAAACAGCTTGTTCATGAATCAACAGAGATTCGCTGTGCATATAAGGCATATACAAAAAGCTTTTTTGTTGTTGATTCAACTGATGGTCAAAACCACCAGCAACCGATTCCTGAGCTAAAGCTAGTACCATCGGGTCTGCTGAAAATGCCGCCGGACTGTTTCTGCCAATATTTCTAGAAAACTGGTCCAGAACGATAATCTCTGCCAAACGCCCTTCCGCTGTTTGACGCCATTCAAAAAGTTCACCTTGTACAGCAACTTTATGCAATTCAGAGAATCGAGTCTTAATTAAAACATCGACCTCTTCACCGCCAGTAAACCAGTCTTTAGGCGTCAGCTCATCGAACCAAAACTCTAAAACATCATGGTAAGTTAACGTCATATAATTCCCTTTAAATTTAACTAAACGCTTTTCACATTAAATACAATTCACGATAGCTCTATTACTTAAAGCCTTTGACCTTCTTAATTAGATCATAAGCATTTTGAATTTCTTGTGATTTCTCTTTCGCGACGTTCATCATCTCTGGCGGTAAGCCTTTCGCCATCAATTTATCAGGGTGATGTTCGTTCATCAGTTTACGGTAAGCTTTCTTTACTTCTTTGCCGTCAGCACTTTCGCTCACATCCAATACCTTAAAGGCATCCGCTAATTGGTTCTGTTGTGAAGCTTGCTGCCAACCTGATGACTGTCCGTGACCTTGATGGCCACCAAAGTTGCCACCTTGCTGCTGAAATCGGAATGCCGCTTCTTGCATTTGTAAACGACGCTCTAGTTGCTCTGAAGAGAATCCAAGTCCTTGAGCAATCTTATGAAGAACCTGACGCTCACTTGGATGAAGGCTTCCATCAGCAAATGCAGCTGATACCTGTAGTTCCAAAAAGAACTGCAAAAGATCAAAACGGCCGCCCGACGAGATCTTCACACGCTCAAGCACATCACTTAACGGGAAGTCGCTTTCTTTGCCATCACGAAACGCATCTTGCGCTGCTTTACGTTGCTCGCCATGCAGGTTCATACGCTCCATCATTGTAGAAGCGAGCTGAATCTCTTCAGGTGTTACTTGCCCCTTCGCCTTGGCAACATGTCCCATAACCGCAAAAGCCGCTTTAAAGAACTCGTTTTGCCTTTCTGCTTGGCTTGGTCCACGACCAAAACCAGAACTATTGAATCCCGATTGGTTTAAACGTCGAGCCTTATCAAATTGATGCCCCAAAAATAGGCCAAAAACTAAACCAAGCGGACCTCCAAATAAAAAGCCAAAAAAAGCGCCCAAAATTTTGCCAAATATTTGCATTATGTGTTCTCTATCTATGAATTTTATCTGAGTAACGCTGTCTGATGATGCTGAATGCTAATATTTCCTTTATCATAAGGAAAATGCTTTATTAATTGGATTGATACTAGATCAACCCTTCATCTAGTGACACAGGATAGTTCAACTTCATGCAATCTTTTTCCCGCACCTTGTTAGCCGCGTCTATAAGTACGGCATTATACGTGTCGACAACTCAAGCTGAAACAATCACCGATAGTAGTGTGCAGGAAATGCCCTCTATAGATCAATGCTTGATCGAACCCGCTGCCGAAAACGAGACACAACTGCCCGCTCATGTGGAATCAGATCGCTTAGAGGCTATCAATGGTGACAAGGCAATATATTCAGGTGATGTAAGAGTTACGCAAGGAAATAAAACCATCCTTGCTGATAATGTAACGCTTCACCAACAAGAAAACATCGTTGTAGCTGAAGGCAACGTAAACTTTAGTGACGGTCAAATTAAGTCTATCTCAGACAAGGCGACCAATAACCTCACTACTGATGAAATGACGCTAGAAAATACCGACTACGAATTTCTTTGCGAACCAGGCCGAGGTAATGCGGTATATATTGCGAAAACAGGCAAAGCGGTTTACGAGATAGAAGATGGCTCGATTACCTCTTGTCCTATTGGTGATAACGCTTGGCGACTAAGAGCATCGAGCATCAGCGTCGACCAAGACGAAGAGCAAGCCACCTTTTATAATCCACGTTTTGAAATTCAAAGTGTCCCAGTATTTTACTTACCGTACTTAACCGTACCAGTTGGTGACACACGTAAAACCGGCTTCTTGTATCCAACTGTTTCTTACGGCTCTAGTGATGGCTTTGAAGCTGAAATCCCCATTTATTGGAACTTAGCGCCAAACTACGACTTGGAAACCACCTTCAAGTACATGCAAGAGCGTGGCACCCAGCTCAACAGTAAATTCCGTTATCTGAGTGATTTCGGCTCAGGTAGTATTGACTCTGAATACTTACCTGACGACCAAAAATACTCAGAAAAAGGCGACCGATGGGGATTTCAACTCCAACATTCAGGTATCTTTCAGCAATCTTGGTTATTTGAAGTCGACTACTCAAAAGTCAGTGATATTGATTACTTTACCGACTTGAGTTCTGGTATTGGTAACCGTGAAGATGGCCAACTGCTTCAGGAAGGACAAGCGACATACCGTTCACAAAACTGGGATGCCTCAGTATTGGTACGAGACTTTCAGGTTCTTACCACAAGCAACAACCTGCCTTACCGCTTAATGCCACAGCTAGAGTATAACTACTATGCTCCTGAGGTCATGGATTACCTAGATTTCGACCTCATCAGTCATATATCGATGTTCGATACCGATGCTTCTGGTAAACCATCTGCGACGCGTGTACACGTTGAACCTGGCATTACAATTCCGGTTGGAAACACCTGGGGTACTTGGACAACAGAAGCTCGATTACTTGGTACTTATTATCAGCAAGATCTTGATGGCGTTGATACAGGTAGTGGCTCTGACTATGAAGGGCTAGAAGAATCCACCAGTCGTGTTATTCCTGAATTTAGAAGCCATGCTGGCATCGTTTTGGAGCGAGATACCACTATTGTAGGTAACTATACACAGACGTTAGAGCCTCAGGTGCAGTACCTTTACGTACCCGAAGAGGATCAAAGCGAAATTGGTCTTTACGATACAACACTACTACAGACTGATTACTATGGCTTATTCAGAAGCCGTAAATACAGTGGCGTAGATCGAATTGCTGCAGCAAATCAAGTCAGCTATGGTGCATCGTCTCGTTTCTTTGATGATGAATATAAAGAACGACTTAATATATCCTTTGGTCAAATTTTCTATATTGATAAAGACACCAAACAGAATTTAAACAGCGATGATGCAGATAAAAATTCCAACTACTCTTCTTGGGCTGTTGAGGTCGACTTTAACTACGACGATTACCTGTTTTATCACGGCGGTGTACAATACGATATTGATACATCAGCGATGCAACTTGCAAACAGTACTCTCGAGTACCGCTTTGCTGGCGGTTATATACAAACCAACTATCGATATGTAACCAAAGAGTATATTGAAGATACCGTCGATTTTAATGTTGGCTCAATTACCAAAGATGGTATATCTCAAGCAGGCTTACTCGGCGCTTACCAAATTTCACCAAAATGGAATGCAAGTGCTCAATACTTCTATGATTTAACAACAGAAGAAGAACTAGAGTGGTTAGCACGACTCAATTATAAATCGGATTGTTGGTATATCGGCTTCACCTACAGCAACCAATTGCGTAGTTGGGAAGGTGACTACATCAACACATCGAACGCAACTCCGGTCTACGAAAATAACCTTAGTGTGAATTTCGGTATTATTGGCTTTGGTACTAACCTAGGTTCTGATTCAGGTGCTGTTGGGGATAGTAGTTCAGACAACTCATTGAGCTATGGTCGACCATTCTTCTTAAACAACTAATTTTATTTATTGATAAACAATCAATAAATATAAAGGATTACACATGACATTGTGGAAACACACATTAATTGCTATCGCAGCAGCTTGCACTGTATCAACGAGCTACGCAGCACCGGTTGAGCTCGATAGCGTAAAAGTGATCGTTAACGAAGGCGTTATCTTACAAAGTGACATCGACGCTTCAATGAAGACACTGCGTGCAAACGCAAAAAAAAGTGGTCAGACATTACCATCACAAGATGTATTGAATGAGCAAGTTCTAGAAAAGCTGATCATTGATACGATTCAAACTCAAGAAGCGGAACGTATCGGTGTTCGTATTGATGATGCTCGACTTGATCAAGCAATCAAAGACATTGCGAAAGACAACAACCAGACAGTAGCTCAACTTACAGCATCCGTTGCTGAAGAAGGCCTTAGCTACAATGCATTTCGTGAACAAGTAAGAAAAGAGATTGCAGCAAGTGAAGCTCGCAATGCCTTGGTTCGCCGTCGTATTAATATCCTTCCTGCAGAAGTTGACAACCTAGCGGACATCTTAGCGCAAGAAACCAATGCTACTGTTCAATACAAAATTGGCCACATTCAACTTCGATTTAATGATGACCAAACCAAAGAAGAATTAGAAGCACAAGCGACAGATTTAGTGGACGAGCTAAACAACGGCAAAGACTTCAGCACCATGGCTTATACTTACTCTAAAGGCCCTAAAGCACTGCAAGGTGGTGACTGGGGTTGGATGCGTAAAGAAGAAATGCCTACGATTTTCGCAGACCAAATCAAAATGCAGAATAAAGGCAGCATCATCGGGCCATTCCGAAGCGGTGTTGGCTTCCATATTCTAAAAATTGAAGACGTAAAAGGTTTGGAAACCGTTGCCGTGACAGAGGTTAATGCACGTCATATTTTGATTAAACCAACAGTTATCTTGAGTGATGACGGTGCGAAAGAGCAACTTGAAGAGATCACTCGTCGCGTAAACGCGGGTGAAGCGAGCTTTGGTGAACTTGCACAGCAATACAGCCAAGACCCAGGATCAGCTGTTCAAGATGGTGAACTAGGTTACCAAACTCCTGATTTATACGTACCTGAATTCAAGCATCAAGTGGAAACACTACCTGAAGGCAAAATCAGCGCACCATTTAAGACAGTTCATGGCTGGCATATTGTTGAAGTACTGGATCGCCGAGAAGTAGACCGTACAGATTCTGCTTTGAAAAACAAAGCGTACCAAATTTTATTTAACCGTAAATTCAACGAAGAAGCTGGCGCTTGGCTACAAGAAGTAAGAGCGAGTGCTTTTGTTGAAATGGTTGAGGATGACCAAGATGACAACTAAGCGCCTTGTCATTACGGCAGGTGAACCGGCGGGAATTGGGCCCGATTTAACTCTCGCCTTATCCCAAGAAAGCTGGCCACATCAACTAGTAGTTTGTGCGGACAAAACCCTACTAACAGAGCGAGCTGAAATGTTAGGGATCGAGGTTGAGCTGTTGGACTACGATTCAACAGCGCCCAAGCAACCTCAACGCTCTGGAACACTGGTTGTGAAACATGTTCCACTGGCTGAAGTCGCCATTGCGGGTCAACTTAATGAAGCGAACGGCCACTACGTATTAAATACATTAGAAACCGCAGCAATTGGCTGTATGAATGATGAATTTGATGCTATTGTCACCGGCCCTGTTCACAAGGGTGTAATTAACCGAGCTGGCGTTGCTTTTAGTGGCCATACCGAGTTCTTTGCAGAGAAGTCCAATACTCCACTTGTCGTGATGATGTTGGCAACAGAAGGGCTGCGTGTTGCTCTCGTAACAACGCACATCCCGCTAGCTTATGTATCTCAAGCAGTGACCGAAGACAGATTAGAGCAAATCATTGCTATTCTGCATAAAGATTTGGTCGAAAAGTTTGCTATAGAGAAACCAACTATTTACGTGTGTGGATTGAATCCACATGCGGGTGAAGATGGTTGTTTGGGTCGTGAAGAAATAGAAACCATCACCCCTACGCTAGAAAAAATTCGCCAGAAATATGGTATTAATTTAGTTGGCCCATTGCCAGCAGACACCATCTTTAATGAAAAATATTTGCAAGATGCAGATGCTGTTTTAGGTATGTATCACGACCAAGTACTCCCGGTATTGAAATACAAAGGGTTTGGTCGCTCAGTGAACATCACGCTTGGCTTACCGTTTATTCGCACATCAGTCGATCACGGTACCGCCTTAGACTTGGCAGGGAAAGGCCAAGCCGATACAGGGAGCTTTAGAACAGCGCTCACGCACGCCATTGAATTAGTAGAGAAAAAGCAATGAGAAATGATGTCCACTTAGGGCACAAAGCGCGTAAACGTTTTGGTCAAAACTTCCTTAACGATCCATACATTATTGATGGGATCGTATCGAGTATTAACCCACTTCCAGGCCAGAACTTAATAGAAATTGGCCCAGGTCTTGGTGCGATTACTGAACCTGTTGGCAAGCTTGTCGATAAGTTCACAGTAATTGAACTGGATAGAGATCTTGCGGAACGTCTGCGTAATCACCCTGATCTTGCTGAAAAGTTAACGATCTATGAAGGTGATGCAATGAAGTTCGATTTCGAACAACTTGTTAAGCCAAACAACAAGCTACGTATCTTCGGTAACTTGCCATACAACATCTCTACACCATTGATGTTCCACCTTTTTGAATTCCATAAAGACGTGCAAGACATGCACTTTATGCTTCAAAAAGAAGTCGTTAACCGATTAGCAGCTGGCCCTGGTACTAAAGCTTACGGTCGTCTAACGGTTATGGCTCAATATTACTGTAAAGTCACTCCTGTGTTAGAAGTGCCACCAACAGCATTTGTTCCGCCACCGAAAGTAGACTCAGCAGTCGTTCGCCTTCAGCCTTATGAAGTACTGCCTTATCCGGCAAAAGATCTTAAGTGGTTAGATCGCGTGTGTCGTGAAGGCTTCAACCAGCGTCGTAAAACAGTCCGTAACTGTTACAAGAGCTTAATCAGTAAAGAGGAGCTTGAAGAGCTAGGAGTAAACCCTGGCATGCGCCCTGAGAACCTGACACTCGAACAGTTTGTCGATATGGCGAACTGGTTGCACGACAGTCACAACGCTGACAAATAATCGTAAAAGGCTCCTACACTTCGGTGAGGAGCCTATTTTTTATGTAATACTTAAAGCATACCAACAACAAAAGGTGCGAATATGGATATATCTACGCCTTGTATCAAATGCCAGGTTCATTCTAAATATATTGAAGAACAATCTGAGCCATCTAAGAATCGCTACGTTTTCGCTTACATCATTACCATCAAAAATCTAAGTAAAACAACGGTACAACTTATGTCTCGCCGCTGGCTGATTACCGACTCTAACGGTAAACAACTCACCATAGAAGGTGATGGCGTAGTTGGACAACAGCCTGTGATTGAAGCCAATGACGAATACACGTATACCAGCGGTACAGTCATAGAAACTCCAGTGGGCGTTATGCAAGGTCACTATGTGATGACCGATCATAAAGGCATTGATTTCATAACAGAAGTCGACCCATTTAGACTGGCTATCCCCAATATTCTTAACTAGTACACATCTCTACCACTTACAGGAAAATGCTGTGTCGAATTATATTGTCGGAGACATCCAAGGATGCTTCGACGAACTTCAGTTACTGCTTGAAACCATCAACTTTGATAAACAACAAGATACTTTATGGGTCGCCGGAGACTTAGTTGCTCGTGGCCCTAAATCCTTGGAGACGTTACGTTTTGTTCGTGGCCTTGGTTGCTCAGCAAAGGTGGTATTGGGTAATCATGATTTACATCTACTTGCTGTATCCTTAGGCCTCTTTTCAGCCAAACCAAAAGATAAAACTCAACCAATTCTTGACGCTGAAGACAGTGACCAACTGCTGGAATGGTTAAGACAACAACCCTTGATGCAAGAGCACCCAGAGTTTGTCATGACACATGCGGGCATCTCACCTCAATGGGACTTAGAACAAGCACGTACAGAGAACCGAGAAATAACGTCGTTACTTAAATCGGACCGTTGGCGATGGCTTATTGAGAATATGTACAGCAACACGCCAGATCTCTGGAGCAAAGAGTTGCAAGGCATAGAACGTTATCGCTATGCGATCAATAGCTTCACTCGAATGCGCTTTTGCTCCCCAGATGGCCAACTCGACATGACGTGCAAACTGCCGCCCAATGAAATTACTAATGAACCTTTGATACCCTGGTTTGACCTTTCACAACGCATTATGCTTGATAAGACCGTGCTATTTGGGCACTGGGCAGCCTTAGAAGGCTATTCTGGAAAAGATGTGATTGGCTTAGATACAGGATGTGTTTGGGGAGGAGAATTGACGGTACTTCGCTGGGAAGATAAAAAGTTTTTCACTCAAAATGCGCTATAGAGATAAGAGAAGTTTGCGTTACTGCTACAGTAACGCAAACGTTTTTGATTTCAGAACTTAACGCTCGAGAATCACAAACTCCATGTTGTGTTTGTTTTTCTCGTCGGCTTGATAAGTCTCACTAAAGCTCTGCTTCCAACCCTCTCCCCAACTAGGGAACTGTGTATCACCATCGACTTCGAGGTTGATATAAGTCAGATAGAGCTTATTAGCTTTAGGCAGACAGCTTTCATATATAGAACCACCACCAATGATCATCACTTCGTCAACTTCGCTGACAAGTTCTAATGCTTGATCAATTGAAGTAACGGTAGTCACTCCTTCAAGCTCTAAGCTTTCATCGCGGCTAATTACGATATTCAGTCGACCTGGCAAAGGGCGACCAATCGAATCATAGGTCTTACGCCCCATCACTACAGGTTTCCCCATCGTTGAGCGTTTAAACCATGCGAAATCTGCAGGTAAATGCCATGGCATCTGATTATCTTTACCAATTACACGGTTGTTTGCCATTGCCGCTATCATACTGATGATCATAAATAGAAAGTCCTGTCCTTACCTGAAAATAAAATTGAAGCTAGACGATAGGTCTACGACGGTAGAATAACAGCCCAGGCACCGCCAAGCCAACCGCTAGTCCCGCGATAATGAACATCGATTTTAAGAAGTTCTCCATCAACATAGCGAGCAACTCTGGGTTATACCCTGCCCTGTTGATTTCTACCATAGCGATCATCGCTTTGAACGCGAAGACTCCAGGAACCATCGGAATCAAAGCGGCGACGGTAAATACCTTTGGGTGCGCCAACAGTTTGTGTGACCAATGAACCCCGATCATACCGACAATGGTAGCCGCGAAGAACGTCGCCCACTCAATAGGAATACCGAAATGCATCATTAAGTAACGGCTACCGTGGCCAATGGATCCTCCGAGAGCACAATAGATCAACGCACGTTGTGGCACGTTAAAGACTAGTGCAAAACCGACAGCAGGTATCGCAGCAAAAAACATATCGTTCAAAAGGCCGATCAATAATTCAAAGATAGTCATTAGCTTGCCCATCCCCAAACGTCCGAAAGGCTCATCGCAGCAACAATGCCTAAGCTTGTTGCCAACGTTAATAAACTGGCCATGGTGAAGCGTGCGAGGCCCATATTAATATGGCCTTTAAGCATATCCGCAACAGAGTTAATTAAAGGGAAACCGGGGACAAGCATCAGCACAGAAGAAGCCATCACGATAGTGGGCTGACCACCAATGTTATAAAGAACCGCTTGCGCTGAAATAGTTGTCGTAACAAATGCCGTGATTGCAAAGTTTAATAGCGGATTGAAATGGCGATGACCAACCTCTTGTCTGACGATCATGCCGCAGGCTGACGCGATAAAGGTCATCATGAAGACCTGCCAATCACCGCCAGCAAGACGACTAAAAGAGGCACACGATAATCCAATCATCACGACAACCAACCAACGATTATAACGTTCTGGACTGATCCCTTGGATCTTCTTGTAAGCTAAATCATAATCAAGAATCCCTTTCTCCATCATGATACACACGCGTTGAATCTCTGTTATCACCTGCATATTAATGCCACGATCAGCACAGCTTCGAGTAGTCGTTATACAATGATCATCCATTACTGTTGTCACGACCAACGCATTGGCTGACAGTGCAACTTCAACCTCATTCACCCCACAAGCAATACCGATGCGGCGCATAATATCACCGACCAGTGTACTCTCGGCGCCGTGTGCCAATAACATTTGTCCTGACTGAGCAACTAACCTTGAGATCGCTCTTTGTTCTGATGCCATGATTTCCTTCCCATAGGCGTAAAGTATCTAGAAATAAATTCTGCATTAAAATTCGATAAGACATAATGATTTAGATACAAAAAAACCGCAATTTTCATTGCGGTTTAGTAAAACTATCAGTGTGCTTTAGAAGAAGCGACCAAAGTATTTATAAGAAACGATGAGGATTAGTCACGAACATAGATAACATGACCGTCATCTTCTTCGTCATCCCAGTCGTCCCAATCGTCGTCATCTTCAGTAACAACATTCTTACCAGCCATCGCATCTTTATGGTAGTCATCCCACATAAAGTTAACTTTTTCTTCTTCTTCGATTGCTTCAACTTCACGAGGTAGGTTCTCCATGAACTCACCCAGTTTAAAGCAAAGATCTTTCGTGCCGATCTTGTTCACAGCAGAAATCTTGAAGTACTCGCCTTCCCAACCTAAAGCTTCGACGATTTCTTGAATCTTTTCGTCCGCTTCTTCTTCAGGCATTAGATCAACTTTGTTGAATACTAACCAGCGAGGTTTCTGTGCCACTTTTTCGCTGTATTGCTCTAGCTCGTCAATAATCGTCAGTGCGTTCTGAATAGGATCAGAACCATCAATCGGCAAAATATCGATCATGTGCAGAAGAACACGACAACGCTCAAGGTGCTTCAAGAAACGAATACCAAGGCCAGCGCCATCAGCTGCACCTTCGATTAGTCCTGGGATGTCAGCAACAACAAAGCTCTTTTCAGGGACAACACTAACAACACCTAAGCTAGGGATCAGCGTGGTAAACGGGTAATCAGCAACTTTCGGTTTCGCAGCAGATACCGAGCGAATAAAAGTAGATTTACCAGCGTTTGGCAAGCCAAGCATACCAACATCCGCTAGTAGAAGAAGCTCTAAACGTAGTTCGCGAACTTCACCTTTAGTACCCATTGTCTTTTGACGAGGAGCACGGTTAACCGACGACTTAAAACGCGTGTTACCAAGACCGTGCCACCCACCTTTACCAACCATTACTTTTTTGCCATGTTCAGCAACTTCAGCAACGATTTCATTAGTGTGGATATCAACAGCACGAGTACCTACAGGTACTTTCATGGTCATATCTTTACCACGTTTACCAGTACAGTTACCACCGCGGCCATTTTCGCCACGCTCTGCATTGTAAAAACGTTGGAAACGGTAATCGATCAGTGTATTTAAGTTTTCATCCGCTTGAATGTAAACATCACCACCATCACCGCCATCACCGCCATCAGGACCACCTTTAGCGACGAATTTTTCGCGCCAAAAGCTTACTGTACCATTACCGCCATCACCGGCTTCTATTTTTACTGATGCTTCATCAACGAATTTCATTTTTTAACTCCGCACTTACGTTGCGTTACCACTCATCAAGGAGTGATATAAATTCTAGCAGATCCGTGTTTAGATCGATCACCTAAGATCTAGATCGATCTGCAACCAAGGAACAAATAAGGAGAGGTTCTTTGCTTTCTGTTTCTAAAAAAACAAACGGCTTCTTGAAACTAAATTGTTATTCAAAAACCAAACTGCTTCTCAAAACCAAAGCCAGAGCGTCTACTTTTTTATTCTCGCTATAAATAAAAAACCCTGCCGAATCGGCAGGGCTTTTGAATTCAGCTTGAAAGCTAGTATAAATAATCTAATAAAAGATTAAATTACTCAGCTTCGATGCTTACAAACTTACGGTTTTTAGGACCTTTTACTGCAAATTTCACTTTACCTTCAGTAAGAGCGAAAAGAGTATGGTCTTTACCGATGCCAACGTTTGTGCCAGCGTGGAACTTAGTACCACGTTGACGAACGATGATGTTACCTGCAAGAACAGATTCACCACCAAAACGCTTAACACCAAGACGTTTGCTTTCTGAATCGCGGCCGTTATTAGTAGAACCGCCAGCTTTTTTATGTGCCATTGTTAAACTCTCCTAATACTTAAGCGTTAATGCCAGTGATTTTCACTTCTGTGAACCACTGACGGTGACCAGCTTGCTTACGCGAGTGCTTACGACGACGGAATTTAACGATTTTTACTTTATCGCCACGACCGTGTTGTACTACTTCTGCAGTAACCTTGCCACCTTCAACAAGAGGTGCACCAACAGCGATTTCTTCGCCGTTAGCAACAAGAAGAACTTTATCAAATTCTACAGTTGCACCAGTTTCAACGTCTAATTTCTCTAAACGAAGTGTTTGACCTTCGCTTACTCGGTGTTGTTTGCCACCAGATTGGAAAACAGCGTACATATTTTACTCCGCTTTTTCCGCACAGCCTATGGTTGTTAATTCTACAACTCGGGTGTGCGCTAAACTAATCAATAGGGCGCAGATTCTACGGGAATCATGCCGCTATGACAAGCCATATTTTTAAAATATTGGCGAAAACATGTTCGCCAAAGAAAAGTGCGGCAATGATGCCTTTAAGTGATGTATTAATCAACGTTTTTTAGTGTATTATTCAACAATTAAATACAACGTATAAGCCTTACAGGGTCTAACTTCAGCCGGATGAACAATGGATTTTAAAGCTATCCAAACGCTTACTGCCAATGATATGGCAAAAGTGAATGAAACAATTCAAGCCCAACTTAATTCTGACGTAAGTTTAATCAACCAGCTTGGTTTTTATATCGTTAGCGGTGGTGGCAAACGCCTACGCCCTTTGCTTGCTCTTTTATCAGCTCGTGCACTTGGTTACCAAGGTGAGGCTCATATCACCTCAGCCGCCTTTATTGAGTTTATCCACACAGCAACACTGCTTCATGATGATGTTGTCGACGAATCGGACATGAGACGTGGCAAAGCTACAGCGAATGCTGCTTTTGGTAATGCAGCTAGCGTTTTGGTTGGTGATTTTATTTACACCCGCTCATTTCAGATGATGACGACGCTAGGATCCTTAAGGATCCTTGAGCTAATGAGCGAATCAGTAAACGTGATTGCCGAGGGTGAAGTTCAACAATTGATGAACTGTAATAACCCAGACACCACAGAAGAAAGCTACATGCAGGTGATCTATTCAAAGACCGCTCGCTTGTTTGAAGCCGCAACCCAAATCGGCGCGATTCTTACAGAGTCTTCACCTGAAATCGAAACGGCGATGCAAAACTACGGTAAGTACCTAGGAACTGCATTCCAGCTTATTGATGATGTGATGGACTACACCGCTGATGGTAAAGAGATGGGTAAAAATGTTGGTGATGACCTAGCAGAAGGTAAACCGACGTTACCGTTGCTTTACGCAATGCGTAATGGCTCACCAGACCAAGCGAGCATGATTCGTGAAGCGATTGAAAAAGCCAATGGTATGGAACGCCTCGACGACATTATGTCTGTAATGAAAGAGACAGGCTCGTTAGAGTACACGACCAATAAAGCCTATGAAGAAGCTGATAAAGCTATAGCTGAGCTGTCTATTCTTCCTGATTCAGAATATAAGCAAGCTTTAACTACGCTAGCTCACCTTGCAGTAAAACGTAGCAAGTAAATAGAAGCTAAGTAGACAGCTATATAATAAAAAATAATAAAAAAGAGCCTAACGGCTCTTTTTTTGATCCTGCTAGGTTTTACTTTGAGTTTCAATATCGACTCGATTCTAATGATAAAGGTAATTGCGCCTCGATCTCTTCAAGTTCTTCCAATGGAACCGCATATTGCTTATGACTGTTGTAAGACTCAAACAAAGCGAACTGCTCTTGCTCATCGATAACCAATATCTTATCCAAGCGGCCTAGATAGTTAACATTCATTCCCTTTTGTACTCTAGTCATAATCCAATCCCCTAATTCTTCGTGGTTAGAAAAAGATTATGAGCGGGTTGAATACAAGGATCAAAAAAGCCGATCACAATGATCGGCTTTCGTTAACTGTCTTTTTAGCAGAGTTCTGTTACCTATCGCTTATTTAGCGAATTCAACACCAATCTCAATATCGCCATTTAGCGTTTCTAGCATGCTGTCTAGTGCATTGCGTTCGAAGTCGCTCAGTTCACCGTAGCTAAGGATCGCTTCTGCGCCCTCTTTGCCAAGTTTAACTGGTTGTGCGAAGAATGGTGCGTGCTCGCCTTCACCTTCAACGTAGGCACACTCAATCACGTTCTCTTCGCCTTGAAGTGCTTTCACTAGAGCAAGACCGAAGCGACAAGCCGCTTGACCCATAGATAGAGTCGCACTACCGCCACCCGCTTTAGCTTCTACTACTTCAGTACCCGCATTTTGGATGCGAGTTGTTAGCGCTGCGATTTCTTCATCAGTGAACTCTACGCCTTCAACTTGAGAAAGAAGAGGAAGGATCGTAACACCAGAGTGACCGCCGATAACTGGAACACGAACATCGCCTGGATCTTTATCTTTCAGTTCAGCAACGAACGTTTCAGAACGAATGACATCAAGAGTCGTAATACCGAATAAACGACGCTTGTCGTAAACGCCCGCTTTCTTAAGTACTTCAGCAGCGATTGGCACTGTTGTGTTTACTGGGTTAGTAATGATACCAACACAAGCAGTAGGACAAGTAACTGCAATTTTCTCAGCTAGAGACTTAACAATGCCAGCGTTCACATTGAAAAGATCCGCACGATCCATACCAGGTTTACGAGCAACACCCGCAGAAATAAGCACAACATCCGCACCTTCAAGTGCTGGAGTTGGATCTTCACCCGCGTAACCTTTGATCGAAACAGGTGTTGGGATATGGCTAAGATCGGCAGCAACACCCGGGGTTACCGGAGCTATGTCGTAAAGTGCAAGATCTGAACCAGCAGGCAGGCGGTTCTTTAGTAGTAGGGCTAGGGCTTGACCGATGCCACCAGCGGCACCAATAACAGCTACTTTCATTGTTATTCTCCTTGAGAGATTTCTCTTATAGATTCTTTGTAGAGTAATTCTTGAGCTAAATTTAAGTTAAAAAACTATATTAATCACAAAGTGATTACAATCAATTAACGCCAGCTTTGCGACTTCGCGCAAGTCAATAAAACCGTGCCACACAGCGAGTTGGCATTATGGGGATAATCATCTGAAATAACAAAATAAGTCGCCACTAATAACACATTATTCTATTAAATTTTTACAGTGATATGACTAACAAATTACCGTGATATTTTGGCTAAGATTGAATATGTATGCGAGAATATGCAGATATCTTTATTAATGAATAAGAATGACATATGCGCAATACAGAAAAACAAGACAACTTAGTTCGTGCTTTTAAATCATTATTAAAAGAAGAACGTTTTGGTTCGCAAGGCGAGATTGTCGATGCCCTCAAACATGAAGGTTTTGAAAGCATCAACCAATCTAAAGTTTCGCGTATGTTAACTAAGTTTGGCGCTGTTCGAACGCGCAATGCAAAAATGGAGATGGTTTACTGTCTTCCGGCTGAACTTGGCGTCCCGACAGTTTCAAGCTCTTTAAGAGAGTTAGTGTTAGATATTGACCACAACAATGCATTAGTTGTGATACACACAGGTCCAGGTGCTGCGCAGCTTATTGCTCGTTTATTGGATTCATTAGGTAAGTCAGAAGGCATACTGGGCGTAGTCGCAGGCGATGACACTATCTTTATTACTCCAACCTTGTCAGTGACCACTAAGCAACTGTTTGATTCAGTGTGCGAACTGTTTGAATACGCTGGATAATTGCCCATAGTTTCATAACCATCACAGCTACTAATGGATCACGAACATCTATTCGCTTCGTGATCCAAATCACATCCTAAGATATCCATCCCCTCCCCTCTTAATAACCACTAAACCATTGATTTTAAAAAACTCAATAGCAAATTAAACACGAGATCTAACCGTCATTTGTTAGATTTTTTAGCTATATCTTTTAACATTTGAGTAATTTTCTGCCAATTTTTGATATTATTCAGCCACTTTTTCATCACATGGATTGAAAAAGGTGCCGTTTCCAAATAGGAAACTCCAGAAACGACTACACTTGTTTCAGGGTTAATAATGAATAAAGGAAGGGAAATTCATGGCATTTACCAAACTTATTAAAGTTGGGGCTATTGCAGCTGCTGTAATGGGCGCTGGCGCAGTTAACGCTCAAGAGTTCATCACAATTGGTACTGGTTCAGTAACGGGTGTTTACTACCCAACTGGTGGTGCTATTTGTAAGCTTGTGAACAAAGGCCGCAAAGACCACAACATTCGTTGTTCTGTCGAGTCTA
Organism: Vibrio bathopelagicus; assembly: GCF_014879975.1. Classification (NCBI taxonomy): domain Bacteria; kingdom Pseudomonadati; phylum Pseudomonadota; class Gammaproteobacteria; order Vibrionales; family Vibrionaceae; genus Vibrio; species Vibrio bathopelagicus. Next base: position 412,701 of record NZ_CP062500.1, on the reverse strand, counting down.
CTGGTGGTTCAATCTACAACGTTAATACCATCCGTGCTGGTGAACTAGATTTCGGTGTTGTTCAATCGGACTGGCAATACCACGGCTACAACGGTACAAGTAAGTTCAAAGATCAGGGCGAATACAAAAAACTTCGCGCTATGTTCTCTCTACATACAGAACCGTTCAACATCATCGCTCGTACCGATGCTGGCATCAACAATGTATCTGACCTAGCTGGTAAGCGTGTAAACATTGGGAACCCAGGCTCTGGTGACCGTGCAACGATGGGTGTTGTAATGGACGCTATGGGTTGGACTAACGATAGCTTCAAGCTTGCTTCTGAACTAAAAGGTTCTGAGCGTTCACAAGCACTTTGTGATAACAAGATTGATGCATTCATCTACATGGTTGGTCACCCGAACGGTTCAATCAAAGAAGCAACGACTTCTTGTGATGCAAAACTGGTTTCAGCAACTGGTCCACAGATCGACAAGATCGTAGCTGAAAACCCATACTACGCATACAGCACAGTTCCAGCTGGTATGTACCGTGGTACAGATGCTGACGTAAACAGCTTCGGTGTTGCTGCAACTATGGTAACAACGTCTGACGTTTCTGATGAAGTCGCATACAACGTTGCTAAAGCAGTATTTGAAAACTTTGCTACATTCAAACGCCTGCACCCAGCATTTGCGAACCTGAAGAAAGAAGACATGGTTAAAGCGGGTATCTCAATCCCTCTTCACCCTGGCGCAGTAAAATACTACAAAGAAGTAGGCCTTCTAAAGTAATTCTACTTTAAGCCTACTCTACCAATAAGGAGGCGTGTCCTCCTTATTGGCTTTTCACGTTTTATAAAAATAACCCAAGTGAAAAGAGACAAACCTTTAAGTTTCTCCAATTTGGCGAACTTACCTTCGTATCAAGCCTAAGACAAAGACGAACAAAAAACGCATTTCCCTATCGATTCACTACACTAGATAGGAGATAAATAACGTCTCGTTGTTCGTAAGAAAGGCAGACCATCAATAATAAGGATAAAGTACATGACGCAGACAACATCACCGTCTCCAGATGTGCAAGAAATGGTGGCACAATCAGACACTGGTGCGCGTAGCCCTCGCGGTATCCAAGGCCGTATTTTATGGTTTGTGCCTCTATGTTGGTCATTGTTCCAACTTTGGTATGCTTCTCCGCTGCCGTTCATTTTTAACTTCGCAATTTTAAACGACACTGAAGCTCGAGCAATTCACCTTACTTTTGCCATCTTCCTAGCCTTTACCGCTTACCCAGCCATGAAAAACTCGCCTCGGGATAGAATTCCTGCGGTCGACTGGATATTAGCGCTTGTAGGTAGTTTTTCAGCTTCTTATATCTATATTTTCTATACGGAATTAGCCGGTCGTTCGGGTGCACCAACAACATTCGATATTGTTGCGGCTGTGTTCGGTATGGTTCTACTGCTTGAAGCAACTCGACGTGCTTTGGGCCCACCTCTTATGGTTGTGGCAGCAGTATTCTTACTTTACACCTTTGGCGGTCCTCATATGCCAGACGTGATTGCCCATAAAGGTGCGAGCCTGAACAAGGCAATGTCACATCTATGGCTAACGACAGAAGGTGTATTCGGTGTTGCTCTTGGCGTATCAACATCATTCGTATTCTTGTTTGTACTGTTTGGTGCAATGTTAGAGCGTGCAGGTGCAGGTGCTTACTTCATCAAAGTCGCATTCTCCTTGCTTGGTCACATGAAAGGCGGCCCAGCGAAAGCAGCCGTTGTTGCATCTGGCCTATCCGGTCTAGTGTCTGGTTCATCTATTGCTAACGTGGTAACCACGGGTACTTTCACGATCCCTCTAATGAAAAGAGTCGGATTCTCAGGTGAAAAAGCCGGTGCTGTAGAAGTTGCCGCTTCAACCAATGGTCAATTAACCCCACCAATCATGGGTGCTGCTGCATTCTTGATGGTTGAATATGTGGGCATCTCGTACGTAGAAGTTATTAAAGCGGCGCTATTGCCTGCTCTTATCTCTTACATCGCCCTGATTTACATTGTTCACTTAGAAGCATGTAAAGCAGGCATGACTGGCCTACCTCGTCGTCACACACCAACTATCGTACAGAGCCTACTGTCTTTCACTGGTACCATTTTAGGTCTATGTGTCATCAGTGCTGCGGTTTACTACGGTGTCGGCTGGACGAAAGATGTGTTTGGCGATGCAGCAACTCCAATTGTTACCATTGCTCTATTGATCGCTTATGTTGCCTTGGTTCGAGTTTCAGCAAAATATGCGGCTGAAGGCGGCATGGACATCAATGCTGAGCTAACAGAAGTACCAGATCCAGGCCCAACCATTAAGTCTGGTTTACATTTCCTACTGCCTATCGTGGTTCTTGTTTGGTGTCTGACTGTAGAGCGCTTCTCTCCAGGTCTTTCTGCCTTCTGGGCAACTGTATTCATGATCTTCATTTTGATCACACAGCGTCCTTTGATGACTCTGATGAACAAATCGGACGATCTTGCAGAGCAAACAAAAGCAGGTTTCGTTGACCTATTAGAGAGCTTGGTTTCAGGCGCTCGTAACATGATCGGTATCGGTGTAGCAACAGCTGCAGCGGGTACGGTTGTCGGCGTGGTAACTCTAACGGGTATCGGCTTGGTAATGACGGACTTTGTTGAGTTTATCTCAGGCGGTAGCATCATCCTTATGCTGCTATTCACTGCGGTAATCAGCTTAATCCTAGGTATGGGCTTACCAACAACGGCAAACTACATCGTTGTATCAACGCTGATGGCTCCGGTAATTGTTACCTTAGGTGCGGCGCATGGCCTAATCATCCCTCTGATTGCGGTTCACTTATTCGTGTTCTACTTCGGTATCTTAGCCGATGATACACCTCCGGTTGGTTTGGCAGCCTTTGCGGCCGCCGCAATTGCAAAATCAGACCCGATCCGTACTGGTATTCAGGGCTTTACCTACGATATCCGGACAGCAATATTGCCATTCATGTTCATTTTCAATACCCAACTACTATTGATGGGCATTGATTCTTGGTGGCATCTATTCCTCACTATCTTCTCTTCTGTGACTGCAGTACTTATCTTTGCAGCCGCAACGCAAGGTTGGTGGTTTACCAAGAACAAATGGTGGGAAACGATCCTATTGTTAGTTCTAACTTTCTCTTTCTTCCGCCCAGGCTTCTGGTGGGACATGATTTATCCAGAGAAAGTTCTTTCGCCTGGAGTTGAGATCGCTCAAATCACAGAAGGTTTATCTGTGGGACAATCTCTTGAGTTAAGAGTGGGTGGCGAAAACTTAGAAGGTGACTATTCTGAGAAGACGGTTCGCCTTCCATTTGAAGATTCTGCGACAACAAGTGAAGACCGCATTGCTTCAATGGGCTTAATGCTGACGAAATCTGAAGGCAAGATGATTGTCGACATGGTTGAGTTCGGTAGCCCAGCAGAAGCGGCTGGTATTGACTTTGATTGGGAAATTAAATCAGTTATCCAAGACGCAGAAAGACCAATGAAAGAGTGGGTATTCTTACCATCCCTACTGATTCTAATTGGCTTAGCGATGAACCAAAGAAGGCGTGCTCGTAAGGATGAGATTAGCGCGTAATGGATAGAGCCAAGTAGCGCTCAACTCTATTTGGCTTTATTACATGGAAAGGATAATCACAGCGCTTGGTCAATACTAAGCGCTGATAAAAAAGAGAAAAACACATGTATAAACAAATCCTTGTTCCTGTTGACCTTAACGACAAAGGCTTTTCTGATAAAGCTGTTGAATTAGCGGTATGGCACGCAAAGCACAGTAATGCTGAAATCCACATCTTGAACGTATTGCCGGGCATTCACATGTCGATGGTTGCGTCTTACTTCCCGAAAGATGCAGCGAATCAAATGAAGCTCGATGTAAAAAATCAGCTGAAAGAGTTTGCAGACAAGTACATCGACGATGAAGTGGTTTATAAGGTTCACGTTGCCGAAGGTAAAACCTACACAACGATTCTAGATTACGCAGAAAAGCTTGGGGCAGATCTGATTGTGATGCCTAGTCATAAGCGGTCGAAAATCGACAAAGTTGTGCTTGGTTCTGTTGCAAGCAAAGTGGTACAGAACTCACCAATCAATGTATTGGTAGTTAAGCCGCAAGGCTAAATCACTTAATCAACACAACGATCTAAAAAGGTTGGCCTAAAAGCCAACCTTTTTTGTTTTGTGCTCGTATCACTCAATTCTTCAATCAACCCACTAAGTTTTGCGGATTACCGGCAACAAACCCATCAATATTATCGATTAAGATATCAGACAACTTTTGAATTGAACTGTCACTGCCCCACGCCACATGTGGTGTCAGCAGCAAGTTAGGTAAGTGACTGTGAGACAATAGTGGATTCGAGTTGTCTGCAGGTTCTTGTGTAAACACATCCATACCTGCCCCTGTGAGCTCATTACTTTTCAAAGCTTCAACTAAGGCCTGTTCATCGACAAGTCCACCACGGCCAGCATTAATTAGTATCGCACTTGGTTTCATCATTGCTAGCTCTCGCCCTGAAATCAGGTTTCGAGTCGCTTCGGTCAGCGGACAATGCAAGCTGATCGCATCGGCTTGCTGCAACACAGTATCAAAAGGCAGATACCCCTCTCGACAACAGTCAGCCCCTTTGCGCTCTGCAAAAATGACGTTCATGCCTATCGCTTTAGCCAGTATCGCGGTCGCTTGCCCTAAACTGCCACTGCCGATTAATCCCAATGTGCTACCTGCCACATCTTGAATCGAGTGTGTAAAGAAACAGAACTGCTTGTCCTTTTGCCACTCCCCGGCTTCAATGTCTTGATGGTAACCAACAAGATTTCGTTTTAGTGTAAACAGCATAGCAATCACATGTTCAGGTACCGACTGAGTCGCATAGCCTTGCACGTTAGCCACTGCGATATTGTTACCCTTGCAATAGTCTACATCGACATTATTGACGCCAGTCGCTGACACAGCGATCAACTTGAGTTGTTGTGCTTGAACCAAATTATCAGCGTTGAGAACAACCTTATTGGTAATAACCACATCAGCGCCTTCCACTCGCTCAGACACTTGCTCCGGCGAAGTGAAATCATACTCAACCCACTCATGTTCAAAGCTGAGAGGTTTTAAATGGATTTGAGATGGAATGGTGGCTCTGTCGAGAAAGACCACTTTCAACTTCGGCATTGTACTTCCTTGAATTGGTATTGATGACACCATTCTAAGCTTTTAGCTTACTGTAGTCTGGAAGCTCTGGCGCAATTTCAAAGTGCTGCTCGACTTGTGGCGATGCTTGAGGGTAAAAATCACAAGGAACAAAGGCTTTGAACAGTTGGTTGTTCGCCGGATGATAGAAGCTCAGTTCACACGCATGCAAAGCCAATCTATCGCTATAATCAAAAGCTTCAGGCGTTGCATAAAACTCGTCACCCACAATAGGGTTTCCCAACGCCATGCAATGAACACGCAACTGATGAGAGCGACCTGTAATGGGCAGCAATTTCAATAATGTCGTTTGAGACTCTTGTTGCTCCACCACATATCGAGTCTGTGATGGCTTTCCATCATCAAAACAAACTTTCTGCCTAGGACGATTTGGCCAATCACAAATGAGTGGCAGATCAATCAAACCTTCAGCTTCTCCCACTGAACCCCATACTCGCGCATAATACAGTTTGTGTGTCAGTCGATATTGAAACTGCTTCTTCAGATGGCGCTCAGCCTGCTTATGCTTAGCCAATAGCATTAAGCCTGATGTCGACATATCCAACCGATGTACAACCTGAATCTCCGGAAATTCGACAACTAACCGACTCCACATACTGTCGTAATGCTCCGGCAACCGACCCGGAACAGAAAGCAGGCCTGCAGGCTTGTTCACCACAAGAATATCGTCATCTTGATAAACAATATCAATCCACGGTTCACGCGGAGGTGTGTACTGTTCTAACGCCATTGGAGCCTCTTAATTGCTAGTGAATAAATAATTCACGGTTGATTCGTTTATAAAAAAATACAATTTTCAACATTTTTGTACATAAAAGTTGACGAAGTTACGAAACATGGTATTGATAAGGTAACGGAAAATAAGAACTAAGCCTCAAAGGAAAAACGATGGAAAGTACGGCTAAAACCACCACAACACCAACCTCCGCACCACTTTCAAGCCTGATTAAATCTCTTGGCCCAGGAATCATGATGGCCGCTGCTGCGGTCGGTGGATCTCACTTAGTCGCTTCAACGAAAGCTGGCGCCATTTATGGTTGGCAACTAGCCGCACTGATTCTTTTAGTTAACGTATTTAAGTACCCATTCTTTCGAGCTGGCATCCAATATACCCTTGGTACTGGGCAAAGTTTGGTGGAAGGATACTCTAACCTTGGCCGACCTTACCTTGTTATCTTTTCGATACTGAGTGCCATTTCCGCCGTGGTAAATACCGCAGCCTTACTGTTATTCAGTGCAAGCTTACTTAGTTACTTTGTTCCTTTTGACTTAGCCACCAGCACATTGTGCATGATCGTTTTAGCGACGTGTTTGATCATTTTATTCGCTGGCCATTATCGCGCGCTCGATACGCTGTCCAAAGCGATCATGGCGATCCTGACCATCACAACCTTGGCTGCAGTCGCCATTGCTATCGGTTCTCCAGTTGAACCTGATGCGGCTTTTGTTCCACCATCACCTTGGTCATTGGCAGCTATTGGCTTTATCGTGGTAACTATGGGTTGGATGCCCGCGCCTATCGAGATTTCAAGCATCACCTCTATGTGGCTAAAAAGCCAAAAAGAGAAGCAAGAAGTGACCGCTCAATCTGCGCTGTTCGATTTCAACGTAGGCTACATTGGTACTGCACTGCTTGCTTTAGTATTCGTTGCTTTAGGTGCTCTGGTACTTCACGGAACAGGCGTTGAACTGTCTCGCTCAGGTGTTGGCTTCACCCACCAGTTAGTTGGCATTTACGCTTCTACAATTGGTGAATGGTCTCGTCCATTAATCGCTCTTATCGCCTTCTTCTGTATCTTTGGTAGCACCATTACCGTTATCGATGGCTACTCACGCGTGCTTGCTGAATCACAGCGTCTATTATTTAAAAAAGACTCGAGCCCAAGAATGTTGCAAGGCTGGATCATCATTGTCTCTATCGCGGCACTGGCGATTGTGATGTTCTTCAGTGCAGCACTGATGCCAATGCTTGATTTTGCGATGGTACTTGCTTTTGCAACTACGCCATTCTTCGCATTGCTTAACTTCATCTTAGTAAGCAAAACTAAGCTTCCAGAAGCGCTCGCGATTGGCACTAAGCTAAAATGGTTGTCTGTGGCAGGTCTTGTTTACCTATTTGGTTTCCTTGCCGTATTTGTTTGGTGGAAATGGTTAATGTAATTCATCAACCATTACACCTTTCAAACACGAGATAAAAAGAAGGCCTTCATCATGAAGGCCTTCTTTTGTTAAAGCATTTAACTAATTCAAAACTAGTTGTGAGAAACCACAATCAAACGTAGTGAATCTAACTGAACCTGAGCTTTGCTGATGTAACCTGTCAGTTCATTGATTTGAGCTTCAATAACCTCTAGCTCTTCATCACGAATATTAGGATTGACCGCTTTAAGTGCTTGTAGGCGCTCTAACTCACCGTTCAGATTAGTTTGCATGTCTTTCTGAGCTTGCTGACGAACTTCTTCAACCTTAGGAAGTACATGCGTCTCACCCGCTTCGATTAGCTTGTGAATCTCGCCTTGTACCGAATTCACTAGCTTGCTCGCTAAGTGACGATTTACCGGGCTTAGCTGACGGTTAAAGCTATCGAACTCAACCTGAGCAGATAAATCATTACCACGACCATCCATCATCAAGCGAACCGGCGTCTTAGGTAAGAACTGGCTGATACCGCTGCGCTTTGGCGCTTGTGCATCAACAAGGTAAACCAACTCAAGCAGAATTGTACCAACAGGTAACGCTTTGTTCTTCAGTAGAGATACCGCAGACGCGCCCACACCTTCACTCAATAGCAGATCAATACCGCCTTGAATCATTGGGTGTTCCCAGCTAATGAAGTTCATGTCTTCACGAGAAAGCGCCGTTTCACGATCAAACGTGATCGTTGCACCTTCATAAGGTAAGCCAGGGTAGCTTGGTACCATCATGTGTTCAGAAGGTGTCACCACTAGCGCATTTTCACCCTTGTCATCTTGGTTCAGACCAATGGTGTCAAACAGGCTCAGTGCAAACGAAACTAGGTTAGTATCACCATCGGTAGAAGCAATTTTCTCTGCAATCTCATGGGCTTTATCGCCACCATTTGAATGCATCTCTAGTAGGCGATCTCGGCCTTTTTCTAGATCCGATTTCAGGCTTTGATTGAGCTTCGCTGATTCTTCAATGACTTCATCAAGCTGATCGGTGTTACCAGATGCCAGCATTTCAATCAGTACATCAGAATACTTATCGTAAACTGTGCGACCTGTAGGACAAGTCTCGGCAAATGCATTCAGACCTTCATCGAACCAACGCGCTAAAATCGCTTGCGATGTACCTTTTAGATAAGGAACATGAATGTCGATATCACGAAGCTGACCGATACGGTCCAAACGACCAATACGTTGCTCAAGCAAATCAGGGTTGAATGGCAAATCGAACATCACTAACTGGTTTGCAAACTGGAAGTTACGACCTTCAGAGCCGATTTCGCTACAGATAAGAACCTGAGCACCGCCCTCTTCTTGAGCAAAGTAGGCCGCAGCTTTATCACGCTCTAGAATCGACATGCCTTCGTGGAATACCGTTGCACGCACGCCTTCACGCTCACGCAGTGCTTGCTCTAATTGAAGAGCAGTACTTGCACGCGAAGCGATCACTAGGATCTTTTCGCTACGCTTGTCTTGGATCTTTTCAATCAACCAGTTCACACGTGAATCGAACTGCCACCAGCTTGAGTCTTCACCTTCAAACTCTTGGAAAATCTCTTCTGGGTACAGCATCTTCATTGCACGAGCTTCTGGTGCCATCTTGCCACCGATCATGCCCGATACGCGCATCGAGGTGGTGTACTGCGTTGGAATATCCATCGGCAGTAGGTTTACATTACGCTTAGGGAAGCCTTTGATTGCAGCACGCGTGTTTCTGAATAGAACACGACCTGTACCATGGCGATCCATAAGGTTATCAATCAGTTCTTGGCGAGCTAACGCTTGCTCTTCTTCGCTGCTATCACCTTCGATAACGCGGAATAAAGGCTCAACATCTTGCTCAGAAAGAAGCTCTGTAATCTGGTTCTTCGCGCTGTTTTCAAGCTTCACGCCAGAAAACAATGCCGTTACTGCATCAGCAACAGGGGCGTATTGGTCTTCTTCTTCAACGAATGCTTCGTAATCGTAGAAGCGATCAGGGTCAAGCAGACGCAGACGTGCAAAGTGGCTCTCACGACCAAGCTGTTCCGGCGTTGCTGTCAGTAGCAGTACGCCAGAGGTGTTTTCAGCTAAGCCTTCAACCACTTGATATTCACGGCTTGGCTTATCTTGGCTCCACTCAAGGTGGTGCGCTTCATCGACAACCAACAGATCCCACTCACCTTCAAGAGCTTGCTCGTAACGCTTGCGGCTCTTACGTAAGAAGTCCAATGAACACAGAACGTATTGTTGAGTATCAAATGGGTTGTCTGATTCAGCAAAAGATTCAATACAACGCTCTTCATCAAAGATAGAAAAGTGCAGGTTGAAACGACGCATCATCTCAACTAGCCATTGGTGTTGCAGCGTTTCAGGCACCACAATCAGAATACGCTCAGCACGGCCAGACAACACCTGTTGGTGGATGATCATGCCAGCTTCGATAGTTTTACCTAGGCCAACTTCATCGGCGAGTAAAACGCGCGGAGCGTGACGACGACCAACTTCATGAGCAATGTAAAGCTGATGAGGGATAAGACCTGCACGCATACCACACAAGCCGCGCATTGGGCTCTTGTGTTGTTGGTATTGGTTGCTTAAAGCACGGTAGCGCAAGACAAAGTTATCCATACGATCAATTTGACCTGCATATAATTTATCTTGCGGTTTATTAAAACGGATTTGGTTGCTTAAGAAGATTTCTCGTAGAGCCACATCCGCTTCTTGAGTATCTTCACGAGTACCCATGTAAGTCAGAATGCCTTTGTCTTCGATCACTTGCTCAACCGACAAAGACCAACCCTCTTGGCACTCGATGACGTCGCCGACATTAAACGTTACTCGGGTTACGGGAGCATCCGTTCGTGCATACACACGATTCTCTTCTGATGCTGCAAACATTACTGTCACTGTTCGAGCATCCATTGCTACAACGGTACCTAAACCTAAATCGCTCTCCGTATCGCTTATCCAGCGTTGCCCCAAAGCAAATGTCATGAATCGACTACCTCAATCTTATAGTTGGAATTTGGTCTTTTTAACTAAATTGTTATCAGAACTTTCTGACTCTCAAAATAAAAATATAGCTAAAAATGCCTAATTTGCAGCCACTTTTAAAGTGCGCTTAAGATAAAAATCATCTTAAGGAAATGGTGCAGAAAAAGGTCGCTAATCTTACTCGATGCTGTGATTTAGGTCACGTCTAAAGGCCGCTATTTCACGCTTTTTTTCTGTTTTCGCTAATGCAATCAAACTGTCAAAAATTCATGGTTAATCTAGAGGGAGTAGATAAGTTATTTCGAGCAGACTCTTCATATTTGAGCTATTACTACTAGAGGTAGGATCTACTCGGTGTACTTTTGATAAGTGCTTGATAGTAATGCCGTCAAACACATCAAGAGTTTGCTAGCGTTCAATCAACCCATTCGAGCCACGTGGTGGCAAGGAGATGCTATGGGCGATACCAATCGGAAATTATTTGTTCTAGATACCAATATCTTACTTCACGAACCCTTTGCTATATTTTCGTTTCAGGAACACGATGTCGTCATCCCAATGACGGTACTCGAAGAACTCGACAGAATTAAGGACAGTAAACGCGATGTTGCTCGCGATGCCAGAGTCGCAATCAGAGCATTAGAAGATCTTTTCCATGACGCAACCCCAGACAAAATATCCGAAGGCATTCCTTTCTCAACCGATGTAAACGCTTCAGGCACCATTTCAATACTCGCAGACTACGAACTTCAAGAAAGCATTAAAGCCTTTGCCGACGATAAGGCTGGCGACAATCGTATCCTCAATGGTGTTTTGTACTTACAAAATAAACGCGCGCCACGAGAAGTGGTACTCATTACCAAAGACATCAACATGCGCTTGCGAGCGAAAGGTGCAGGTGTACGCTTTGTTGAGGACTACCAAACCGACCAATTAATCGATGACGTTCAATACCTCACTAAGGGCTTTCAACAGCTTGAAGGGTCATTTTGGGATGGTATAGACAATGTTGAGAGTAAGAGTCTTGGAGGGAAAACACTGCACACCCTCGCAAGAACACCATTCGAACCCACATTCATCAACCAGTACATTATTGATCAAGACAGTGATTTTGCTGCTCGTGTCGAAGAGATTGAACCGGAAACCATCACCCTGCGAGACTTAAGCCGAGAACGATTAATGAACCGCAGGGCGTGGGATATTACGCCAAAGAACATTTATCAAGGCATGGCGATTGATGCGTTACTTGACCCCGATATTGATTTGGTGATTTTAACTGGTGCTGCCGGGAGCGGGAAAACCTTGCTTGCCATGGCAGCCGCTCTTGAACAAACCATTGAGCGCAAACATTTCGATAAGATCATCGTAACCCGAAACACACCTGACATCGGCGAATCCATTGGTTTCCTTCCCGGAACCGAGGAAGAGAAGATGTTGCCTTGGTTAGCAGCGGTGACCGATACACTCGAAGCGTTACACAAGAATGATCACTGCACCGAAGGGTCGATGAAATACATCTGCGATAAAGCCAATATCCAGTTCAAATCAATCAACTTCATGCGTGGCCGTTCGATCCAGAATGCGTTTGTACTGCTGGATGAGTGCCAAAACCTCACCGCGTCTCAAATCAAAACCATCATCACCCGTTGTGGTGAAGGTACCAAGATCGTCTGTTCAGGAAACCTAGCTCAGATAGATTCTTCCTACTTAACCCCTGTTACATCAGGCCTCACCTACATGGTCGAACGTTTTAAAAATTTCGAAGGCAGTGCCAATATCCACCTTAATGGTGTGGTGCGTAGCCGACTGGCAGAGTTTGCTGAAGAGAACATGTAGACAATTATGCACGTTCACTGAATCAGTAACCTAGAAACAAAAAAGCGCCTCCAGTTGGAGGCGCTTTCAATCTATTTTATGGCGAGAGATTTTGAAACAAATTCGTGCTGCTGACCTGAATTACTCAGTACCACCAACCGTTAGAGAGTCTAGTTTCAATGTTGGCTGACCAACACCGACTGGCACGCTTTGACCAGCCTTACCACATACACCAACACCGCGGTCGATGCTTAGGTCGTTACCGACCATAGAAACTTGCTGCATCGCTTCAATACCAGAACCGATTAACGTTGCGCCTTTCACTGGGTGAGTGATCTTACCGTTTTCAATCATGTACGCTTCAGAAGCCGAGAACACAAATTTACCAGAAGTAATATCAACCTGACCACCACCGAAGTTCGGTGCGTAGATGCCTTTCTCAACAGTAGCAATGATCTCTTCAGGTGTGTGCTCACCCGGCAGCATGTATGTGTTGGTCATACGCGGCATTGGAAGATGCGCGTAAGACTCACGACGACCGTTACCTGTTGGTGCCACACCCATTAGACGAGCATTCAACTTGTCTTGCATGTAGCCTTTTAGGATGCCGTTTTCGATTAACGTGTTGTACTGACCATTAACACCTTCATCATCCACGTTTAATGAACCACGAAGATCAGTCAATGTACCGTCATCAACAATCGTACATAGGCTTGAAGTGACCTGCTCGCCAATCTTGCCAGAAAAGACAGAAGACTCTTTACGGTTAAAGTCACCTTCTAAACCGTGACCTACTGCTTCGTGTAGAAGAACGCCCGGCCAACCAGAACCCAGAACAACTGGCATTGCGCCTGCAGGAGCAGCGACAGCTTCAAGGTTAACGAGAGCTTGGCGAATGGCTTCATCAGCAAATTGGTAAGCCACTTGAGAGCCGTCAACATCACTTAAGAAGAAATCGTAACCAAAACGACCACCGCCACCAGCGCTACCACGTTCACGACGATCGCCTTTCTGCGCTAGTACGCTGATTGATAAACGAACCAACGGGCGAATATCACCAGCGAAAGTGCCGTCAGTCGCGGCAACAAGCATCTGCTCGTGTACACCGCTTAGGCTTACAGAGACTTCAGTCACCATTGGCTCTTTAGTACGAATGTAAGCATCTAATGATTTTAGTAATTCTGTTTTCTGCTGTTTTTCCCAGCTCGCTAGCGGGTTAACAGCATCATAGTAAGCTTGGTTAGAGTTGCGTTTGAAGGCTTGAACCTTGCCATTTTGACCTTGCTTCGCAATACCACGAGCCGCGATCGCGCTCTGCTTAAGACCATCCAATTGGATTTGATCAGAGTAAGCAAAACCGGTTTTTTCACCCGATACAGCACGAACACCAACACCGCAGTCGATATTAAAAGAGCCATCTTTAATAATGCTATCTTCTAATACCAACGACTCGTGCCAGCTCGATTGGAAATAGATATCAGCATAATCAATTTGGCGGGTAGCAATGCTCGCCAGTGTATCTGCGATATTTTGCTCCGTCAGCCCTGTCGGGGTTAGTAGCGCTTCTTCAATTTGATTAATGCTCATAAATGGCTCTTGTTTAAAATTAAAATTGATTGGTGAATCGAGAGTGCTGCGCTATTGGCATATTCTGCCTGATCGATTCGCAACTGGATGTGTCTATCTCAACCACCATACTTTTAGGGTCTTGGTCTAACTGTGCGACCACTCGCCCCCATGGATCAACCACCATTGAGTGTCCCCATGTTTCTCTTTGGCAGGGATGTTTCCCACCTTGCCCTACCGCGACAATCCAAGACTGAGTCTCGATGGCACGGCACCTTAATAAGGCTTCCCAGTGAGCTTGACCTGTAACGGCCGTAAACGCCGCGGGAACCACGATGATCTGCGCACCTTGCTTGCGTAACTCTGAATACAAGTGAGGAAAGCGCACATCATAACAAATACTCAAACCTAAGCGACCAAAAGGCGTTTCCGTTGTCACAACTCGGTCACCCGGCGTGAAAATATCGGACTCGCGATAACATTTATGCGCATCAGCCACATCAACGTCAAACATGTGCAGCTTATCGTAATGAGTCACTAAGGCGCCAAAATCATCGATAACTAATGTGGTCGTAGTGACACCAGCAGCCGTTCTAATTGGCATGCTACCGACAACGATCCAAACACGGTGTCGTTTTGCTAACTCAGACAGCTTCTGCTGCAAAGGTCCATTATTCAAAGGTTCTGCATACTGGTGATAGTCGGCTTTGTTGCCAAACACTAATGCATTCTCAGGACAAACAACCCACTTAGCCCCTAACGCTTTGCACTTTGCTAGCTCGTATTCAAGGTAAGCAAGGTTATGCTCAGGGACTGGGCCTGAAGTCATTTGAATCAATCCAACACAATCCATGTGCACCACTTCTCCATTCATTATGATTCAGAAATCTGAATTTAGCCGTATATAAACTGACTCGCACCTAACGACTATTCCGCCAATTTCCTCAGTTTTTCTGGTAACTGAAACTCACCAGAGCTACGCGAAAGCTCACTTACTATTGGCGAATCCAGCGGCCCTTTTACCGAGTAATTTACTTGAGTAAAGACCTCAACAACCGGTGAAATAACCGTAGTCACCGCCAATACATACAGTGCCGTTTGCGGGGTTACCGCAAACGCCGTTAATACAGGGATCCCTGACGTGATATCAGGAGTGAAGTTGACCTCTGCATCCACCTGACGAGTATTCAGATTCGCGATACCTTTGATCTTCATCTCACCAGCAACCGCATCCATGTTCAAATCATTGGTTAAGAAGATACCATTTTGGATCTCGCCAGTACCCGTAATACTGTTGAATGCCATGCCTTTATCAAACACATCAGAGAAATCGAGCTGCATTTTACGGATAATCGAATCTAGACTAAACAAACCAAGCAATCGAGCCGCGCCACTCACGTCCGAGATGATGCCTTTACCCAGCTTGGTTTTAACGTTGCCGTCAATGGTATCCATTTGAATACCCCACGGAGAGCCGTCCCACTCAAGCTGACCTTCCAATGCAAAAGGCGCTTTTTGAATCCCTGACGTAATACCGAAGCGTTCCATTAACTCACTGTTATTTTCACCTTCGACATCAATAGATAACGATGAATGACTCTTGTCACCATTCAGTGCCCACCAGCCACTCACATCGGCTTTATTGTTTCCGCTTCGAACTTGAATCTTGTTCCACTCAATACGATCGTCTTGCCTTGCTAGCTCAACATCGACCTTACCGACTTTATAGCCTTGCAACCAAAAATCGTTCAGTGTGAGCTTAAGATTAGGCATCGCATCATAGATCTTTTTATCAAGTTCAGAGATCAATGGTGCTTCTTGCTCTTTTCGTTGCAGCAGTTGTTCTTGATTTTTCTTGTCACTCCATTCAGGAACGAACAAATGTAGACGATCTAGAGACACAGTTAAGTCGTATGGGGGCAAATAATTGATATCCCCTTCGATCTCTTGGCTAGTCACTTCCATTTGCCAAGCTTGCTTGTTCTTGCGAGCACTAAAATCGACGTCATTCCAAGCTATGCCGCCTAAAATCAGCTCTTTACTCTCAAAAGTAATACGGCTAGGCGCTGGAATGGTTGGTGTGTTCATTTGGCTAAGGACAGCTGTTGATGGCTTCACGGGCTCCATCGCAACCGATAACCAATCATCGGCATTAAATTTGTCGGTACGGATTAAGGCATGATGTCCAACAACAGGGCTAATTTTATAACCACCACGACCCAGCACTAAATTGGTTGCCGTGAGTTTTGGAACCTC
The DNA here is from genome assembly GCF_014879975.1 of Vibrio bathopelagicus. Classification (NCBI taxonomy): domain Bacteria; kingdom Pseudomonadati; phylum Pseudomonadota; class Gammaproteobacteria; order Vibrionales; family Vibrionaceae; genus Vibrio; species Vibrio bathopelagicus. The sequence continues at coordinate 396,665 of NZ_CP062500.1, read as the reverse complement.
ACCCGTAATATCAATTTCAGCTTGATACTTGGTATTCGGCAGCTGCAGGCGCGCAGTAATGGCTTCTTGGTTGCCCGAGGCTTGTAGCCTAGCAGAGCCACTCTCCAAGGATTTTTTCGCCAATGGATAAGGGTAATCACTGGCTAAATACTTAAGATCTGACTGTAAGTCTAACTGGTAGCTGAAGCCTATATCATTGAGTTGAATATCAATCTGGCTTTGCCATTGCGCATGACCCGACAGGCGACTCAACCACTGTTCGCCAATATAAGGCTCTAGAGGTTTCACGTCCCAGTCACCTAAAACATCAATATCAACCGCATAACCTGGGCCGTCATTAAGGCCTTTAAAATCAACAGAGATGCCTTGTTTTAATAAATCAGCTGATAAGCCATTCGCCGTGATGACATCATTATCAAACTCGATACGTCCCGTTGTGTTTTCGAGCACCATTGGCGGTGCCTCAATCTCAACATGATTATCTTTGAGATCGGCATAACCCCATGCTCTTGGCTCTTTTTCTGAATCAAAAGGAATATTGAGTTGGAATTCAGACGATACATCACCACTCACTTGCAGCGCCGTCAAGGCAGCACCCACAGAGTCAACCAATGGCGAGGCCGTCATATAATCACGAACAGCATTACCCGAAGCCGTCGCTTTTGCTTCAATCTCAATATGGCCGCCTTCTCCTAAATAAGGAATACGCCCGGTAATACGGTCAGCCGTTACGTCCATCAATTGAGCAGAGCGCGAATCAAGGTGCATCGCATCATTTTCAAATAGGAGATCAAGCTGAAGATCGGTGATCAGTGGCCACGCCGTATCAAAGCTGAACTTCGCATTTTCTAGGCCAACCCAAACTTGGAAGATCCCGTCATGGTTAGTGTATGGGTATTGACCCAGTTCACCATGCCATAATAGTTTTACCGTATCGGCTTTACCCGCTTGAATTGCAGTAGACAAGTAATCTGTTAGATCTTGTCCAAGTGCCAACGTCGGTAAATAACGCCATGTTTCACCCACATTGTAAGCGTCCGCTTCACCGTAGAAAGACAAGAACGGGCTCGCATCATTCGGAAAGTCCAAACGAAATGCACCCAAAACTTGTAAGTCTGGTGTTGCTGCGGTGATTTTATCAGACCAAAGCTTCCAGCCGTTTTCATCTTGCTGCCAAACAATATCGACCTGACCTTGTCTGATATTGAGAGGCGCTTGGAATACATCGCCATAAGGGAACACATCATCAATAACATGAAGGCTCGCTTTCGCTTGTGACGCAGAACCAAACACACTGCCTGAAACTTGGCTAAAGCCTGGAACTAATTCCCATTGCTCGATGGCAAGATCACTAAAACTCGCTGAATAACGTAAGCTTTCGATGCCAGAATCCATTGAGACCCGAATATCAGAAACGGATCCACCAGGCTTCAACGAATTAATCATTTGGGTGGATTGCTCGGAGTCCGGCATTAGCTTAATGAGCGGAGTAATGGCCTCAATATTCAGTTCAGAGACATTAAGTTGCCACGGGCCTTTGTCCCATTTGAATGCAACATCTAACTCAGGCCAAGGCGTGTCATCAGTTCTAAGATTAAGTGAGTGACCATTCACTTGCCATCCATCATCAATAGGAGACAACTTAAAGACACCTGATTCAAACATCAAGTCATGTTGACCATCTTCGTTCCAACTCAATTCCGAAGGCAGCACTTCTACGTAGGCATTTACCGGCTTACTGTTTTGCAGGGTAACCCAACTATTCAGGCTCACCGTGCCCGTTTCTATACCGGATTCGGCCTGCATGTAACGAGTTAGCCATGGTTTAACCGAGATGTTGTCTGCACTCACATAGAACTCACCGCTCACATCGGCCAATGAGCCAGCATCGATAAAGTTAGCACTTACTGACAACGAGTTAAGATTGGCGTCTTTAATGCTAACAACACCTTCCGCGAGGTGGTGCTTACCTGAGTTTTTCCACTTTAAGGTTTCAATATCGAGTTGGCGCTCTTCATCAGAGATGGTTCGATACACAAGTGAGGAGTCTTTGGCGGTCACATCGACTAGCGTTTTAAGTAGCAAGTTGTCCAGCTCTTGCATAACCCGCTTTGAGGAGCCCGATTCTTTAGGTTTATCTTTGCCGTTCTGCCCCGCAAACAGATCGATCGAACGTATATCCAGATACATTCGATTCATTACAAGGTCAGCAACAACAGGACGCATCTGTACCAGAGATTGAATCAAATCAAATTCAACTTCGACACGCTCTACAGAGAAGGTCACATCTTCAGCATTAGGAAGACGAGCTTGAACGCCTTGCAGCGCGATAGAGGGATGAGTGTTACGCCAAAAGCCACCCACATCTTGAATAGAAAACTCAAAACCGGAATGTTGGTTTACCCAAAGCTCAATTTCAGATTGATACTTATTTAAATTGGGTAAGGCGACACGCAGTGTAGTCACAGCAATGGCTAGCGTTACTAAGAGAGTAACCACTAACCACAGACACGTACGTAAAATCAGAGTAACACTAGAACTCACAAAATATCCATTACATCATAACGACATCAAACTGCTCTTGTATGTACAGAGGCTCAGCCTGAATTTTCACTTGTTTACCAATAAAGACTTCAAGCTCTGCAAGCGCATGAGACTCTTCACCCTCTAATGCCTCGGCAACCGCCGCTGCCGCATAAACCACGAACTTATCCGCATCGTAGGCACGATTTACACGAGTAATTTCTCGAAGTATTTCATAACAAACGGTTTCGACTGTCTTCACACTGCCACGACCTTCACAGGCAGGACAGCTAGAGCACAGAATATGCTCAATACTTTCACGGGTACGTTTACGAGTCATCTCAACCAAACCAAGCTGTGTGAAGCCATTAATGTTGGTTTTCACACGGTCTTTATCGAGCGCCGCTTCTAAAGAAGTTAGTACTCGCTTACGGTGTTCTTCAGACAACATATCAATAAAGTCGATAATGATGATGCCGCCTAAATTACGCAGACGAAGTTGGCGAGCAATCGCTTGAGTCGCTTCGACATTGGTATTGAAAATCGTTTCTTCTAAATTACGACGACCAACAAAGGCACCGGTATTGATGTCGACGGTCGTCATCGCTTCTGTTTGGTCGATAATTAAATACCCACCAGACTTCAATTCTACTTTACGATCCAGCGAACGCTGTATTTCGTTCTCCGTATCGTACATATCAAAAATAGGTTTATCACCTTCGTACAATTCAAGCTTATCGGTAAGCTCAGGTACGTACTCCGAAGTAAACTCTTTCAGGTTTTCATATTCGAGACGAGAATCGACCTGAATCTTACTCAGCTCAGTCCCCACGAAATCACGTAAGATACGCTGACTTAAACACAGCTCACCATACAAGCGAGTACGCGCTTTATGCTTACCACGACGCTCTAATACTTTGAGCCACAAACGCTTCAAGAAAGCGGCGTCTTGTTCAAGCTCATTAAAATCAGCGCCTTCAGCAGCAGTACGGATGATAAAACCACCATGCTCATCACAGTAACGAGAGACGGCTTTTTTAAGACGATTACGTTCTGACTCACTTTCAATACGCTGAGAAACACCTACATGGCTGGCTCCCGGCATAAACACCAAATAACGAGATGGTAAAGTGATATCTGTGGTTAAACGAGCGCCTTTTGTTCCAAGAGGATCTTTAACAACCTGAACCACAATATCCTGACCTTGACGAACAAGCTCGGAAATATCACGTACCTGAAACTGCTTCTTTTCATTTTCAGCAACACATTCAGTGTGCGGAACAATGTCTGAGGCATGTAAAAATGCTGCTTTCTCAAGGCCTATATCCACAAATGCAGCCTGCATTCCAGGAAGAACACGGCTTACACGTCCTTTATAGATATTTCCTACGATACCGCGTCGAGCATCTCGTTCGACATGGATCTCTTGAAGAGCTCCCCCTTCAATCATGGCCACACGAGTTTCACTCGGGGTCACGTTCAGCAACAATTCAGCACTCATGGTGCACCTCAGATTAGTAATTATAAGAATTCTTGCAGTAGCTGGTCCGTTTCAAATAAAGGTAAGCCGACAACGGCGTAATAACTACCTTCAATTCGGGTGACAAAACGTCCACCCAAACCTTGAATACCATAGCTACCGGCTTTATCGCATGGCTCCCCTGTTTGCCAGTATTGTTCTATTTCTTTTTCACTGAGGGGTTTAAACCATACGTCGGTAATAATGATTTCTGTTTTTTGTTTTTCAGCAGAAACGACAGAAACGGCCGTCATTACTTGATGACGTTCATTCGCTAACTGAGTAAGCATACGCTTAGAATCAGCAAGATCTGCAGGCTTCTCGAGCACTTGCCCTTGGCTGACGACCACAGTATCAGAGCCAAGGACCACTATTTCAGAGTCAAGAGCTGCGATATCAGAGCCAACAGCAGCAATATCAGAGCCTAGAGCTACATTGTCGGAACTAGAAACTACAGTATCAGAACCAGTAACGACATGCTGCTTTTCAGAAGAATTCTCTGTTAATAAAGATAGCGCTGCTAAGGCTTTATCTAAAGATAGACGTTGAACGTACTCTTCGGCGGTTTCTTGGGCGTGTTTACACTCTTCCACATTGGTCACAAGGACAGAAAACTCATAACCAAGTTGGGATAACAATTCTTTGCGGCGTGGAGAACCGGATGCCAAAACTAAATGTTTCTTTTCCATTATCACGCTACCTCACATGCCAATGGCGACGCACACGTCTCATTAATAAAAACATCCAAGGCCAAAGTATACAGTTTATCAATGCACTCCATAACGATAATGGATTGAAAACAACATCTTGGATCAAATATTCACCAAAGAAGATCAGCACTTCAAACAGCACGGTCAACGCAGCAATAATCATGGCTTGTTGCCATAATGCCATGTTGCGGATTACCAAGAAGTTCATCGCAATAATGTACATCACGATTGCCATCATCATCCCACGAATACCTAACGTCGAACCGATCAAAAGATCCCACAATAGGCCTAGAATCAACGCACTACCCACATTAACACGGTGAGGTAGAGCAAGAACCCAGTAACAGGTAACCAGCAATAGCCAAGACGGTCTGAATAGATCCAAGCTACCAGGCCAAGGGATCGTCTGTAGAATAAGTGCTATCAAAAATGAGCAACCAATTACTACCTTGCTTCTTAAAACGCTATTGGCCATCTTCGCCCTCTAACAATGCTTGTTCTATGCTGGATTGATCCGCTTGCATCTGTTTGTTTTCGTCAGGCCAAACAAGCAGCAAGTATCTGAGCTTATCGAACTCAACCACTGGCTCTGCTTTAATAACGGCGAACTCACGTTTCGGGTCATAATCAACGGCAGAAACGTAAGCTACTGGATAGCCTTCTGGGTATACCCCACCCAAGCCAGACGTCACGAGTAGATCTTCTTCTTGTATATCGGTACTGGTTGGAATGTGCTCTAGCTGGATCTCATCAATCATGCCATTGCCCGAAGCGATCACTCGAATATCGTTACGAATAACCTGAACTGGAATCGCATTGTTTGCATCAGTGAGTAGAAGGACACGGCTATTATGAGCAGCAACGAAAGTGACTTGGCCGACGATGCCTTTTTCGTTGATCACAGGCTGACCTTCATACACCCCATCAATCTGACCTTTATCGATCACGACTTGATGACGATATGGTGAAGTGTCTACCGCCATAACTTCTGTGACGACTTTCTTCTCATCACGGATAAACGGAGAGCCTAACAGCTTACGAAGTCGCTTGTTTTCTTCTTGATATTGCTCAAGCAGAATCAGCTCACTCTTAAGACGCAAGACTTCTCGCTTAATATTATGGTTGGATTCAATTAACCCTTTACGAGTGCTAAAACGGTCGTATACACCATCGAACATAGTGCGAGGCAAGTTGGCTGCATATTGAATAGGCGCAACCATGCTGTTTAATAGATAGCGAACATTTGAGAAAGCATCTAAACGACTATCAGCCAGCATAAGGCTGGCTGATAAAATTACAGCAAAAAACAGGCGCAATTGTAGAGAGGGACCTCTACCAAAAATTGGCTTCATTCTATATTTGGTCCTAGAGCTACATTTGATCCTATAGACAAGGTCCTAGGCTCTTTACATAAAACTAGATAAGAAAAGAGCCTAACACTAGATATTATTCTTCGCTGAACAGATCGCCGCCGTGCATGTCGATCATCTCTAGGGCTTTACCGCCACCTAGAGCAACACACGTTAGTGGCTCTTCTGCAACAACAACAGGGATACCTGTTTCTTCTGTTAGCAGACGATCAAGGTCTTTAAGTAGTGCACCACCACCTGTTAGTACCATACCGTTTTCTGAGATATCAGAAGCGAGCTCTGGTGGACACTGTTCTAGCGCAACCATCACTGCAGATACGATACCCGATAGAGGCTCTTGAAGCGCTTCAAGGATTTCGTTTGAGTTCAGGCTAAAGCTACGAGGCACACCTTCAGCAAGGTTACGACCACGTACTTCGATCTCTTCCACTTCATCGCCAGGGTAAGCTGAACCGATTTCGTGTTTGATCTTCTCTGCTGTCGCTTCACCGATCAAGCTGCCGTAGTTACGACGAACGTAGTTGATGATCGCTTCATCAAAACGGTCACCACCGATACGAACAGAAGACGAGTAAACCACACCGTTTAGTGAGATAACCGCAACTTCAGTAGTACCACCACCGATATCAACAACCATTGAACCCGTTGGCTCAGATACACGTAGGCCAGCACCAATCGCAGCAGCCATAGGCTCATCGATTAGGTAAACCTCACGAGCACCAGCACCTAATGCTGATTCACGGATTGCACGACGCTCAACCTGAGTTGAACCACAAGGTACACAAACCAAAACACGAGGGCTTGGTTTAAGAACACTGTTGTCATGCACTTGTTTGATAAAATGCTGAAGCATTTTTTCAGTTACGTAAAAGTCGGCAATTACACCGTCTTTCATCGGACGGATCGCTGAGATGTTACCAGGCGTACGACCAAGCATTTGCTTAGCAGCGTGACCAACAGCAGCTACACTCTTTGCAGACCCCGTACGATCTTGGCGAATAGCGACAACGGAAGGCTCATCAAGAACAATGCCTTGGCCTTTTACATATATAAGGGTATTGGCTGTACCTAGATCAATCGATAGGTCGTTTGAAAACATGCCACGAAGTTTTTTAAACATATTCTTCGCTCATCCTGCAAGAATTAGAAGACAAAAATTGCACTAAATGTACCAATGCCTTGCTGTCACGGCAAGGCATTGAAGTATAAACATGGACTGAAACCCGCAATTTCTTACAGATTCCTAACTTAAGGGGCAAAAATTATATTTTTACTGACCTGTTAAACCACTTTCACCTCGGTAAATCACACGATCGTTACCGCGGTAGATACCAAATGTGACGACGGTGGAGGGATCTTGCTCTCCATTTGCCGCATCCGAAACTTTATCGCTATCCCAATCGTATCTGAGCCATGGAATATCATCCATATTTTGCCACAACTGTACTTGTTCACGGATGCTTACACCTCCACCTTGAGAAGCCGTCAGGTTACGAGACTCTCCAGAAGATACCCGGCCGCCATTAGCGAATGTTACTGTCGTGGTGACACTGCCGTCTTCTGACCAAATAACATCGCTAGCACTCGTAGAAGCTTCGACGTTTGTAGCATTATCATCCTCATTAAGAACAAAGCGGCTGCCATTCCAATACTCAACTCTTAGAGGAATAGTAATTGTTGCTCCTGAATTGCCACCAACATCGTCTAAGTCCATTCGACCAAAGCGAATATCGGGCTGCGCGGTTAAGCGTTGAGGATCTCTACTCCCCTCCTCGTTCAGATAAGCAACCGGGTCATCACTTACAGAACCAGTGTGAGTAATTGATATATCTGTTGAATTGCCATTAGTACCGTTGTAAGGACCATCCTCATAATTATTAGCCGTTGATAGTTTTTCGAGACATAGTTCTGAATCACAGTCGGTTGCAGGAGAAATTTCACTTAGTGTAAAAGTACCAATACTTCGATTATCAGTAGCAATCCACACTTTGTTGGGCACAGGAGAATTAAAGCGATCACCAAAATTTGCCTCAAATAATGAGAAGCCCGCCGTTAACGTAGTATCAAATGATGCATAATTTGCAATCGCGTTCCCTAGAGCATTTAACGCCTCAACTTCAAATTCGACACCATCGAATGGTTGATTCATATAAGCAAAGCTTTGCTCACTTACTCCACTTCCTGGATAATCCCAAATTGGAGTACCTATCGTGGTAAAATATTTTGGATAAAAGCGACCTACGAGTTCCGTATCTTCATTTAGCCCCATAGTCAGATACGTAGCGCTTGTCTTAAATTGCACAGAGCCGACTTCATCCCATAAATAATTTGAAATCACTAGTTCGGACGAATTACCAAACGGTCCTACCACCGATGGAGTTATATTTAAATTGTCATCAACAATATTGGGATAAGCCAATTTAAAAGACACATTGATAGGGCCAGAATCCAGCGCATAATTAGTAGTGATATCTAAATTACACTCGTCTCCACTACCAAATACGATTGGTCGATATTTGACAGAGAAATTCTCACCCGAAGCCATAAAACCAGGAGTCCCAGTCGTCGTTGCTGGATTTGAATTTGCTGGCACAAGCGTATCTTTTATATCACAAATCGCAATTTTCCACGGTCGAACAAAGACATAAACGACCCCCTCCAGAGCATCTAAATCTCCGCCTTCGTTATCTTCACAATCATAGCCAGCAGGACATTCAAAATCGGGATCCGATAACTTAAAGCTAACAGAACCAGACTCATCATAATTGAGTTTTCCATTTGGAATCGCTTGTGCGTCTGTAAAGTCAAATGTTGTTGATGAGTTACTCCAACTAGTCCCACCATCACCAGAAACTAGTAGTCCACCATCTTGAGCCCCCTCGCTAAGCGATGGCTTTAGCAATGTAAACTGGGAAATATTGAGATTTTTACTGCCGCTATAGCCAGAAACAGGCGTCACGGAATCATTTTTACATGCAAGAACTTTAAGTGTGAATTCAGCATCCTTCCCTGCAGTAGCATACACATCACTTGCTTCAAATTTGTAGAGCGATACTAAAAAATCACCAAAGTCATTTTGGCTTGAGTCAGATGCTAATTCAGCCTCAATTTTATAGGTACCAATTGAGGCCGCATCCAAGCCTAGTATTAATATTCCCGACGAATTTGTCGAATAAGAATTCCCGCCGTTATGGTGTCCTTCAATAATACTATCAACTGTCATACCAGTAGGTGTTCTAATATAAACTTCAACTTGCTCCGTCGCTGGGTTCCCTTGAGAGTCAGTCACAGTTACCGTCACTTGTGGAGTTTCACACAATAAAGAGAAGTCTTTGTTGGGAGTCAAATTCAATTGGTAATCTGATGGCTGTACAGGACACAACTGAGCATCATCAATAATTTTACCATCAGGTCTTAATTCTATATTCTTAGCTGTTACGCGCCCACTTATTAGCCCTTTACCACCAGAGACAAGTATTTTTTCTCGACTAAAAATTAGCGCATTCAAGCTCCTTTCCACCTGAACTAAGGCATCACTACCTTTATAATTCTCAGCCCATATAGACAGTTTGAAGCTATTGTTAATAACCTGCCCCGTCCCTGACAGCTCAAAACCATTCACAAAAATTTTGGTATCTTGAGACAATACTAATTTACCGCTAGCACTAATAATTAAACGCTCGATATAATAAGTACCACCTGTCAAGTTAAGTGTTCCAGAACCTCCAGCGGACACCGTATTATACTTACCACTAGGAAGATCAACTTCTTGCCAACCTGCATCGACATCTCGTCCGGTGGGTAAATCTAAATCAACGATATTAGGCTCCACTACATATAGGGATGAGTTTTCTATACACTCCTTTCCATCACATTGTGCCTTTGGATTAACAGTTGGATTTGTAGGATCAACCCAAATCCCCACCTGACCACTAGATTGATAAGTACCTTCAATTTGGATGGAGGCCGTATTAGACGTCCACTTTAAGCGACTATTACTCCCCCAAGATTGCACCACATGAGGGGTAACGTCACATATCTCTAATGGAACATCTTCAAATTCAAAAGCAAAGTAACCCACTTCCTCAGGTATATGCGTGCGGTCTCTATAATCTTCATCAACAACGAAACTAACCTGATTATCATTGATATTACAACGACGCAACCACCCTCCGTGCCCGCCAGCTCTCTCTTGTTTATTCGCAATGACCCCATCAATACTACTTAGGGAGCTCGTTGCATACTTATCCTCACAACCATCGAGCATAGGGTCTCCCCCGCTTTGACTTGGAGTATCATAACCTCGAGCAAACTGAACCTTGTAGCCATCAACTTCAAGAACTGAGCTTGTCGGTAACGTAGCTAAAAAGGCTATTTTTTCATCTTCATAGTCGCGGTTACTGTTATGAGAAGCGCTTAGCTCTAAAAACAAATCAACGAATGACTTCTCATTAGTTCTTCTAACCTTGCCAGATGTCATCCACTTATTGCTATTATTTCGAGTTTGAATTTGGTGCAACACAACAGGATTAGATGGGAATATCCCTCCTCCAAAATCGCTATAAAAGGCTCTATCATTATTATTTGAGCCTGATTTAGCACTAGCTTGATCAGTCTCTATGTAACCCGCAATTACCTGATGCCCATCAAAATCAGCAACACCTGGTTCAATAGCAAGATAGCTAACCTCTATCATAGGCTGACTAGTTAAATCTGAGCCACCTCCATTCTTCGGAGCTTTAATTTGCTCAATCGTTGCTTCCGTTTTCGTAACATTAGTCACAACTAACGTTGCGGGGGCATCTGAGTCCGGGTTAGCTGGATCGATAGTTGGCATTACAAACACAAGTGGCGTGTTCGTAAAAGGTTTACTCAGCGGAATCTTACATTCTGAGCCATTACATTGCATGACACCAAACTGGTAAAGAGCTTGGGGTGCATAACTTGGAGGAGGTTGAGTTATATCATCATCACACTTGATTTCGCTCGCCCCATCGCCTGAAACCGCAATCGCTGCAGAAAGCCCTGAAAGGTCAGCGTATTGAGGAGACCCAACTTGTCGCCAAGAGCTTCCTTCCCATAAATTATAAGTTAACCATCCTGACTTATTCGTGACGCTTTGATATTCAAGCCAAACCTCATAAAACTCACCGTTCGACGTTTCGTTATCATCAATTACGGGGCTCTGAACGCTACTATCATTACTCCACATTGGTGTCGGGCTACCGCCGTTTCTTTTAGTCGCATATATAGTATCCTCCCCAGACGATGGAGCTAATTTAAACCATACGGAGAAATCGTCCCCTGCGTGGAGTGAACTACATTGGGATGAAGAAAAATCAGCATAAGAAGGAAAAGAAATAAATAGCAGCGCAAATATTATACTAAGATGTTTCATTCAGTCTCCTTAACCCAAAGCTCTTGATTACGTTGAACTTCACTTACTCCAGAACCACAAACAACTGAAGACTCTAAAACATAAAAAACAAAACCATCGAGCCGCCCCCGCCTTCCACATTGCAATGAGCTCAGAGAACAATTCATCGATGACTCAGAAACTATTGAACCAGCAACATTTGCCACAGCACTCGGTATAGGTTCAGTGCACACTGTTGAAATAGCGGATGAAGATTGTGGGTCAGGATCGGGATAAAATTGCGTCATCACATATTCATTAACAGAATGACTTAGTAACCACGCTTGTGTCCCAAGTACTACTCGGGTATTTGAATCATTATCAGACCAACTAGTTCGACTTAAGCTTGTCGCTAAAAAACCCAGCACCACAATGACAAAAATAACAATGATTAGCGCACTACCTTTTTGGGATAATTTACGGGACATTAATCACCTGTATATCTTGCTCAAATACTGTGGACTCATTATTTTCAGCAAACTCTAAAACCAGCTCAACGACACCATTGCTCTGAACATCCGCAGGCTGATAACTCAGAGCGCTATTATCACTCATAACTCGATCGCTTATTGTGACGCCATTACGAGTTAATAAATTACCACTCGCAAGGCAATAGTCTACAAGGGTATTTGAATCAAAAATGTAATGCCTTTTACCCACAGACTCGCTGACAAGACTGTTGGCGCCGTTTGGGATAGAAAAGTAAGCGGCAGATGCAGTTGGAGGTGTTACATTGTTAAGAGGGTATATATTATTTAATTCGTTGATATCAGTGTGAGGACGCGTCGGGTTTATTACTAATGACATGGATTGTAATGAACTACTTGTTGCTCCAGTATCACTAACCAAGAAGTTAATATCCGCTCCAGAAATGGCATAAAAACCTGAATCAACAATTGGATAGAATGATACACAACCACTACTCACTGAAGCTGGAAACAAATTAGGTACAGCATGTCTCACTTCGCGCGAAAGCTTTTCCAATACAAACCTAGCTTCAGTTTGTAATCGAAAGCGTTCTACAGAACCAAAATATCCTCTCATGCCAAGTTCAGTAAAATTCGCAACACCAAGCAACACTATACTTGAGATGACAATAGCTAAAATCATCTCTATGAGCGTAAATCCTTTGTCCTTCATTAATACTCCCCTTTAAAGGCGACTAAAGTGATAGGAGAATTATTGCTCGCGGTAATTGTTAGCGTAAATTTCTGCATCGACGTAGTCGGTGTGTCGTTGGTGACTATCAACTCCACATCAAAGTTAGTGTAAGTGCTGCCGAGTTCAATCGGAGTGCCTGAACTCACAGAACCATAATCTCGAGCTAACAGATCAGTCATAATACTTTGGCCTAATGCTGAGGCTCGATTGGAATAATTCACTTGGCCTGAAAGTACGGATTGTGGTGCGAGAAAAGTAGAGAATGCGAGCATGGCAAACCCTAGAAGCACAATCACAATAATCGACTCTATAATTGTAAAACCACGGTTTAGCATACTTTGTCTCATGGGCATTCCTGGCGATTCGGGTAAACAAAGCCTTGAGAATTGATACAAACCCAAGCTTTGTCTGAACTTTTATTAGATGAAATTGTAATTTGAACACCAGATGAGGCAGTATTTTCAGGATTACCTAATAAGTTGAATTCGATTGGAGAAGAGTAGCTAGAGATCGGTACAGACGAGAAACTATAATCATCACTAGCGATAACATCACTTCTTGTTTCAGATGTATTGTTACAAGCAGATTGCGAACCGATACAATTATTCGCAGCCACTAAACGTAAGCTTTCGGCACCTGACACAGACATGTCCATATTGGATTGCATTCTATTCAATTGAACTTGACGTACAATAGAAGAAGCCTGCTCTTGCAGAGCATACAATTCATAGCTTTGGCGTCCACCAAAACGACTGATGGCTGTCGCTGAAATAATCGCAAGTAAAAGAATCACCACAATCAATTCAACTAAAGTGAAACCTCTGTTTGGCTTTATGTCCATATAGACCCTAAGTAAGTCAATCGTAGCTCTAGATTACAAGATAGAATAAAAACAATGAATATTAGAGAGTTATTTACTTATATTTAAAATAAAAAAGGCCAGCAAATGCTGACCTTTCAAAGGATCACTAATTAGTGATTAACCGTTACAACCAGCACCAAGAGTTACTGTTGTAGAAGCAGCTGAAGCGGCAGTTGTTCCTGTAGCTTGATTATAAGTAACGATACATTCATCTTCACCAACATCTGCTCCAGAAAAGCTGAATGAGATAGTACCAGTACCACCACTAGTCACATTCTCCCAGTCATCGGTTAGGCCAACAACAGCAGCACCAATGCCAGTTGCAGTTGCAGTTGGGTAACCAAACGCAATATCAATACCTTCTACATTTTGTCCTGCTGATACAGCTTCTAAACCGTCAATTGCAGCTTTACCATAAGTGATACCAGCAGCACCATCAATTGCACCCTTTAGGCCTTGTAGTGAAGACTCACGAGCATCATCTTGCAGGTTAAGGAAACGTGGTGCCGCAGTTACAGCAAGAATACCTAGAATAACAATTACAACCACTAGTTCGATTAGGGTGAAACCGCCTTGTCTTTTCATAGTTAAGCTCTCTCTATGTTTAATTTTACGCAGACTTACTGCAAAGTTACGGTCACACGACCAGTTTTAATTTCGTAAACGAATTGGTGCTCAGTATTACCTTCTAATTGAATGTAAGTACACGTTGCATCACCTGAATTCGCTTGCGCTGAATATTTGTAATTTGAGTCACTAGCAACATCTGAAACCGCACCGACTTTAGGTGGGTTTTGCAGTAAGTTTTCCATCAACTCAGAACATGTTTTATCTGAAATATCTTGTGGTGCAGTGCTAGAATTATTATTCAGAGTCCATGGATAGCCGTCTCGAAAGTCGGTATCTTCGTTGTTACTGTTCTTTGATCTTGTTAACCAAAAATCAACACCATCATAATTTACAGTATTGTATGTTTCAACACCTATCTTCTCTGATGGTCGCGCTTCTGCTTCCCACTGTGCTCTCGCCGACAAAACTGCCGTTGCAAAACCACCAGCGACGCCTTCAATGCTTGATTTCTTGGCTTCATCCGTCACATCTAAGAAACGAGGTAAAGCAGCTACCGCCAATAAACCAACGACCACGATCACTATGACTAATTCGACAAGGGAGAAACCCTTTTGATTCTTAAGCATTTTCTACCTACTCATCTAATTATTAACGCGCATTATACATTTGCGCTCGTATAAAACCACACAAAAACTGTCAATATTTTCACAAAGCCAAAATATTGGCTTTCACACTAAATCTTTCTTTCTTGAGTAATATATCTATCTGATACTTATCACTATAATGATAACTACAATGAAACTGTATGTTATCACTTTTATCTTCAACACTTGGAGAGCTTAGCCCTAAAATGCTCCCTTGAGGGTACAATTGATCCAACCAATAATTGCAGTCTCGTTCCGAGTCTTGGATCGGCATTATCCAACCTGTACGGCTATAGAACTTTGGTTGTTCTGAATGACCTTTTTGCTCAACACCCGTTAACAAATACTGTTGCTTGAAACGATTGGCTCGCTCTAGCATTTGCTTACTCGCGACAATAAATGCCGTGTTAGTCGCTTCTTCTTCTACCGTTTTCGATGCCGAAAGTAGGCCTATAATCAGAAAAAGAATAACCACACTCCAAATAACAAAACGTGAGCGTTGTAGGTTATTTAGCATTCCCTAACCTTTGATTGCATCCAGCATTCCCCACATAGGTAAGAAAATACCTAGCGCTAAAATCAGCACCATGCCTGCAACTATCGTCAGCAAAATCGGTTCAATTCTGGCCGTTAAAGTTTTCAGATCATAATCGACCTCTCGGTCGTAAAAATCAGCCACTTCAAGCAGCAATTCATCAATACGACCTGTCTCTTCACCCACTGAAATCATTTGTATCACGAGCGGTGTGAAAATTTCGCTGTTGATTGCGGTAGATGAAACTGTACTACCCGCTTCGATTGCTGATTTCATGGCTTGAACTCGTAGTTCTAGAAAGCGATTGTCCAAAGCCTCAGCTGATAACGCTAATGATTGGTTAAGTGGTACACCCGCTTTTAGCATTAGTGCAAAAGTACGTGAAAAGCGCGACAATAGTGCTCGATTCACAACGCCACCAATAACCGGCATTTTTAAACGCAACCTATCCCACTTTTCCAATCCTTTGTCAGTTTTTACCCATGCCTTAAAAGCAAAGATAAGACCGAAAATAACCGCGAGCATTAAGCCCCAGTAATTCACAAAGAACTCTGACATACCAATCAAGATACGAGTTGGCAGTGGCAGATCGACACCAAAGCGTGCGAACATACTAGAAAACTGTGGAATAACCTTGATATTAAGAATGAACATCGCAATCAAAATAAAGCTGATAACGAAGGTTGGGTAACGCATCGCGGTCTTGATTCGCTTACGAGTTTCAACCTCTTGCTCGTAATATCCAGCCAATTGCAATAAAGCCTGATCTAAACGACCTGTGTTTTCACCAACACCGATCATTGATACAAATAGTGGACTAAATACTTTTGGGTGCATCTGCATCGATGCCGATAATCCACGGCCGTTCGTTAACTCTGCAACCACGTCTTCTAAAGCCGCTTTCAACTGTTTGTTTTCGCAGTTTTGGGTTAAGCCTTTCATCGACCTCAATAATGGAACACCCGCTTTAGTGAGGCTGTATAACTGTCGGCAAAATAGAACTAATACTTCTAGAGGCACATTAGGAGAAAACAGGCTAGATACATCCATATCTAACACTGATCCACCACTTTTCCCCAGCTTGATAGAGGTAGGAATGATCCCCTTGCTCATCAAACTTTCAGCAGCAAGATCTTCGTTATTCGCATCCAACTGGCCAGTCACTTGACTGCCATCAGAACTACGACCTACATAACGATACGTTGGCATACTAGTCTACCCTTACAGATAAATGGGGTCGGTTGCACCGGAGGCATCGCCTTCACCAAGGTGCATTATCTCATCGAGGCTCACAACACCTTGTAAAGCAAGCTCCATCGCAGAAGCCAATAACGGTTTGTAATTGTCAGACTGTCTGGCTGCTTGAGCAAAACCAACAGCGTCATTAGCTCTGAGCGCATCCATCATGTTTTGCTCTAACTCTAGCATTTCAAAAACACCAATACGCCCGCGGTAACCCGTCAAATTACAGTTCTGACAACCACGCCCCTTCATAAAGGGAACATCGACTTGATTAGGGAAACGCATACTCAACCACTGCTTACGAGGCTCGTCTAGTTCGTCATCGACCTTACAATCAGTACACACCTTACGAACTAATCGCTGTGCGACCACAGCTCTAACGGCACTTGCCACGAGATAGCCGGGAGCCCCCATATCCATCATACGGAGTGCGCTATCTACTGCATCGTTGGTATGGAGCGTACTTAATACTAAGTGACCGGTTAATGCTGCCCTTAGGCCAATCTCAACAGTTTCGTGATCACGCATCTCACCAATAAGAATGATATCGGGATCCTGACGTAGAAAGGTTCTCAATACCGTCGAGAAGTCGAGGTTGATCTTAGGATTTACTTGAACCTGATTCACGCGAGGAAGACGGTATTCGACCGGATCTTCCGCAGTAATGATCTTTTTACCCGGTTCGTTTAATTCGCTTAACGCACCATATAAGGTCGTCGTTTTACCAGAACCTGTTGGGCCAGTAACCAAGATCATGCCATGAGGACGGCGTAATTGTTGGCGAAGACGGACAAGAAGATCATTGGGGATGCCCGAGGCTTCTAGCTTACGGAGGCCTGCTGATTGGTTAAGCAAACGCATCACCACAGACTCACCATGCTGTACCGGCATGGTCGACATACGAATATCGACAGACTGGCCTTTAGCTCGAATATTGAAACGACCATCTTGAGGCAGACGTTTCTCAGAAATATCCAAGTTTGCCATCAGTTTCAAGCGCAGCACCAAAGCAGATGCAATATTGACTTCATTCAATAGCGTTTCATGCAACACCCCATCAATACGCTGGCGAAGACGTAAAACGTTAGAGTCTGGCTCGATATGGATATCGGAAGCGCCGACTTGAATTGCATCTTCAAACAAAGAGTTGATGAGTTTAACAACCGTCACTTCATCGCTGTCTTCACCCGCTATATCAAAATCAAAGGCATCATTAACTTGGTGCTCGGCATGCAGCTGCTCTGCAAAAGAAGCGATCTCTTTGGTTCGACGATAATAACGGTCAAAACCATCGACTAACTGTCGTTCTTGAGCAACAACAAACTCTAAAGCGTAATCACCTAGTTGACCAAGTAATGATTCCTGAGCAAACAGATCGGCAGGATCACTCATTGCAACACGTAAGGTATCGCCTTGGCGTCCAATCACCAACGCACGAAGGCGACGAGCATGTACCTCGGGTAAAAGCTGAACCGCTTCTACATCGACCACAGCTCGACTTAAATCAATCAGAGGAATCGCTAGCTGCTGAGACAAAAAGCTCAGCATCTGCTGTTCAGACAAGAAGCCAAGTTCAATCAGGGCATCGCCAAGTTTACGTCCAGTACTTTTCTGAGCGGCCAATGCTTGCGCAACTTGAGCCTCAGTAATGATGCCTTCTTCTACGAGCAAATCACCAAGCCGCTTTCTTAATCTAATTTGCATCGTCGTTCTCCTCTAAGGCATCGATTATTTTTAATCTGTCGCGGACAAAGTTTTGCGATTGAGATGAGATTCCAACTCGAGTTAAAGCGCCTTGGTATGACTCTTTAGCGGCACTAAAATCAAGCTGTCGCTCTTGTTGAATCGCAAGACCTAGCCACCAGCGAGCATTATCTGAATCAACCTCGACCAATTTTTTGTAACTATCCAAGGCAATCTCTTCTTGCTGCGATCTTTGACTCAAAGCCGCACGCATAGCTAAATAGTCTTTGGTTGGATTGGGCGGTAAGTGTACTAATGGACTCAAGGCGGCTTCCGCTTGATTCGCTTTGACGAGCAATTTTGATAAACCGAGACGTAGCTTTTCACTATTGGTATTAAGCTTGATACCGGATTGATAAAGCTCATAAGCTTTACGAGTATCACCCTTACCAAAATAGAGAATCGCAAGTTTCTGGCGAACATCCTCATTCCTAGGGGCGTAACGCAGAGCTTCGGTATAACCTTTCAGAGCACCAGCAAGATCGTTCGCATCGAGAGCTTTCTGAGCTCGACCTACTGCATTATCGGATAGCTGTTGAGAAGTCAGCTCAATCTGCTCGATCAACATGCCATTGCTAGCTGAATTTTCTGATGAAACTGAAGACTTACCTATACTCGCTTGCTCATTAACTGACGACGGCGTTTGCTTCGATACGTTTGCCACATAAATCGGCTCTTGAGGAGCGACCCTCACCGCTTTAGGGGCTGTTTGATTTTTTGACTGTTCCGCGACACTGGTCGTTTTAGCTTTTATTGGCTGGTCTACTAGCGACTTAGCGGTTATAGATTGAGTTGTTACAGATGGTTGCGTTTTTTCAACCATTGAGTGAGATGTCACTGATGTAAGTTCAGAATCGACATCAATCAGTTTTTGAGTTGGAGACAAAGGCATCGCTGGCGTAACAACACGATTAACTTGCCCCGAACTGTCGACAAGCGAAACCTCTACTTGTGGAGCACTTACTGAAATGGGACTCTCAAGTTTAGGGGCTTGAGACACCGCCCAACCGCCCATTGCCAAACTTAAGGTAAATCCACCCACAACCCAAACTAATGGCGAACGCGTTTTTACTTTAGGCACGACAGCCGCTTCTATCGATGTTGTTGATTCTTTCTTTGCCAATTCAGACAAGGCGTTATTAATGACACTCATAATTAATTCCAACCCCACAGTATTGGCGTTTTAAATTTAGGCTTACATACATCGTATGTCTCGTGCATTGCGGCAAATAGGTGTTGGTTTTCAAGCGTTTTTTTATCTTCACTAAACGAAAGCAGCAAGGCTTTGTGACACAACTGATTAATCAACCTTGGAATCCCTAGAGAAGAGCGCCAGATTGCTTTTTTATGATTCAAACTAAATAGGTTTTGATTGCCACCCGACTTGGTTATTCGGTTATCGATATAAGCTACCGCTTCGTCAAGATTAAGCGGCCTTAGTGTTGAGCTAAAACTGATTCTTTGACGAAACTGCCTAAGATGATAAGCCTCTAAGCGAATATCCAATTCAGGCTGACCGAGTAAGACAATTTGTAATAATTTCTTATCTTCTGTCTCTAAATTTCCGAACAACCTTAATGTTTCGAGAGCCTCATCCGATAGAGCTTGAGCTTCATCGAGTATCGCGACGACTCTTAGCCCCGAGCTGTGTAACTCAATCAATTTATGCTGAATGCTATCGACTAAGGTCGCTTCGTTCTCGACCACAACGTCAAGCTCTTTAGCGACAGCTTGACGTAAGTCAGCACCAGATAACATTGGGTTCGGAAGGTAGATTAGCGCTGTACAGTCTTGTAGATGGTTCACCAACATTCGACATACCATCGTTTTTCCCGTGCCGACCTCACCAGTAACCTTAATCACGCCCTCACCCATCTCTAGCGCTGAGATAACCGTTTGAATCGCCTCAAAGTGAGGCGCTAAACCATAAAAGAAGTCGGTATTCGGCGTTAAAGTAAACGGCAGTTGTTCAAAGCCAAAATGAGCTTGATACATAAGGTGACCTACCTTAATGACACGCTGCCAATCTACATGGAGAAGATGAGTGGTTACTCTTCATCAGGGAACCATTCTTGTAGAAGGTCTCGAGAACGCTCCAACTCAGACTGCCAAGTATTGACGCCCACAATGGTCGGTTTCAATAAGATCACAAGCTCAGTTTTTTGAGTTAATTGACTGGTGTTACGGAACAAGTGACCGAGTGCTGGGATATCACCAAGGAATGGAACTTTAGACGTCACATCACTGGTATTTGATTTCATTAACCCACCAATCACAACCACATCGCCATCTTTTGCACGAATCACTGAGTCAGACTCACGAATAGAGCTTTTCGCCAAAGGAAGTTGCACCAAGCCCGTTGTTGAACCTAGGTTGAGCTCTTTCACTTCTTCCTCTACCTCAATAACGGCAGGGTGAACATGTAAGAATACGCTACCTTTATCATCTATCTGAGGAGTCACATCCAAAGAGATACCAGAGAAGAACGGAGTCAGCTCGACTTCAGGAGCGACATTCGCGTTATCACCACTGCCGACCGAACTTGATAAATCTGTTACGTAATACTCATCAGTACCCACTTTGATAACCGCTTTCTGGTTATTCGCCGCTGTTACTCGTGGGCTCGATAGAACATTAAGGTCACCTTGGGTATCCATAAAGCTCAAAACAGCTTCAAAGCTGCCATCTGAAATCGTTACGTTGGTTTGTCCACCTAACAAAGAGCTGATTGCATCTAAAGGAGGCAATGTTCCACCAGGTCGGTCAATTACAACACCACCACTGCCAATCGACTTAGATAAATTGGACCAGCTAATCCCCTGTTGGTAGCCATCACTCAAGGTCACTTCCATGATTTTGGCTTCTAAAATAACTTGGCGCTGCAAACGTTTCTGAGAAATGCCTAAAAACTCTCGAACTTCACGAATTTCATCAGGATAAGCGCGTACCGTAATCACACTGGCTTGTGGGGTAACCACGACACTTTGTCCTTCACCAGATCCGATTAGGTGAGCAACTGCGGCTTCAAGCTGTGGCCAAAAATCACTTTCAGAAGTCGTTTCAATCTCTGTTCCGCCATTCGATGTCGAATTCGATGAATTGGACGAATTAGAAGAGTTAGATGAATTCGACGAGTTTGAGTTCGAATTTGAAGAGCTTGAAGAGTTAGAGTCTGAGTTCGAGATCGTGCCGGTGGTAATCGTCGTTAATGAGCGACCAGAACGCTTCACTTGCAAGTAATCGACAGGAATCGTTACTGTTCGAAGACCGGCAGGGTAAACCTGAATCACTTTGCCACGTTTCTCAATATCGTAGCCATACATATCTTGAGCAACAGCCAACACTTCATCTAACGTAACATCGGTTAGATTCAACGTGAGGTTTCCAGCCACGCTTGGGTGAATAGCAGCACTGTATTCAGTACCTTTAACTAAGCTAGCAAAGAAGGTTCTTGCTTCAACACCATTCGCCTGAATACGAAAGCGTTTAACCGTTTCCATACTCGGAGACCTAGAGTCTGAATCAAGTTGTGGCATGAGGTCATCTTGAACCGACGAAGGAAGCTCATGAAGTGCTTTACTATTAGCTTCATTAATGGATTCGTTCAAAGACTCTTTTATCTCAACAGGGTCACGATGCCCCATTGAACAACCGACTAAAGATGACACTAGAATTGCTACTACAAGTTTACGCATGTCTTCACTCAAACCTTAATTATTCTTAATATCTAAAGAGAACATCTCTAATTTCCACTGCTTAGAGTTTCTCTGCAGAGTGACGTATTCTGGATCGATATTCTTAACTCGATACCCTCTGACCGTTTCTCCTTGAGCGAGAATTTGACCATTCAGAATCGCATAACAAGGTGTATCACCTTTACAAACAATGCTTTCTAATGACGGTAGACGATAATGAGTCGGCGCTTTTTTAGCTGGCGCTGCTTGTTTCGGCGTTAGCCAGCCTAATGGCGCCGTGGGATCTTGTTCAGCCCATGCTACTTGTCCACAAAAAAGTAGCGACAACAGGATAATTCTAACCACCGATAAACTCCTGTCTGGTACCTAGCGTATAAACCTCAAACACAAGTCGAGCATTTGGGTACTCTTCTACCGAGTATTTAAATGTGCGCCAGTAGTAACTCACAGGCAGAGATTCAAGCGCTTGAAGGTAAGCGGAAATACTAAAGTAGCTCCCCGTAAGCTCCATTCTTACCGGATGAAGAAAGTAGCCCGAGTACTCACTAGTTTCTTTATTATTCGAAATCGGTTCTGGTTTTAACGACTCTAAGGATTCAAGCTTTAATCCACTGCCAGCATTAAGCACACTCTCTAACAACTGTGACATTTGAGACGGCGAGATCAGCCCATCGATGATTTCTGATAACTGAATAGAAAGGTCTTGGCTCTCGACTAGCAGCTTTTTGTACTCGAGATTAATCTCTTTATCCGGGTCTTTGTTCAGCTTGGCTTGAATCACCAGCAGCTCACCCTGTTGTCTTTGGTTTGACTGAGTTAAGCTCATCGTCTTAGCTTTTTTAGCTTGTAAATCGAGATACGCAGGCTCAACCAGCAGCGTGAAAAGCAACATAGCTAGACCAACAAAACCACATACGAAAAGCAGCCATTTTTCTCTTTGACTTAATGCAAGAAACTTATCGCTAAGCTGATTCCACTGTTGCACTATTTGCTCTCCCTACGAGTACTCAATTCAAAAGTCACCACGTCTTGATCATTACGACCTATTTTTAATTTTTCAAACGTTCGTCCGACTAAATTTAGTTCGCTTTGAAATTGGCCAATCCAGTTTGGAACGACATTTGCGTTACGTGCAAAGCCACTCAAATCTAAGGTATCGTGAGTCATATAGATGTTCGAAAGTGAGATATCATTTCGCCCTAATTTAGCTAAGGCATTCATGACGCCAGAATACCCGACTTGCTGTGATTCGTCGTATTGCCCTACCGCCTTCAACGCTTCTTTTTTTGCTTGCGTCTCACGTTTGAGACGCGCAACGGCAGCCACTTTCTCTGGTGAAGGTTTATGTTGAGTTAGCTGACTATTCAACTGGTTAACTTGCTTGTTAAGCTGCTTGGAGTCATGTTGCAAAGTGGTTAACTCTGCGTCTAGGTTCGAGACTTGATATTGCATCACAAAATAACTACCGAGAAGCAGCACACTGATGATCGCCCAACTCGCGACAACATTCGCGAGAGTAAAATACTCTTTTTGGGGCTTTAGATGTTCGGGGTAAAGGTTAACGTTAAAATCATTTTTCTCTGCCGCAAGTTGAACCAGCAAACTTTCTGAATTTTCACGATCCTTGTCCACTAATAAAGAAACGCTCGAACTTAACGTATCGTTTAGGACGCTTTGCAGTTCGGCTTCATCCTCTTCATCACAGCAAATTTTGAGCTGGTGAAGTTGGGTGCCTTTAATTTGAGAGGAAAGGTAATCAATCGAACGCTGTAACTCTAACGCTAAACCATCAAGCTGTAAGGCACTTGAAGCCACTCCAGTTAATGGTGGAACCACACTTCGAATCGTTCTTTGAAAACAAACCGTATGCTCAACAAAAGCACCTAATTTAAAGTGTGCGTTCTGACTACGTTGAAGAAGAATAAAGTTAGAGAGCTCACCCGCACTGTAGCCCCAGATTTCATCTTCAGGGACAACACCTTTGAGCTCAACCTGTACCGAATTAGTCACATTAAGGAGCTTATCTAATAGCTTCTTAGGTAAAACATAAACTTGCAGTTTGTTCGAGGTCGGTAATGCCACCGCGCTCGCGGTAATATCCGTCACTCGCTCAGAAACAAGATCTTTCAATAAGAATGGCAGCGCAACCGACCATTCGTTCTCTGGAATATCCGGCTTATCTATTTGGTAGGTTTGGTAATAATTGGCACATACGATCAGCTGAAGGCTGCCACTAGTAAACGCCTCACTATTGAGAGACTGTTTCAGCGCACTTTCCCAATCCCCATTCACCAATGAGATTCGAGTAATTTGAGGAGATTGCTCTGTCGGTGAAATGTAAATGGCATCATTGCCCAACATAACAACTTGAGCGCTGCCTTTATTACTCGTTGGCCTTACCTTGTCTAAAATCGCTTTGAAATTCATGCTTAATTACTACTCTTACGCCATCGATTTCTTCGACCGACTTTTACTACGGATTCGGGTTTTACTGCCTTTTCGCCTTGATGAGGCAAAGGAATGATTTGTTGCTCTTCTTCAAAATATCGCCCTTGATAACCATTGATTCCTAACTCTATCAAGGTGTTCTTTTCTTGCTTTGTCTCAACCCCAACAGCAATCACCTGGGTTGGTGAATCACCACAAGCCCCAATCAAGCTGCGAACAAACAGTTGGTTCTCATGTCTTTGGTCTATTTTCTTAATAAGACTTCGATGAAGCTTAATATAATTGACCTTTAAATCTTTTATATAGTGAGTACTTACAATGGTTCGCCCTGCTTGGCCAACAATCACTGTACACCCTAACCCTGACAACATCTTTGCCACCGGTCTCATATAATCTAAATGAGCAATCAAATGCCCTTCAGGAAATTCAAATGCAAGCAGAGAGCGATGTAAGGCAGAGAGCTGTAACAACTCACTTCTAAACCATTTAAAATGCTGCTTATTAGCAAATGGAGTCACATTCAAATTAATCGAATAGTGTATAGGTTGAGTGGATTCCTTCACCAACTTCAACAACACCTTAAGAACCGATTGATCCATTTGGGCTTGATAACCGACTTGCTCGACAGCAGGCATAAACCGAGATGATTTCAATAAACCTTTTTCAGGGTCCTGAATTCTAGTGAATATTTCTCTATGTAATTCATTAGCTTGACCAGATTCCGGCATAAGGTAACATCGCTGAGCAAAGATTACTAAGTTTTCTGGAAGCAAAGCTTTATCAAGTAATGTTCTCCAACGAACACTGCCGCGATCAAGCTCATTTTTATTTGATTTAGGGTAGCGACTCCAGTTATTGATACGTTCCAACTGAGCACTTTTTAACGCGGTTTCTGTTTCATCCATAATCTGGCTATGGCGCTCACCTTCCGTGTACATGGTCACACCAATATGGCACCAGTTATCCGACTCCAAAGGTTCCGGCGGGGTTAACTTATCTAGCTGCCTTAAACATTGAGCCGCCAACGTCGCAATATCCTTTGCTCCCTGATGCGGAATAAATACCGCGAAGTCCGCTTCATAATAACGAGAGAAAATAACATCAGGATAGCGCTGAACAATATTCGACAATACTTCACCGACTTCAATAATAAAGCCATCTGTGATCTGCTTGTCGTTAACATCACGAACCTGATCCCATTCATCAATACGTATAAGTAAAACGCCGCCCCGAGCACCACTTTCATGCAATGCCGATTCGAGCTTGTTATCAAATAGAACGCGATTTGCTGTACCAGTCAGCTTGTCTAAGAAGGTATGGGTACGGATAAAGGTATCAAAACGGCTTCTTTCTTGACGAGCATCTTGCAGCTCTTCAATTAACACATCAAGTGCTTCACTTGCCGTATAGGGCCATTCTCGCTCATCCCCTTTCGCATGAGCTTCAACTTGCCCAGCTAGAAGCATTCTTCCTCGTTCCTCCAGCATTTCTGACCCCATCAACTGCTCTTTGAGCCATCGAACACCACGGGCTAAACAGAAAATAATGAGAGCAACCGCTAGAGTAATTGACCACATGGCTTCAAGCGAATAGCTATAGCCTATATAAGGAGGAAGCGCCTTAAACTCGATTCGATAACCTTCATTGCGCTCAAGGACAAAGCTTTTTTCATAAAGTCGATTAGGATCAATCTGAGGAGAAGTATCTTTGAAGCGATACACAATGCCGGTTTTGTTTGAGAGTTTCATCTCAACAATATTGCTCGCTTGCAACATCTTAGGCATCCAACGCTGCATAGAATACGCGGCGTCAGGATCTTCCATCTCTTTATCTACAACGTCGACAATACCCACCAAGTAATGGTCTAAATATTCTTGTCCGATGCGCTTAAAAGAAAGTGTCCCGCCGATAAAAAGAATGAACATCGCGCTGATCACACTCACGGTGACAAAGGCGACTAAGCGAGTGCTCAATTTTAGTGTGGGGGTATATCTCATGAATAACGAAATCCTTTTCAACTCACATTATACCGTATTGCTACTTATACTATAAATTGACGTTGTAAATAAAGCGTTAAGAATTCTAGGTAACAAAAAGCCGCGATAAACGCGGCTTTTTCCAATTTAATACTGTCTTTATAATATATTAAAAACAGGGCTTAAAAGGGATGTACACGTGTTTTTTTTGGAAGTAACAAAGAAACCACTTCAAAAATCCAATAAATATAAATAAAACTCAACAACTTAACAAAACTCAAAACCACAATCATGACAACTAACTTTACAGTTATTAAATAAAGAGTAAATAAAGCACTATAAGTAAGTCGCTATACTCCATATTGCATCATTTATTTTTACACTTTTCTCATTCAGTTTTAGACCACAAAGTAACTGTTCAAGAGGTTTTGTTCCGTAAAGTCACACATAGTTATCACTGTCTTGAGCACTTCTTATAACCTTAGATGTTGTAGCAGGCTAACCCCAAAAGAAGGAGCCTACCTAATCTCTCGAGTTTAACAATCACTTCAAAGACTGTACACAGCACGGTCATTATATCGATGTATCCATCAATATTTTCATTTATGTGCCAGTTACGCTACTATCATCTTGTACGGTGTTTGTAGTTCCATCAACTTGGTGAATTTAGCTATCGAACGATAAGGGGGAGTTGCAGCTCCCCTTTAGCCACGCGTAATAAAGTGAAAATCAAGCTACTTTTCTCTTACCTGCCAACATGTTGTCTCTACATGAATGTCGCTTGAGTGGATGACTCCCTGTTGAAAACAAAATTCTTACGCTAATTCGTTTTCAGCGTGTCTCTCCGTCTTATTTACTACAATTGAAAATATCGCAATCTTTCCTTTCAGATTCTCAGCATGATAGTCATCAGGAAATACGATTTCTAAATCAAACTCATCACCAGCTTTTTTACCGAGCAAGCCATCTTCAAAACCAGGTATCATTCGTTTTCCACCAACAACGAGTGGAAAGTTCTCAGCTTTCCCTCCTTCAAACGCGACTCCGTCAATTCTTCCTTGGAAGTCAATATACACTCGGTCACCATTATTAATGTGCTCATTAGTTTGCTGATAGTTTGGCAGCCGTGAATTTATCATCTGTCTCTCTGGATATTGAACGGACTCAGTTGACTTAGGAGTATATGGAGTTCTTTTAAAACTCTGAACTCCAAAAATCCGATGAGTCACATCCACAAATGAATCAACCTTAATGTTCCTCGTGGCTTTATCTGTAGATGAAACCCAAATCGGCTCATAGTTATCATATTCATAACTAGTGTGAACCAACATAAAGCGGCCATTAAGTTGCTCTACGAGATTGCCAACAAACTCACCAGTGATATTAGAAGTAACTCCATTTTGGTGTACTGCAACGACTCTGTAGTTGTTGTCTATAAGGCAGTTACCCAAGATCCAGCCACACCTGCTGCCGTTTATAGTAATGACTTGTTGGCCGTATTTAGCAACTCTGTGAGCAATAGTTAATATTTTCCATTGTCCTAAAGAATCCCTTAGTGGAGTAAACGGTGTATCTCCAATACTCATCGCAGTATGACCACTACTCACTTGCATACAGCTTATAGTATTACTGCTAAACTCAAGCTCACCTTTTTTATTAACAACCAGTGGTTGCCCCAAGTAGTTCATGCTAATTCGTTCAATGTTGACGGGCTTATCACCCTCAATGTTAAGTGTTAGCCCTA
The DNA here is from genome assembly GCF_014879975.1 of Vibrio bathopelagicus. Classification (NCBI taxonomy): domain Bacteria; kingdom Pseudomonadati; phylum Pseudomonadota; class Gammaproteobacteria; order Vibrionales; family Vibrionaceae; genus Vibrio; species Vibrio bathopelagicus. The sequence continues at coordinate 368,507 of NZ_CP062500.1, read as the reverse complement.
CTACTCGTTTTTCAGGACGTATCTCAATACGCGTCCCTTTCCCCCACACATCATGGGAACCGAGAACGCTAGTAAACTGATTTCGATTTAAGCTCGCAACATATTTACCTTTGTTATCGTAAAATATAGCGCTAACCAAAAATGGTTCGCCTTTTTGTGTGGGAGGCTCTAACCACACCAAAGGCTTTCCATGTAAGGACAAGATGATTTCAACATCATCAAAGTGGCTAGTCCCGATTTGAACTGTTGGCTTCACAGAAGGATCGATTTCTTCTCTTATGACGTTGTGCTTTTTGCAGTATGGAGCAGCCTTTGCATCCCAAACTCGCCTCTTAGATTTACGTTTTCCTGTAACCTTTCCGTGGCAACTCTCACAAAGCAAGGTCATTTTGGCTGGGTCATGCAGCTCTGCATCGTGGAACTCTGGTTCGATATGTTCATAGTCGCAAAACAGTGTCCCGCACACTACACAACCATACCCTGCATCTTCTCTAATTTGCTTTCGGATTGACTCTTCAATATAGCGCTTTAACCCATGCTTATTGGGATCATTTGTTTGTGCTACCACTGAAATTTCCTTAAAACTCAACAATATGACACTAGACTAATATACATTTCGGTATAAAAATAGCTGTATTTAAATGAATAACTAAGCTGCCAAAAGATTTCGCCGACAATCCTGATAAGCCTTGAAATCCCAACTTTCGGCAGGTCATGTTACCCAGTAGCTAGAGCCGTGTTACCAAGCTAACAGAACGTCGTCACCTCAACGCCTAATGACCATTAATGATCTAATAATGAGTAGAGCAAGTTACTGTATGCTTCTTTGGTTTGTCAGGCAAAATGATGAATGCTGTTAAATTTTGAGAAGTATTGTGGATTGGTAAAACGGAGCTGAAGCTCGTTGAAAAATTTTTCTGTACTGTTGTCGGTTATCAAGCAGAAAAGCCACTCTGACGTGTTCTACACTATAAGTCGTAAGGAGACTACGCAACCAACCTGCTAACGAAGAATCCAACAGCGCTTCGCAATTGACGAACCAAATCCACGTTGAACTATCATGGCTCCGAATTATGTCCATGACCTGAGACGTTCTTCTGTAGTCCCCCTCAAAAGCCAAGAGATCGACACGAACCGTTCTCACTCCCAATGTATGGTTAATGCTATCGCACCTCACCTGTAGTCCATTATCCCACTCTTGATAAAAAGCGTGAAATCTGAAGATACCCAATTGCCAACACCCATGTATCAAGCGCTCTAATGAACCTACTGGATATTTTTCATAATCAGGATTGTTTTTTTTAGAATCAACTTTCAATTCACACCATCCATTAGCAATTAGTATTAATTAAAGAATAAATAATAAGGGTCATAATTCCATAAAACACGAATCACAAGGGAGTTTGCTAGATTAGTAGCAAAACCAATATGAGTCCGTCTTGACGGACTGGCACTAAATTCATCCAGTGTCCGTCTTGACGGACTGGCACCAAATTCATCCAGTGTCCGTCTTGACGGACTGGCACCAAATTCATCCAGTGTCCGTCTTGACGGACTGGCACCAAATTCATCCAGTGTCCGTCTTGACGGACTGGCTTAAATAGCTAACCAGCAATAGCTATTTAAGCCCCCCCAGTCCTACGCTTAATCTCAATCAAAGGCTGTTCTAACATCTCCACAGCCTCATCTAAAGAGTCTATACGCACACCATGCTTATACGCATTGTATTGCCACAATACGAAGCGCTGCTTGTAGCGTTCTATGGTTTTATTGGCTTTCTTTAGCTCCGCCTCCAAACTCTCCACTTGGTTTTGCAAATACTCCATATTGCTATTCGCAGGGACAGTTTCAGTGGTAGCTTTTTCACGCAAATACTGCTTTCGTGCCGTAAAAGCTTCCTGAATTTCCTTGTAGCTCGACAGGGTTTGGCGGGTAACTCCATCTATTTGCAGTAAAGCCATGATTTCTTCACACAACAGAGGCCAAGTTAGCTTGCCTTTCCATGTTTCGATTCGATGTAAGACATCAGGCATACTTTTACTTGTAATGACCATTTTAGGCATCTTTATAGCTCCATTAACTCAAATGCATCATCGGCAATACCGAGTTCATCTGGTGATTCGATTTCCAAATTTAATCCCTTGCCCCTCAAAACTTCCTTCACAGGCGATGGATCATACTCATCAGGAATTCGAACCACTGCACCGTCTGGTGTATTTTCATCTTCTAGGATGCGGACTTTAGTACGAATGTGAGCTAACCGCCAACCATGATGACTCACCCAACGGTCTGCCCCGAATGCCCCCATACCCTGATCTTTCATGGCCTTTTTAAACTGACCTTCTACTTCCTTTTCCCGCTTCTTAAGCAACTCTAAAGAGTCACTAAAACCCTTGATACACACCATTTCCTTGCAGGTTTCACAATCACCATTGCGCTGGCAAGGTGACATTGCATAATCGTGCTCGCAAACACCTAACTCAGTGACAATGGCGGAACCCGCCAAGTCTTTGCCAATGTCCTCAAAGGTCACAGGAAGCCTACGCTTAATTTTCTCTAGCACGCCAATATCTTCGGGGATCATCAAATCTACCACTTGTTCGGCTTTTTCTGCTTCCGTCCGGTGGTCGTATTTACTGTTATCCCCTACTTTTGCACGCCCAGCCCAGTTGGCTAAGGTCAGCTCATCCATGCCGCCACTTTCAGCCATAGTGCTTAGCCAATGACGCGCCTTGTGTGTTGTCAACGCAATAGGTTTACCACTTTTCAGACTAAACCCGTATTTATTCCATAGAGTGCGCTCACCTTTAGACTCCTTCTGCACAAAGCGGTCATTAATATGATTAACAGTGGGTATACAGAATGAAAAAGCTCGTGACTCAAACTCTGCATGGAACTCATTCTCGCGATGCAATATCAGTGCCTCTGAAACCTTAACGTGCTTATCCTTATCCACAAACGGCCATTTCGGGAACTTCTTGGTATATTTTTCAAACTCATGTTTGCCGAGTATCTTGTAAGAAATAGATCCATCACCACTAGTGAGTAGATTTATCAACCACTTTGGTGTTGGTGCTGCATTCGTAAACTCCTTATAATTTGTTGATAATGCAGCATTAAACTGATCAATTGATAACGACTTATCCGCAGAAAAACCCTCGGGCGTGATACAACCTGCATGTACCATAAACCGCTCGGGGTGCTCCTCGGCAAACTTGGCGGCATTACGGGCTGGGGCACCGATGCGCTTAAGGCGTTCAACCGCCTCCACCACAATGTCTTGCATTACAGTTGGCACCCACTTAATACCCTCTTTCCCTTTTTTGGCTGGCACCCAGCGAATACCCAGTTTTTGGTCACCAGCGCGGTCTTCTTCCCACACTAAGCAATCTACAGGCAATACTGTTTGCTCAGATGCTCTAGAGGGAGCAGTCATCAACAGTGCGTAAAGAGCCGTAAAGTATTCCGCTTCAACACCTAGCTGCGGAGCTTTACTGAAAACCTCAGCGACAAGCATCATCTCCTCTGAGCTTGGCAGATTTCCCGTTCGATATTCCTTACCTTTTGCATCAAGCGAAATCGTCAGATCGCTATCCTTGCCGTAAGGATTAGACCACTCTGGCAAGCTAGGCGTGATAAGTTGATCCCGACAGAAATCAAGCATCAACTCCATTTGATAGCCCGCTTTGTTTCTTGCTGTTGCTTCAGAGAGTTGGTGATGAAATACCTCATCCAATCGCTCCAATACGGTACCATCGAGCAACAAAATGTCAGCCTTACCCGTAGCCAGAATCAACGCCTCTTCAAGCACCCGAATGGCTTCCATGTGGCGTTGTAAATTGGCTACAGGCTTATCCGTATACAAGTTCTTAATATACGCCTTAGCAAAATCTAAGAACGGAGCAGAAATAGGTTCATAGTGATACGAATTTGATGGCTTTAATTTAGTAGAAAAGCGAGCTACAACCTTACGCTTACCTTTCAGGGTCTCCCATTTGTTTTCGTGCCAGTTATTAGTATCAAACGCAGTCAAATGGGTACGGCAGCTAATAATGAACCCGTTAAGGTTTTGCATCCCTGTGAGTTCCGCTTTTGGCGTAAACCGAATCACATTACTTGTCATAACTACTCAACCTCCCGAGCTTTTTCATCTCTGTACATGCTTGCACCACCCATTCCACAGCAAGAATCAGCGTATCCTTGGTCGAGGCGTATTGCTCGCTTTTAGTTGCTTTCAACCGTGCCTCTTTCTCTGCATAGAGGCTATCTAGGAACTTCTCATGAGGGGCATCCAGAAGGGGGCGGAATTTTTCGCACAGGTAACAGGCTTCGTAGCCTTTCAAACAGAAGTCATTGGTGCCACAGGCACCGACAACCTCATTATCTTTATTTGGAATACGTGCCGATGGGTCGTCACGGCGTTCGCCATCACCTACCTCCTCGATGATCTGCCCCTTGAAAGCCTTGGCAAAGGGTGCCAATAGCCTTGTCGATATAAGTGACTGTGTCAGCCGTGTTTTCTGTGTACACCTTGACGTTTTGGGTGTCTGACTGATCTAAGGCTTCAGCAATAACAAAAACACTTACGCCTTTACGACCAAGATTAGTCCCACGGGTACGGCGGAAACGCCGTGCAGAAAGCTGGATAATATCACCTGTACGTTCACTGACAGCTTCGTTGAAAAGGCTGACTTTTCGCATGAAACCGTCGGCTAGCTGAACTGTGGACATATGAAAAACATCTGTAGACAGAAGCCCGTCTAACGTTCCAACATCAGTCTTTTCATAACGCATTCGACCGAGCAGATGTTTAGTCGTTGACCAATCAATCAACAGTGGCGTTAATCCCTTTTGCCTCTCTGTTAGCTTCCCTCCCAAAAACTTGCTCAGCTTTTCTTGCTCTTGCTCAATCAGGTTGATAAGAGTTAAGTAAAGTTCTTCTGTGATAGCTAGCTTCTTAAATCCCCCCCTAAATCCAACACCCCGCTGCTTAGCGCGAGGGATGTTGAGGTAGAAATTAACCGCACCTGTTTTTGGGCAGTGTTCTTTTAAAAGGTCTTTCGCCTTTAACTGGCGCAGTTGTATTGCTCGTCTTGCTGTAGCTTGCAGAAGAAATAGGTAGCTATAGCACGGTAAAGAGATTTTATCTTCCGCAAACAGCCGAATCAGCTCGTTTGTAACTGCAATTTGCTCGTTCTGGGTCAGTGCTCCTGAGTACGGACATCGATTGGCAATGGCTACCCCTTTTTTGTTGCCAGCTAATCTCATTCCCTCCAAAACCCTTACCACTTGGCTGCTGATACCACTGTAGCCATAGTCGTACCAGCTAATTAAAAAGCTACGAAGCGACCCCAAGTACCATTCGTGCTCATCGTCAAGCATAGCTCGCCAGTTACGGACAACATGCTCATCTACGGACTTGCACCCTGTGTCACGTACCATCCGCTGAAATCGCATATACATGTTTAAGGTGTGGGCGGCTGAAGCCTCTTCCGCATACCGTGCCAGTGACTTCCTGAACCCCTCATGGGTTTTCGGCTCTAATGACAATACTTCGTGCTGAAAGCGGACTGTCATGTCCTTATTCAAGACCCACGTATCGGCATTAATATCAAAGCTGTATCCATCCCGTGAAGTTTTCAGTGGTGATGCCAGACTGGATAAAGCGGTTTGCCTTGAAGCCACCAACGCAAGATTACTCATTACCGTCTCCATTTTTTTCTAATTCTTTTCTGGCTTCAGCAGCCTTCCTTTGAAGATCTTCTTGTTCCATAAGGGATACTTCGTTAGCTTTTCTAGTGACATGGCGCTGGTTGTAAACATTCCCCGATGTCTCACTGGAGTGTCCCATCTGATGCTTACGCATTTTAGCCTCTGTGCCACTATCTATGTGTTTATACCCATTCACACCAAATGCTGCCAACTCATTGTTTTTGTCAACTTTTTCTGAAAAAACCTCATTCCAGCTGTGCCTGAAGAAGTGTGGATGAATAACTTCAAACCTTGCATCGACAGCCTTCATCATAGGCACGATGGTGTTATCAAACGTAGATTCAGAGACTGGGTGCCCCTGAGTAGAGCATTTACGATGTGTAACAAAAAGGTAGGGGTGCTTATTGGCATTGGGGGTTTTGGCGCGGCACTCAGTAATGTAGTGACTAAGCAACTCGGTTGTCTCGTTGCTGATCCGCAGCATCCTCTCTTTTGTCTTAGCTACAGGCTGCTTAGTGCGTGCATCATTCTTGTCATCATGTGTCCGCCTAACCCAAATCGACTTTTTATCACCATGGAGTGTCATGTCTGTCAGCATTAGAGAAAGCATTTCACCACGCCGAATACCATGTTTATCCATTAGGTGGAACATCAAATGATTGCGAAGGCGGGTATCTTTATGTTTGAACGGGTTCTTAGGGTGCTCAAAGTGCGCCGCAGCCATAAACTCTTGAACTAAGCCATCAGGGATAGCTTTACTGTTTGTTTTATCCTGCACATTTTTGCCCTTTCCTTTAGGACGGGCGGCCTTGAATTGCTTCTCCATTTGATTAATGGAACGGTAGAGCTTTTCGTTAGCTGTTCGACTGACTGCCAACTTGGCAAGGAAGGTTAAATATTCTATGACAGACGTCATACGGTTGTAATGGTGGTTACGACCAACAGACGGCATTACATCAATTAATTTAGGTTCGTCAATCATACTGACGACTTTGTTTCTACCTTTACTAACTTTTCTTTTAACACCTTTTAAGTGATGAATATCCAAAGCAAGATAAGATTTAATACTCTCGATATCTTTTTCGCTAAGAAACATCCCTTTTTGAAACTCGGCATACAGGTCTCGCTGCTCCTTTTCCTGCCAACCTAAAAACCACTTCACATGATTGATCTTATTTGTAATGGTGTTTTCAGCTTTGCCGACCGAGCGTAACTTGGAAGTCACCCACAATGTCACATGGAAGTGGGGCATCGCCTCCTCGTCCACCAAAACCGGATAGCGTTCACCATTTTCAAAAACCAGTGTTTCAATAGTGTATGTAGCCATACCCTGAAGCCTTTATTTTTACACTTTCAATATACGTAATCACCATATAATCACAACTTTATCGTTTTAAAAAGTGTAAAATAAAAAAAACCCAGCATTTCTGCTGGGTTAGAGTGTATTACGTTACAAGTCTACCGTTTTTATTTACAGTATTAACTTATACGTTTCCTAAAATGGGATGTCATCATCAAAATCCATTGGCGGCTCATTATATTGAGGTTGAGCCTGCTGTGGAGCTTGTTGTTGAGGTGCTTTTTGCTGCTGTTGAGCTGGAGCACTGTATTGTTGCTGCTGTTGTTGTGGCTGCTGTGGCTGACCCCAACCACCTTGCTGTTGGTTGTTCCCCATACCACCTTGAGCAGGAGCACCACCTTGAGCACGGCCACCAAGCATTTGCATTACACCGTTGAAGCCTTGAACAACCACTTCTGTTGTGTAACGGTCTTGACCGCTTTGATCTTGCCATTTACGAGTTTGAAGTTGACCTTCAATGTAAACTTGAGAACCTTTACGTAGGTACTCACCAGCAACTTCCGCCAACTTGCCAAACAGAGCAACACGGTGCCATTCTGTTTTTTCACGCTGTTCACCAGTTGCTTTGTCACGCCATGACTCTGACGTTGCAATGGTAATGTTCGCTACTGCGCCGCCATTTGGCATGTAACGAATTTCAGGGTCATTACCTAGGTTACCCACTAATATAACTTTGTTAACTCCACGGCTAGCCATGATTTGCTCCGTCTAAATTCATAGTCTCAGAAAATTTTAGCGCACAAGAATAGCATGCTTTTCTGCAGTGATAAATCGCATTCCTATTCTCACCTCACTACAAAGAATAAAAACGTAACAAATCATGATATTCAGATCGATGTTGCTTTTTTCTCCACTTACAAACCTCTCATTTACTTTCCAAGTTGATATTCAACGCAAGTCACAAGAAACGCTCTAGAGAAGCGAAAGCATGCATGACAACGTGAAATCTAATCCCAGTTCAACAAGGAGTTTCAATGAGAAAATCTCGCTATGCTCGCACTTTGCATTTTATTTGCGTCGATCCGAGTAACACCTATTTGCATGTTAAAGAGATAGAAAAGTTTTTATCTCTAACCCTTTTCAAGATGACACCAGATGATCTGATGTTATTTGACCGAAAGCAGAGCAACAGAATTTTACTGGTTGATTACAAAGAGGTACCTCAATTAACGAACCTTCATCCAAATCTACCCGTGATGTGGAAAAATCATGAGATCATTCTATTCAACGTCCCTAATGCACTCCCTACATCGGAGTTGATTACGTTTGGCGTATTAAAAGGTCTGTTTTACAACACTGAAGAGAAGGCCAAAATAGCGAAGGGACTTGAAGAGGTGATCAATGGAGACAATTGGCTACCTAGAAAAGTGGCAAGCCAATTGTTGTTCTACTATCGAAACATCGTGAGCACCAATACAACCCCCACCAATGTCGACCTAACCATTAGAGAGCTGCAAGTCATTCGCTGCCTTCAATCAGGTTCATCAAACACCCAGATAGCCGATGACTTGTTTATTAGTGAATTCACCGTCAAATCTCATCTTTATCAAATATTCCGTAAGTTGGCCGTTAAAAATAGAGTCCAAGCCATTGCATGGGCAAACCAGAATCTGCTTGCATAATTGATCGGCCTCTTAAACTGACGATAATTTTGAGGAAAACTCTAGTGAACCATACGGATTGTTGCTGAATTTTTGACATTACTTATGCTAGAGTTGCCCTCAGAAATATCAACCACCCAGGTTGAATCCATAATTATTATAGATAAAGGGTCTTATCATGATCAAAAAGTGCCTTTTCCCGGCAGCTGGCTACGGTACTCGCTTTTTACCCGCAACCAAGTCAATGCCGAAAGAAATGATGCCCGTTGTAAACAAACCTCTAATTGAATACGGCGTTGAAGAAGCAATTGAAGCCGGCATGGATGGAATGTGCATTGTGACTGGCCGTGGTAAACATTCATTGATGGACCACTTTGATAAGAACTACGAGCTTGAGCACCAGATCAGCGGCACCAATAAAGAAGATTTGCTGATCAATATTCGTGAGACGATCGAAGCAGCAAACTTCACCTACATTCGTCAACGCGAAATGAAAGGTCTAGGTCATGCTATCTTGACTGGTCGTGAGCTTGTGGGTGATGAACCATTCGCCGTTGTGCTTGCTGATGACCTTTGTGTGAACGAACAACAAGGCGTACTGGCTCAAATGGTTGCGCTATACAAACAGTTCCGTTGCTCAATCGTTGCAGTACAAGAAGTGCCTGAAAATGAAACTCACAAATACGGTGTTATCTCTGGCGAGATGATCAAAGATGATCTTTTCCGTGTCGATGACATGGTAGAAAAGCCAGAACCAGGTACTGCTCCCAGCAACCTAGCGATCATTGGCCGCTACATTCTGACTCCAGATATCTTTGAGCTTATCGAGCAGACTGAACCAGGTAAAGGCGGTGAAATCCAGATCACTGATGCATTGCTAAAACAAGCAAAAGCAGGCTGTGTATTGGCTTACAAATTTAAAGGCCAACGTTTTGACTGCGGTAGTGTTGAAGGCTATATCGAAGCAACAAATTACTGCTTTGAAAACCTATACAAAAAAGACCAGCAACAAATCGAGCTAGGTAAGCACTCAACAACAAAAGAAGCTTAATTGCTAATTTTGACTTACTCACTGTTTAGCTATTTAATTATTCAGTTATTTACTGAATAGCAATTGGTTAACAGCATATTAAATGACTCCAAGGGTGACTCAAAAGAGTCACCTTTTTTATTACTGTTTTTTTATCCAGTAAAACTTTGCACAAATCTCACTCTATGTAATACTTTAGCCACTTAAAATTACATGGTCTGTTGAGATGGATAAAATAGAAATTAGAGGCGCTCGTACGCATAACCTCAAAGACATTAACCTAACCATACCTCGTGATAAGCTGACGGTTATCACTGGATTATCAGGTTCAGGAAAGTCGTCACTTGCGTTTGATACTCTCTACGCAGAAGGTCAACGTCGTTATGTTGAGTCTTTGTCGGCTTACGCTCGTCAATTTCTATCTCTTATGGAAAAACCCGATGTCGACCACATCGAAGGTTTATCTCCTGCCATCTCTATAGAACAAAAATCGACCTCTCATAACCCCCGTTCAACTGTTGGTACTATCACTGAAGTCTATGATTATCTAAGGCTACTTTATGCTCGTGTCGGCGAACCACGATGTCCTGATCACAATACCCCTCTTGCAGCACAAACCATCAGCCAAATGGTCGATAAAGTCTTAGAGCTACCTGCAGGTTCAAAGATGATGCTGCTGGCTCCAATAGTCAAAGAACGTAAAGGTGAGCATGTTAAAACGCTTGAGAACCTAGCCGCTCAAGGCTTTATCCGTGCTCGTATTGATGGCGAAACCTGTGATTTATCCGATCCACCCACATTGGAACTGCACAAGAAGCACACCATCGAAGTTGTCGTTGATCGCTTTAAGGTTCGACCGGATCTTCAACAGCGTTTAGCTGAATCATTTGAGACAACATTAGAGCTCTCTGGTGGCATCGCTGTAGTTGGTTGGATGGATGATAAAGAACAAGAAGAGATCGTATTCTCTGCAAACTTCGCTTGTCCTAAATGTGGCTATAGTATGCAGGAGCTTGAGCCTCGTCTGTTCTCATTTAATAACCCGGCAGGTGCTTGTGGTACGTGTGATGGCCTTGGGGTTCAACAATATTTTGACCCAAGCCGAGTGATTTCAGATGAGAACCTAAGTATTGCTGAAGGTGCGATTAAAGGCTGGGATCAGAAGAATTATTACTATTTTCAGATGCTAACATCGCTATCAGACCATTATGGTTTTGACCTTTATACGCCATTTAATTCTCTGCCAAAGAAAACTCAAGAGATCATCCTCAAGGGTTCAGGACGCACTGAAGTAGAATTCAAGTACATCAATGATCGTGGTGATATCCGCGTCAAGCGTCACCCATTTGAAGGCATTTTAAATACGTTAGAACGCCGTTACCGCGATACTGAATCTAGTGCGGTGCGTGAAGATCTTGCCAAGTACATCTCAACGAAATCGTGTTCTAGCTGTGATGGCACGCGTTTAAGATTAGAAGCTCGAAATGTCTTCATTGGCGATACCACACTGCCAGAAATAGTTCAGCTCAGTATTGCTGATGCATTAGAGTTTTTCCAAAACTTGTCGCTCAGCGGCCAGCGTGGACAAATTGCAGATAAAGTGATGAAAGAGATCAATGATCGTCTGCATTTCTTGGTGAACGTTGGTTTGAATTACCTGAACCTATCACGCAGTGCAGAAACGCTGTCTGGTGGTGAAGCGCAAAGGATTCGTCTAGCAAGTCAAATTGGTGCTGGTTTAGTTGGTGTTATGTATGTACTGGATGAACCATCAATTGGCCTCCACCAGCGTGATAATGAACGTCTACTACAAACCTTGGTTCACCTAAGAGACTTAGGAAATACCGTGCTTGTTGTTGAGCATGACGAAGATGCGATTCGTTGCGCTGACCATGTTATCGATATCGGCCCAGGCGCGGGGGTTCATGGTGGACACGTGGTTGCAGAAGGTACCATGCAAGACATCATCGAAAACCCGAACTCTTTGACAGGGCAATACCTGAGTGGCGCCAAAGAAATTGCGATACCAAAGCAAAGAACGCCTATCGACAAGAAAAAGGTCGTCGAGATCGTTGGCGCGACTGGGAACAACCTAAAAAATGTCACCGCGACGATCCCTGTAGGCTTGTTCAGCTGTATTACGGGTGTATCGGGGTCAGGTAAGTCGACACTAATTAATGACACCTTCTTTAAAGTCGCCCACACCCAATTAAACGGTGCAACAACTGCAGTTCCGGCGCAGCACAAAAAGATAAAAGGCTTAGAGCATTTCGACAAAGTGATCGATATTGACCAAAGCCCTATCGGTCGCACACCAAGATCAAACCCTGCAACTTACACTGGTATTTTCACTCCAATTCGAGAGTTATTTGCAGGTACACAAGAATCACGATCTCGTGGCTACAAACCAGGTCGATTCAGTTTTAACGTTCGTGGTGGTCGCTGTGAAGCGTGTCAGGGAGACGGTGTCATCAAAGTAGAGATGCATTTCTTGCCAGATGTGTATGTACCGTGTGATGTATGTAAAGGTAAGCGTTATAACCGTGAAACTCTAGAGGTCCGCTACAAGGGTAAAACCATTGACGAAGTTCTAGAGATGACTGTGGAAGATGCTCGTGAATACTTCAACCCAGTGCCTGTTATCGCTCGAAAACTACAAACCCTAATGGACGTGGGCCTTTCCTACATTCGCCTCGGGCAAGCTGCAACAACCTTGTCTGGCGGTGAAGCGCAGCGTGTTAAATTAGCGCGTGAACTGTCTAAAAGAGACACGGGGAAAACCTTATACATTCTCGATGAGCCAACAACAGGCCTCCATTTCCACGATATACAGCAGCTATTAACGGTACTACATAGATTGCGTGATCACGGCAATACGGTAGTGGTGATTGAACACAACCTAGATGTCGTCAAAACGGCAGACTGGATCCTAGATCTTGGTCCTGAAGGTGGCCAAGGAGGCGGTGAAATTGTTGCAGAAGGTACACCTGAAGATGTGGCGTTAGTCGAAGGTTCGCACACTGCTCGCTTCCTTAAGCCTATGTTAAATTTGAACTAGGTGTAAAATAGCTCCCTGCGAGCAGACAGAAAAATGTTAAAGTAACAGAGCTTGTTTCAGAAGGAACAAGCTCTGTTTTTATAAGGTTAGGGATTTATGGCAACAATACACACTAGCGGTACCCAGCTAGAAAATCAGAGAACTCAGCTCCCGCTTAACAAGGCATTTCTTGCCTCTTTAGCTGTTGTATTCTTATTAGCCATGCATTTTTTCATGCCTAATCCTGGCGGCTCAGGCCTTGCTTTATCCTTTAATCCAACCACTTGGTTAGCTCTTAGCTTTACGTTGGCGATTGGCTTCTACCAACTTGCCACTAACCGAGTACTCAAATATTCCAAGCTAACCGTTGGCTTGATGATAAGTTGCGTGATACTGACGCTGCCCATTCTTTACAGCAACGCCTCTCCTCAAGCCGCATCAAGTCGACTACTTGGATTGTGGACAGGCTTCGCTTTATTCGTGGTGCTTCAACAATTTAAATTCAGTAACAAACACAAACAACGCATGTTGTGGTTCATTGTTCTTGCTGTAGTTATACAAGCACTTTTTGGCTATGTGCAATATTTCTTACTGGAACCTGGCAACCTATTTGGTTACAACACTGCGGCCAATAGACCTTATGGGATATTCCAACAACCGAATGTTATGGCCAGCTTTTTAGCTACAGGTTTTGTGCTTTCAGCTTATCTTCTAGCAAGACAGCCAGCTAAATATAATCACAAAATTAGCGAGTCGTTCTTACTATACCTAACACCAACCTTAACCGTACCTTTGCTGATCATCATCGCATCACGTACCGGATGGTTGGCTGCCGTAATCGGGTTTGTCTGCATTCTGCCTTACCTATACAAGTTCTCTACTAAGAAACGCTTCTACGGGTGGTGTGCATCAGTACTGGTCGGTATCGTCGTCGCTTTTTCGGTAATCAGTCTCAGTACAACTGATAGCCTCGCAAGTAAAAGGGCTAACTTAGAAAGCCCACGAGCTTATACCTTTCCACAAGCGCTCGATATGATGATCGAAAAGCCTTTTACAGGTTATGGCTATGGAAAGTTTGAATCCGAATACACGCTATACACAGCTCGCCAGCATCAACTTAACTCAAATTATCATCCCGGCCTTCCTTCAATGGATCACCCGCACAATGAGTTCCTGTTTTGGGGAGTAGAAGGGGGAATTGTACCAATCATCGGTATCTTGCTTGCTGCAGTGTTGGTGATGTCACGCATAGCAAGCTCAGCGAAAGGAACACGTCTAGCACTACTTGCGCTATTCATACCGATACTCTTACATTCTCAGCTTGAGTATCCTTTTTACCACTCGGCGATTCACTGGATAACCTTTATCATTTTGATTTACTGGGTCGATCAACGGGCTTCTCGCCACTATCAGCAGCCGTTTAGTATCGTCAGTAAAACCCTATTCAGAGTATCGAGCTTAGTCGTTCCTATCTTGGTGAGCTTTTACATGCTGAGTGCCTTACACACCAATTATGTACTCACTAAATTTGAAATGTCTAAACCGAAAAACCCGGACATTCTTAAGCAGGTAACGAACCCCGTAGTATGGAAAGATCGCTATGATTGGGACGTGTACAGTACCTATCTAAATATCGGCCTCTACAAAGCTGATCCTAGCCTGATCCAGCCTTATATAGATTGGTCGTTAGAGATCATAAAGAGTAAGCCAAGGCCTGCTTTCTACAGCAACCTAATTCTCGCGTATCAAGGGTTGGGCGATCACAGCAAGGCAGAACAAATTCGTAGTGAAGCGAGCTTCTTGTTCCCAAATCGAGACTTTTCCAAGGTTCAGTATAAGAAGATATCAGAAGCAGAAAACAATATCTCTTCTGCTAAATGACGCCTAGGGGTCTAGTATTCATTCACTATATTGACATAACCTAGATACAAAAAAGCGCACGATCTATCGTGCGCTTTTCTTTTTAAACTTCAGTTTGTTACCGTTATTTTAAAACGTCTTGTAACGCTTTTAAGCACAAAGCGACATTCTCTTTTCGAGCGCCATAACCCATTAAACCAATACGCCAAGCCTTCCCAGCTAAAGAGCCAAGGCCTGCACCGATTTCAAGGTTATACTCTTCTAACAACTGCGTTCTTATTTTGGCTTCGTCAATCCCTTCAGGGAAGTAAAGTGCATTCAATTGAGGTAAGCGACTCTCTTGATCAACCACAAACTTTAATCCCAAAGCTTCTACGCCAGCTTTAAGTTCTTGGTGCATCGCATAGTGACGTGACCAAGCGTTGTCTAAACCTTCATTTTTCAATAGAACCAACGACTCATGCAGAGCATATAAGCTGTTCACGGGTGCCGTGTGGTGGTAGCTACGCTTACCTTCTCCACTCCAATAACCTAATACTAAACTTTGATCTAGGAACCAGCTTTGCACTGGCGCTTGGCGGGCTTTCATTTTATCAACAGCACGCTGAGAAAAAGTCACCGGAGATAGTCCTGGTACACAAGACAGACACTTTTGGCTTCCAGAATAAACTGCATCAAGCTGCCACTCATCAACCAGTAATGGCACACCACCTAGTGACGTCACTGCATCAACAATCGTTAACGCATCAAACTGACGAGCGATAGCTGAGATAGCTTGAGCATCCGATAACGCTCCAGTAGACGTTTCTGCATGCACAAATGCAACAGCAACAGCATCGGGATTTTCTGCCAATGCTTGTTCTACCTTTTCAACGGAAACGGGTTTGCCCCACTCGTCGTCAACAAGGATGGCTTCGCCACCACAACGCACAACATTCTCTCGCATACGCTCACCGAAGACACCGTTACGACAAACGATCACCTTTTCACCAGGCTCAATCAAGTTAACAAAACAGGTTTCCATACCCGCGCTGC
The DNA here is from genome assembly GCF_014879975.1 of Vibrio bathopelagicus. Taxonomy (NCBI): domain Bacteria; kingdom Pseudomonadati; phylum Pseudomonadota; class Gammaproteobacteria; order Vibrionales; family Vibrionaceae; genus Vibrio; species Vibrio bathopelagicus. Next base: position 352,872 of record NZ_CP062500.1, on the reverse strand, counting down.
CCGGTGCAGAAACGGCAATCGTAAATTCGTTTTCAGTCTGAAAAGCGTATTTAAGAAGCTGTTTAAGCTCATCCATCATCGCAATAAACAGTGGATCTAGGTGACCGATGGTTGGACGGCTTAAAGCCTGTAGCACTTGAGGCGAGATATCAGAAGGACCTGGTCCCATTAACGTTCGGTGCGGCGGATAAAAGCTATCGATAGCAGTAGTGAGTGTTAAATTAGACATGTACATCCCTTACGTTAATGTTGTGAACAATCCACCCTAAAGCAAATTGATTACCTCAGCAATTAGCCATAAGTATTGAGGTCAAACCACTGTCACATAATTGTTAAAATTATTTTTCAATTATCTCAAGTTACGGATTGACATTGTTATCACAAACACGTTCAATGAAATGGCTATCTAGCAGAAGAGGAGCACTGCCCAGGCAGGTGTTTTGTGGAGCCGCATTTCCAATACAAAACATTTATGGGGAGCAGTGCCGAGATAATAAAAGGATGCAGGACCTTTATTATCGGTTGAGCGGGCTGAATCCCGTCAACTGTCGCCATTTCTATATGGTGAAGAGCTTCTGAGGTTACTATTCTAATAATTCCTCTCTTTTTGCTCTAAAACTCTCTTCGAAAAACATCGGACGTTGGATTACCCAACCGTAATTTTATTTTAGGAAGTCGTGGGAGATATATCGTGAGTGCATCTAATGTAGCTGGTTCTTTTAATGTCGCTAAGTTTGGTGGAACAAGTGTTGCCAACTTTGAAGCAATGAGCCGTTGTGCTGCCATTATTGAAAACAACTCAAATACGAAACTGGTCGTGAGTAGTGCATGTTCTGGCGTCACTAACTTGCTAGTTGAACTGGCGAATGGTGTTCAAGACAAAGCTCGTCGTCAGGAACTAGTGACACAGTTGACGGACATTCATAATACGATTCTTGCTCAGTTAGCCGATCCGAACAGTATCGAGAAAGAGGTTCATAGCATTCTCGATGATATTGCGAGTGCAGCCGAAGCAGCATCATTCCAAGTCAGCACAAAGCTGACTGACCACCTTGTCGCATGTGGCGAATTGATGTCGACACATATCCTCGCTCAGATCATACGTGAGCGTGGCACACCAGCAGTTCGTTTTGATATCAGAGAAGTAATGCGCACCAATGATGACTTCGGTAAGGCAGAACCACAACTGGAAGATATTGCAGCTTTAGCAAAACAGAAGCTAATTCCACTTTGCCAACAACAAGTTGTCGTTACCCAAGGTTTTATCGGTGCTGATAGCGAAGGCAACACCACAACGTTAGGCCGCGGTGGCAGTGATTATTCAGCAGCACTGATTGCCGAATCGGTACAGGCGATTGGTTTAGAGATCTGGACGGATGTTCCGGGTATCTACACTACCGACCCTCGTGTTGCACCTAAGGCCTCCCCTATCCCAGAGATCAGCTTTAGTGAAGCATCGGAAATGGCAAATTTTGGTGCGAAGATCTTGCACCCATCGACTTTGGTTCCTGCACTACGCCATCAAATCCCTGTCTTTGTCGGCTCATCAAAAGCACCAGAGCTAGGTGGAACATGGATTCGTCAACAAGTTGAAAGCTCTCCTCTGTTCAGAGCGCTTGCCCTGCGCTGCAACCAAACCATGGTTACGCTACGCAGTGCCAATATGTTCCATGCTTATGGCTTCTTAGCTAAGGTATTTGAGATCCTTGCTAAACATAAGATCTCTGTGGATCTTATCACTACCTCAGAGATCAGTGTGTCACTCACTCTCGATCAAACCGATACATCAGGTGGTGCTCCTCAGTTACCAGAAGCCGCTCGAATTGAGCTTGAAGAGCTGTGTTCTGTAGATATTGAACACGACCTATGCCTTGTTGCTCTTATTGGCAACAACATGAGTGAAAGCAAAGGCTATGCGAAGCAGGTGTTCGGCACTCTTGAAGACTTCAACCTACGTATGATTTGTTACGGAGCAAGTCCACACAACCTATGCTTCTTGCTAAATGAATCAGTATCCAAGTTGGCAATTCAAAAACTTCACCAAGAATTATTCGAATAAACGAGTAGCCACTCGTTTGAGCGTATAAACAACGAATTTCAAATACAAAAAGGGTTGCTCTTAAGCAACCCTTTTCTCGTGATGAAACAATCATTAGTTAATGTTTGGTCCTAACCACTTCTCAGCTTCCAACATATCCCAACCTTTACGATCAGCATAGCTGTCCACTTGATCCTGTTGAATCTGTGCAATCGCAAAGTATCTAGCGTCAGGGTGTGAGAAATACATACCAGACACTGAAGCTCCTGGCCACATCGCGTAGCTCGTAGTTAGTGACATGTCGATCGCTTTTTCAACGTCCATCAACTCCCACAACGTACCTTTTTCAGTATGTTCAGGACAGGCTGGGTAACCCGGAGCAGGACGAATACCTTGGTACTTCTCTCGAATCAAATCGTCATTAGACAAATCCTCATCCGGCGAATAGCCCCAAATGTCCTTTCTCACTTCTTTATGCAGGTATTCAGCGAACGCTTCAGCTAATCGGTCAGCAACGGCCTGAATCATGATAGCGTTATAGTCATCACCATTAGCTTTGTATTCATCAGCAAGCTCTCGCTCGCCAATACCACCAGTCACCGCAAAGCCACCAATCCAGTCCGCTTTACCGCTAGCTTTCGGCGCAATGTAATCTGACAAACAGTAGTTAAAACCTTTTGGCTTCTCGGTTTGCTGACGAAGATTATGCAGAACCTTCAGCACCTCGGTACGTGACTCATCAGTATAAACTTCAATATCATCGCCAACACTGTTTGCAGGGAACATGGCACACATACCACGAGCTTCAAGCAATTTCTCTCTCTCTACACGGTCGAGTAAATCGTTAGCATCCTTGAATAGGCGTTTCGCTTCATCACCCACCTCTTCATGATTGAGAATTGCTGGGTACTTTCCGACTAATGACCATGTCATAAAGAACGGAGTCCAGTCGATATAGTTACGTAAAGTCGCTACATCGAAGTTATTGAAGATGTGCACTCCAGGTTTAGCCGGTGCCGGTGGAGTATAAGCATCCCAATCTATAGCAACTTTATTAGCTCGAGCTCGCTCAAGCGTAACTGGCTTAGTACGCGGTTTTTTACGATTGTGCTGATCTCGAACGCGATCGTAATCAATATCCAACTTCTCAACAAATGCTGGTTTCAATTCATTAGATAGCAATGAAGTACACACACCTACAGCACGAGAGGCATTGTTTACATAGACAACAGGCTCAGAGTAATTCTGTTCAATCTTAACCGCTGTATGAGCTTTAGAAGTCGTTGCACCACCGATCAGAAGAGGCAATTTAAAGCCTTGTCTCTCCATCTCTTTAGCAACATGCACCATCTCATCCAATGAAGGGGTTATCAAACCCGAAAGACCAATGATATCGACGTTCTCTTCTTTAGCGACCTTTAGAATTTTTTCGCATGAAACCATCACGCCTAAATCGATAATTTCGTAGTTATTGCACTGCAATACAACGCCCACAATGTTTTTACCAATGTCATGAACATCGCCTTTTACAGTCGCAAGTAAGATTTTTCCGTTAGTTGCGCCAACGTCTTTGGTTGCATTAATAAATGGCTCTAGATGGGCTACAGCTTGCTTCATAACACGAGCTGACTTAACAACTTGTGGTAAGAACATCTTGCCCTCGCCAAAGAGGTCTCCGACAACATTCATACCGTCCATCAGAGGCCCTTCGATCACCTCAATAGGACGAGAAGCATTAACACGAGCCTCTTCAGTATCTTCAACGATAAAGTCGGTAATACCCTTCACTAAAGAATGTTCTAAACGTTTTTCTACCGGCCAAGTACGCCACTCTAAAGCAGATTTATCTTCAACCTTTCCAACTGCACGTTCTAGATACTCAGTAGCGATATCTAACAAGCGCTCTGTTGAATCATCTCGACGGTTCAGAACCACATCTTCAACGGCTTCGCGCAAATCCTCAGGAACATTATCGTAAATTTCTAATTGCCCTGCATTTACGATCCCCATATCCATACCGTTTTTAAAACAGTGATATAGGAATACTGCGTGGATTGCTTCACGAACGTAGTTATTACCTCGGAACGAGAACGAAACATTAGACACACCACCCGAGATCATTGCATGAGGTAAGTCTCGTTTGATATCCCCTACCGCTTCAATAAAATCAACCGCGTAGTTGTTATGCTCATCAATACCAGTCGCAACTGCAAAAATGTTTGGATCGAAAATAATATCTTCAGGTGGGAAACCGACTTCATCAACAAGAATGTTGTAGGCATTAGTACAGATCTCGACCTTGCGCTCTCGAGTATCAGCTTGGCCGACTTCATCGAATGCCATCACGATTACTGCTGCACCATATCGGCGAACCAGTTTCGCTTGTTCGACAAATTTCTCTTTCCCTTCTTTAAGAGAGATTGAGTTAACGATGCCTTTACCCTGAATACATTTCAGACCAGCTTCAATAACTTCCCATTTCGAAGAGTCGACCATTACCGGTACTTTCGATATCTCTGGTTCAGAAGCACATAGATTTAGGAATTTAACCATACACGCCTCAGCGTCTAGCATCCCTTCGTCCATGTTAATATCGATGATTTGAGCGCCGTTTTCTACTTGTTCTCGAGCGACACTCAACGCTTCATCGTATAGTTCTTCTTTAATCAGACGCTTAAAGCGAGCAGAGCCGGTAACATTGGTACGCTCACCCACGTTCACGAACAGAGATTCTTTGGCAATAGTCAAAGGCTCTAGTCCAGAAAGACGACAAGAGACTGGCAAATCTGGTAATTGACGTGGAGTTACGCCTTCAACGGCCTCAGCCATCTGACGTATATGCTCTGGAGTCGTACCACAGCAACCGCCAATTAAGTTCAAGAAACCACTTTCAGCCCATTCCTTAACATGTTCTGCCATGTCTTCAGGAGAAAGGTCATACTCACCAAACGCGTTAGGTAAACCCGCGTTTGGGTGAGCAGACACATTACATTCGGAGATACGAGACATCTCACCGACATATTCGCGCAGTTCATCTGGGCCTAATGCACAGTTCAAACCGAATGAGATTGGTTTTACATGACGAAGGGCGTTATAGAATGCTTCCGTCGTTTGTCCGGAAAGCGTTCGACCAGATGCATCGGTGATAGTACCGGAGATCATCACAGGAAGCGTGATACCCATTTCTTCAAAGACTGATTCAACAGCAAAAGAGCATGCCTTCGCGTTGAGTGTATCGAAGATAGTCTCGATAAGAATAAGGTCTGACCCGCCTTTGATAAGAGCACGAGTCGACTCAGAATAAGCCACAACAAGTTCATCAAAGCTAACATTACGATAGCCCGGATCATTAACATCTGGGGAGAGAGAACAAGTTCGGTTAGTTGGACCTAAAACACCCGCCACAAAACGAGGTTTCTCAGGGGTCTTCGCTGTCCATTCATCTGCCGCTTCACGAGCCAGTTTAGCAGCAGCATAGTTAATTTCTTCGCTAAGGCTTTCCATATCATAGTCGGCCATAGCAATGGTTGTTGCATTAAAGGTATTGGTTTCGAGGATATCTGCACCCGCTTCCAAATACTCCGTGTGGATACCTTTGATAAGCTTGGGCTGTGTAAGTACCAAAAGGTCATTGTTACCTTTCAAGTCACTATGCCAATCAGCAAAGCGCTCACCACGATAGTCCTGCTCTTCCAATTTATAATCCTGAATCATGGTGCCCATGCCACCATCAATCAGTAAAATTCGTTGCTTTAACAGAGCCTCAATCTTTTGCCTTACATTACTTCCCACGGTACAGCCTCATTCCTTTAATTATACCTCCATCCTATCACACATTAAAAAGGAGTCTAGACGTCTAAAAAAGGAAATTGATTACTAAGCTATGACAAAAAGTGTTTGCTATTTAAGCATGAGACAACGAAAATTAATTTTCATACTTTGTTACATATTGGAATCCCAATGTCGGTCTATTACACCTTATGCTTCTTGTCCGCTGCAGCCATGCTTATTGCTTTCGTGAATACCAAAATTGGTAAAATGCAGACAACCATCGCCATTACAGCTGGCTCAATGATGTTATCTCTACTGATTATCATTGCGGGACAAAACAATTGGTTTCAATTGGCTGACATCGCCTCAGAAACCGTTGCCAGTATCAACTTTGAAGATTTCCTCCTGAAAGGAATACTGGGATTCTTACTCTTTGCAGGTGGTTTGGGGATTAAGTTACCTAATCTAAAAGATCAGAAATGGGAAATAACAGTACTAGCTCTTGGCGCTACACTGTTTTCGACATTCTTTATTGGCTTTGTACTGTATGGGTTCTGTCAGTTTATCGGCATTCAATTTGACCTAATTTATTGCTTACTTTTTGGCTCTCTAATATCTCCAACCGACCCAATAGCTGTATTAGCAATAGTGAAGAAGCTCGATGCTCCCAGACGAATCTCTACTCAAATCGAGGGGGAATCTCTATTCAACGATGGTTTTGGCCTAGTCATCTTCGTTACGCTATTTACCATTGCGTTCGGTACAGAGGCACCGACTGTAGGTAGCGTGACCATGTTATTCGTCCAAGAGGCTATCGGCGGTATCGTCTATGGCTTCGTTCTAGGCTTAATATTCCATTACCTAATCAGCAACACCGATGACCACTCGATGGAGTTGCTATTAACCATCGGTATTCCGACAGCTGGCTATGCCTTTGCCGAAGTTCTACATGTATCAGGACCGTTAGCGATGGTGGTATCAGGTATTATGATTGGTAACTGGACACGCTTTATTGGGTTCTCGAAAGAAAGTGAAGATCACCTAGACCACTTCTGGGAACTAATAGATGAATTCTTAAATGGCGTATTATTTTTATTGATTGGTATGTCGATGCTACTATTCAAATTCCACCAAGAAGACTGGATCTTAATGGCATTTGCGGTACCTCTAGTATTGAGTGCACGTTACCTAAGTGTTTTCTTGTCTTATATCGGATTTAGACGCTTTAGAACTTACAACCCTTGGTCAATCAAGATCTTAACTTGGGGTGGTTTACGTGGTGGTCTAGCTCTAGCCATGGCACTTTCAATCCCTTCAGGGATCTGGGTAATTGAAGACAAGTCAATCGATGTTAAAGAGATTATCCTTGTCATGACATACGCCGTTGTTGTGTTCTCTATTCTGGTTCAAGGCTCAACAATCACCCCTATGATAGAGAAAGCGAAACAAGCTGAGAAAGAATTGGATTAACACCCGAAAACATAAACGAAGGTCGCTTAGTATAAGCGGCCTTTTTTGTACCTGTTTCCATCGATAAGCACCTTTCTACTCTACAAGTTACTCCCTTTATCTCTGACCACTACTTTAGTCATGATTGTTATCTTCAAGCATGACTCTTTGTCGTATCTAACACTCCTAAACAACCAAACAACCAAACAACCAAACAACCACTGGTTTGAGTACGTTCGAGCGAAGAGAAACACAAAGCGTTTACGGAAATAAAATAAGCAAAGAAACGTAGCGATATTTAGCCCATTAAGCCTAATAGCTGTATTTCTACATGACCTTCTGTTCAAGTTAAATATTGAGATCATAATAAAATGTAGAGAGAGAACCACGATCGAAGAGGAATTCTAATTAGATTCAAAGCTTCGCACACTAATAGTCCTAAAACTGAAACTTTTCCATAAAACAGCTCATGCTGCAGTAAGGAACAGTACTGGTTCTAATCAATTTAGAAGAGGGCAAGATAGAACTTGAGCAATTGACGAGTATGAGTGATGTAAGACTGAAAGAAAACAAAAAGGCTCTAGTCTTTCTACCGGGGCGCGCAGTCTAGAGCCTTAAATATAGAGATTCGACCGAGCTGGCGCGCCAGGGGAGAGCCTAGTTCTTCTCCCAAGATTGCTTCGTAGAAGCAAACAGACGTAAAAAAGCCCCAGCATTTCTGCTGAGGCTTTAAATATGGCAGGGGTGGAGAGATTCGAACTCCCAACACGCGGATTTGGAATCCGCTGCTCTGCCAATTGGAGCTACACCCCTAAAACTTTATCTTACTTCAGATTCGAAAAAACCTCGCACTAGGCGAGGTTATCGAATAAGTGGCGGAGTGGACGGGACTCGAACCCGCGACCCCCGGCGTGACAGGCCGGTATTCTAACCAACTGAACTACCACTCCGCAGTGGTCAACTCACTAAGTGAGCGTCCATATCTCCAGGTCGGTCAACCTAAAGATTTAATTTAAAGCCTGGCGATGTCCTACTCTCACATGGGGAAACCCCACACTACCATCGGCGCTATTGTGTTTCACTTCTGAGTTCGGCATGGAATCAGGTGGGTCCACAATGCTATGGTCGCCAAGCAAATTTTAAAATTCGGAAAGCTATAATCTAAAAGTGTCTCTTCAAACTCATTCAAGGTCTGTCTTTGAGTCCACAAAACCCCTTGGGTGTTGTATGGTTAAGCCTCACGGGCAATTAGTACAGGTTAGCTCAATGCCTCGCAGCACTTACACACCCTGCCTATCAACGTCGTAGTCTACGACAACCCTTTAGGACGCTTATAGCGTCAGGGAAAACTCATCTCAAGGCTCGCTTCCCGCTTAGATGCTTTCAGCGGTTATCGATTCCGAACTTAGCTACCGGGCAATGCCATTGGCATGACAACCCGAACACCAGAGGTTCGTCCACTCCGGTCCTCTCGTACTAGGAGCAGCCCCTTTCAATTTTCCAACGCCCACGGCAGATAGGGACCGAACTGTCTCACGACGTTCTAAACCCAGCTCGCGTACCACTTTAAATGGCGAACAGCCATACCCTTGGGACCGACTTCAGCCCCAGGATGTGATGAGCCGACATCGAGGTGCCAAACACCGCCGTCGATATGAACTCTTGGGCGGTATCAGCCTGTTATCCCCGGAGTACCTTTTATCCGTTGAGCGATGGCCCTTCCATTCAGAACCACCGGATCACTATGACCTGCTTTCGCACCTGCTCGAATTGTCATTCTCGCAGTCAAGCGGGCTTATGCCATTGCACTAACCACACGATGTCCAACCGTGTTTAGCCCACCTTCGTGCTCCTCCGTTACTCTTTGGGAGGAGACCGCCCCAGTCAAACTACCCACCAGGCACTGTCCGTAACCCCGATTCAGGGGCCAACGTTAGAACATCAAAACTACAAGGGTGGTATTTCAAGGACGACTCCACCACATCTAGCGACGCGGTTTCATAGTCTCCCACCTATCCTACACATGTAGGTTCAATGTTCAGTGCCAAGCTGTAGTAAAGGTTCACGGGGTCTTTCCGTCTAGCCGCGGGTACACTGCATCTTCACAGCGATTTCAATTTCACTGAGTCTCGGGTGGAGACAGCGTGGCCATCATTACGCCATTCGTGCAGGTCGGAACTTACCCGACAAGGAATTTCGCTACCTTAGGACCGTTATAGTTACGGCCGCCGTTTACCGGGGCTTCGATCAAGAGCTTCGACCGAAGTCTAACCCCATCAATTAACCTTCCGGCACCGGGCAGGCGTCACACCGTATACGTCATCTTACGATTTTGCACAGTGCTGTGTTTTTAATAAACAGTTGCAGCCACCTGGTATCTGCGACTCTCGTCTGCTCCATCCGCAAGGGACTTCACTGATAAGAGCGTACCTTCTCCCGAAGTTACGGTACCATTTTGCCTAGTTCCTTCACCCGAGTTCTCTCAAGCGCCTTGGTATTCTCTACCCGACCACCTGTGTCGGTTTGGGGTACGATTCCTTACAATCTGAAGCTTAGAGGCTTTTCCTGGAAGCATGGCATCAATGACTTCACTACCGTAGTAGCTCGACATCGTATCTCAGCGTTAAAGAAAGTCCGGATTTACCTAAACTTTCCGCCTACATACTTGAACCTGGACAACCGTCGCCAGGCCCACCTAGCCTTCTCCGTCCCCCCATCGCAATTGTAAGAAGTACGGGAATATTAACCCGTTTCCCATCGACTACGCCTTTCGGCCTCGCCTTAGGAGTCGACTTACCCTGCCCCGATTAACGTTGGACAGGAACCCTTGGTCTTCCGGCGAGGGAGTTTTTCACTCCCTTTATCGTTACTCATGTCAGCATTCGCACTTCTGATACCTCCAGCAGCCCTTACAGACCACCTTCAACGGCTTACAGAACGCTCCCCTACCCCACATACCCTAAGGTACGTAGCCGCAGCTTCGGTGTATAGCTTAGCCCCGTTACATCTTCCGCGCAGGCCGACTCGACCAGTGAGCTATTACGCTTTCTTTAAATGATGGCTGCTTCTAAGCCAACATCCTGGCTGTCTGAGCCTTCCCACATCGTTTCCCACTTAGCTATACTTTGGGACCTTAGCTGGCGGTCTGGGTTGTTTCCCTCTCCACGACGGACGTTAGCACCCGCCGTGTGTCTCCCGGATAGTACTTACTGGTATTCGGAGTTTGCAAAGGGTTGGTAAGTCGGGATGACCCCCTAGCCTTAACAGTGCTCTACCCCCAGTAGTATTCGTCCGAGGCGCTACCTAAATAGCTTTCGGGGAGAACCAGCTATCTCCAGGTTTGATTGGCCTTTCACCCCTAGCCACAAGTCATCCGCTAATTTTTCAACATTAGTCGGTTCGGTCCTCCAGTTGATGTTACTCAACCTTCAACCTGCCCATGGCTAGATCACCTGGTTTCGGGTCTAATCCTAGCAACTGTACGCCCAGTTAAGACTCGGTTTCCCTACGGCTCCCCTAAACGGTTAACCTTGCTACTAAAATTAAGTCGCTGACCCATTATACAAAAGGTACGCAGTCACACCACGAAGGTGCTCCTACTGCTTGTACGTACACGGTTTCAGGTTCTATTTCACTCCCCTCACAGGGGTTCTTTTCGCCTTTCCCTCACGGTACTGGTTCACTATCGGTCAGTCAGTAGTATTTAGCCTTGGAGGATGGTCCCCCCATATTCAGACAGGATATCACGTGTCCCGCCCTACTCGATTTCACTGATTATGATGTGTCGGTTACGGGGCTATCACCCTTTATTGCGAGACTTTCCAGACTCTTCACCTGCATCATTAAAAGCTTAAGGGCTAATCCAATTTCGCTCGCCGCTACTTTCGGAATCTCGGTTGATTTCTCTTCCTCGGGGTACTTAGATGTTTCAGTTCCCCCGGTTTGCCTCCTGTTGCTATGTATTCACAACAGGATACGTGCTTATGCACGTGGGTTTCCCCATTCAGAAATCCCAGACTCAAAAGGTTATTACTACCTAATCTGGGCTTATCGCAAGTTATTACGTCTTTCATCGCCTCTGACTGCCAAGGCATCCACCGTGTACGCTTAGTCACTTAACCATACAACCCGAAAGGGTCTTAGTGTATGGCAACTAACCAAGGTTTTTGGTTGTCATCAAGAAGGGTTAATTCTTGATAACTGTTTGCCGGACTCAATTGTGAATCAAATAAATTTGATTCGAATACAAGACACTTGAATGTGTTTGTTGTGTTTATCTAATGAAAGATAAACATTGAGAACTTTTAAATTTGATTTGAATTACTCGTAAGTAATCAAATCAGTCAGCTTTCCAAATTGTTAAAGAGCTTGATTCATAAATGAACCATTTCTAAATATTTTCAAATAAAAACACTTAAAGATGGTGGAGCTATGCGGGATCGAACCGCAGACCTCCTGCGTGCAAGGCAGGCGCTCTCCCAGCTGAGCTATAGCCCCATCTTTGTTTCTAGTCGATATTGGTGGGTCTGAGTGGACTCGAACCACCGACCTCCCGCTTATCAGGCGAGCGCTCTAACCAGCTGAGCTACAGACCCAATATCGTCTCTTTTACTTTCTAAACCTAATCAATCTGTGTGGACACTCATCGTAAATATCTTCGTATAAGGAGGTGATCCAGCCCCAGGTTCCCCTAGGGCTACCTTGTTACGACTTCACCCCAGTCATGAACCACAAAGTGGTGAGCGTCCTCCTCGAAAGGTTAAACTACCCACTTCTTTTGCAGCCCACTCCCATGGTGTGACGGGCGGTGTGTACAAGGCCCGGGAACGTATTCACCGTGACATTCTGATTCACGATTACTAGCGATTCCGACTTCATGGAGTCGAGTTGCAGACTCCAATCCGGACTACGACGCACTTTTTGGGATTCGCTCACTATCGCTAGCTTGCTGCCCTCTGTATGCGCCATTGTAGCACGTGTGTAGCCCTACTCGTAAGGGCCATGATGACTTGACGTCGTCCCCACCTTCCTCCGGTTTATCACCGGCAGTCTCCCTGGAGTTCCCGACATTACTCGCTGGCAAACAAGGATAAGGGTTGCGCTCGTTGCGGGACTTAACCCAACATTTCACAACACGAGCTGACGACAGCCATGCAGCACCTGTCTCAGAGCTCCCGAAGGCACACCTGCGTCTCCGCTGGCTTCTCTGGATGTCAAGAGTAGGTAAGGTTCTTCGCGTTGCATCGAATTAAACCACATGCTCCACCGCTTGTGCGGGCCCCCGTCAATTCATTTGAGTTTTAATCTTGCGACCGTACTCCCCAGGCGGTCTACTTAACGCGTTAGCTCCGAAAGCCACGGCTCAAGGCCACAACCTCCAAGTAGACATCGTTTACGGCGTGGACTACCAGGGTATCTAATCCTGTTTGCTCCCCACGCTTTCGCATCTGAGTGTCAGTGTCTGTCCAGGGGGCCGCCTTCGCCACTGGTATTCCTTCAGATCTCTACGCATTTCACCGCTACACCTGAAATTCTACCCCCCTCTACAGCACTCTAGTTCACCAGTTTCAAATGCAGTTCCGAGGTTGAGCCCCGGGCTTTCACATCTGACTTAATGAACCACCTGCATGCGCTTTACGCCCAGTAATTCCGATTAACGCTCGCACCCTCCGTATTACCGCGGCTGCTGGCACGGAGTTAGCCGGTGCTTCTTCTGTTGCTAACGTCAAGAGATAACGCTATTAACGTTACCCCCTTCCTCACAACTGAAAGTACTTTACAACCCGAAGGCCTTCTTCATACACGCGGCATGGCTGCATCAGGCTTTCGCCCATTGTGCAATATTCCCCACTGCTGCCTCCCGTAGGAGTCTGGACCGTGTCTCAGTTCCAGTGTGGCTGATCATCCTCTCAGACCAGCTAGGGATCGTCGCCTTGGTGAGCCATTACCTCACCAACTAGCTAATCCCACCTAGGCATATCTTGACGCGAGAGGTCCGAAGATCCCCCTCTTTGGCCCGTAGGCATTATGCGGTATTAGCCATCGTTTCCAATGGTTATCCCCCACATCAAGGCAATTTCCTAGGCATTACTCACCCGTCCGCCGCTCGACGCCCATTAAATCCTCCGAAGATTCAATAATGTCGTTTCCGCTCGACTTGCATGTGTTAGGCCTGCCGCCAGCGTTCAATCTGAGCCATGATCAAACTCTTCAATTTAAGATTTTGTGACTCAACGAATACTGACTTCAAAACTAATATTTACCGAAGTAAACATGTAATTCTAAAGCTATTACCATTCCAACAGAATGGTAATGAATTGACTGTGCCAAATAACCGAAGTTATTCGTATTGGTCACTCAGTTCATTGAAATCAATTTTGATTCCGAAGAATCTGTTTTATCTAACGATAAAACGTTTTGATATTCATCAACGAGTGCCCACACAGATTGATAGGTTTAAATTGTTAAAGAGCTTTGCTTTCAGCGCCTTAGCACATAAGCAGGACGCGTATAATACGCTTTCCACTTTGAAAGTCAACATAAAACTCTAAGAAACTTAGAACTCTATGGTGACTTGTCTAGAAACTAGACAAAGTCGAAATTAAAGCCTGGCGATGTCCTACTCTCACATGGGGAAACCCCACACTACCATCGGCGCTATTGTGTTTCACTTCTGAGTTCGGCATGGAATCAGGTGGGTCCACAATGCTATGGTCGCCAAGCAAATTTTAAAATTCGGAAAGCTATAATCTAAAAGTGTCTCTTCAAACTCATTCAAGGTCTGTCTTTGAGTCCACAAAACCCCTTGGGTGTTGTATGGTTAAGCCTCACGGGCAATTAGTACAGGTTAGCTCAATGCCTCGCAGCACTTACACACCCTGCCTATCAACGTCGTAGTCTACGACAACCCTTTAGGACGCTTATAGCGTCAGGGAAAACTCATCTCAAGGCTCGCTTCCCGCTTAGATGCTTTCAGCGGTTATCGATTCCGAACTTAGCTACCGGGCAATGCCATTGGCATGACAACCCGAACACCAGAGGTTCGTCCACTCCGGTCCTCTCGTACTAGGAGCAGCCCCTTTCAATTTTCCAACGCCCACGGCAGATAGGGACCGAACTGTCTCACGACGTTCTAAACCCAGCTCGCGTACCACTTTAAATGGCGAACAGCCATACCCTTGGGACCGACTTCAGCCCCAGGATGTGATGAGCCGACATCGAGGTGCCAAACACCGCCGTCGATATGAACTCTTGGGCGGTATCAGCCTGTTATCCCCGGAGTACCTTTTATCCGTTGAGCGATGGCCCTTCCATTCAGAACCACCGGATCACTATGACCTGCTTTCGCACCTGCTCGAATTGTCATTCTCGCAGTCAAGCGGGCTTATGCCATTGCACTAACCACACGATGTCCAACCGTGTTTAGCCCACCTTCGTGCTCCTCCGTTACTCTTTGGGAGGAGACCGCCCCAGTCAAACTACCCACCAGGCACTGTCCGTAACCCCGATTCAGGGGCCAACGTTAGAACATCAAAACTACAAGGGTGGTATTTCAAGGACGACTCCACCACATCTAGCGACGCGGTTTCATAGTCTCCCACCTATCCTACACATGTAGGTTCAATGTTCAGTGCCAAGCTGTAGTAAAGGTTCACGGGGTCTTTCCGTCTAGCCGCGGGTACACTGCATCTTCACAGCGATTTCAATTTCACTGAGTCTCGGGTGGAGACAGCGTGGCCATCATTACGCCATTCGTGCAGGTCGGAACTTACCCGACAAGGAATTTCGCTACCTTAGGACCGTTATAGTTACGGCCGCCGTTTACCGGGGCTTCGATCAAGAGCTTCGACCGAAGTCTAACCCCATCAATTAACCTTCCGGCACCGGGCAGGCGTCACACCGTATACGTCATCTTACGATTTTGCACAGTGCTGTGTTTTTAATAAACAGTTGCAGCCACCTGGTATCTGCGACTCTCGTCTGCTCCATCCGCAAGGGACTTCACTGATAAGAGCGTACCTTCTCCCGAAGTTACGGTACCATTTTGCCTAGTTCCTTCACCCGAGTTCTCTCAAGCGCCTTGGTATTCTCTACCCGACCACCTGTGTCGGTTTGGGGTACGATTCCTTACAATCTGAAGCTTAGAGGCTTTTCCTGGAAGCATGGCATCAATGACTTCACTACCGTAGTAGCTCGACATCGTATCTCAGCGTTAAAGAAAGTCCGGATTTACCTAAACTTTCCGCCTACATACTTGAACCTGGACAACCGTCGCCAGGCCCACCTAGCCTTCTCCGTCCCCCCATCGCAATTGTAAGAAGTACGGGAATATTAACCCGTTTCCCATCGACTACGCCTTTCGGCCTCGCCTTAGGAGTCGACTTACCCTGCCCCGATTAACGTTGGACAGGAACCCTTGGTCTTCCGGCGAGGGAGTTTTTCACTCCCTTTATCGTTACTCATGTCAGCATTCGCACTTCTGATACCTCCAGCAGCCCTTACAGACCACCTTCAACGGCTTACAGAACGCTCCCCTACCCCACATACCCTAAGGTACGTAGCCGCAGCTTCGGTGTATAGCTTAGCCCCGTTACATCTTCCGCGCAGGCCGACTCGACCAGTGAGCTATTACGCTTTCTTTAAATGATGGCTGCTTCTAAGCCAACATCCTGGCTGTCTGAGCCTTCCCACATCGTTTCCCACTTAGCTATACTTTGGGACCTTAGCTGGCGGTCTGGGTTGTTTCCCTCTCCACGACGGACGTTAGCACCCGCCGTGTGTCTCCCGGATAGTACTTACTGGTATTCGGAGTTTGCAAAGGGTTGGTAAGTCGGGATGACCCCCTAGCCTTAACAGTGCTCTACCCCCAGTAGTATTCGTCCGAGGCGCTACCTAAATAGCTTTCGGGGAGAACCAGCTATCTCCAGGTTTGATTGGCCTTTCACCCCTAGCCACAAGTCATCCGCTAATTTTTCAACATTAGTCGGTTCGGTCCTCCAGTTGATGTTACTCAACCTTCAACCTGCCCATGGCTAGATCACCTGGTTTCGGGTCTAATCCTAGCAACTGTACGCCCAGTTAAGACTCGGTTTCCCTACGGCTCCCCTAAACGGTTAACCTTGCTACTAAAATTAAGTCGCTGACCCATTATACAAAAGGTACGCAGTCACACCACGAAGGTGCTCCTACTGCTTGTACGTACACGGTTTCAGGTTCTATTTCACTCCCCTCACAGGGGTTCTTTTCGCCTTTCCCTCACGGTACTGGTTCACTATCGGTCAGTCAGTAGTATTTAGCCTTGGAGGATGGTCCCCCCATATTCAGACAGGATATCACGTGTCCCGCCCTACTCGATTTCACTGATTATGATGTGTCGGTTACGGGGCTATCACCCTTTATTGCGAGACTTTCCAGACTCTTCACCTGCATCATTAAAAGCTTAAGGGCTAATCCAATTTCGCTCGCCGCTACTTTCGGAATCTCGGTTGATTTCTCTTCCTCGGGGTACTTAGATGTTTCAGTTCCCCCGGTTTGCCTCCTGTTGCTATGTATTCACAACAGGATACGTGCTTATGCACGTGGGTTTCCCCATTCAGAAATCCCAGACTCAAAAGGTTATTACTACCTAATCTGGGCTTATCGCAAGTTATTACGTCTTTCATCGCCTCTGACTGCCAAGGCATCCACCGTGTACGCTTAGTCACTTAACCATACAACCCGAAAGGGTCTTAGTGTATGGCAACTAACCAAGGTTTTTGGTTGTCATCAAGAAGGGTTAATTCTTGATAACTGTTTGCCGGACTCAATTGTGAATCAAATAAATTTGATTCGAATACAAGACACTTGAATGTGTTTGTTGTGTTTATCTAATGAAAGATAAACATTGAGAACTTTTAAATTTGATTTGAATTACTCGTAAGTAATCAAATCAGTCAGCTTTCCAAATTGTTAAAGAGCTTGATTCATAAATGAACCATTTTTAAATACTCTGATAGAAGAGAATACTTAAAGATGGTATCCCGTAGGGGAGTCGAACCCCTGTTACCGCCGTGAAAGGGCGGTGTCCTAGGCCTCTAGACGAACGGGACACTAGTATCTCTTTTACTTTCTAAACCTAATCAATCTGTGTGGACACTCATCGTAAATATCTTCGTATAAGGAGGTGATCCAGCCCCAGGTTCCCCTAGGGCTACCTTGTTACGACTTCACCCCAGTCATGAACCACAAAGTGGTGAGCGTCCTCCTCGAAAGGTTAAACTACCCACTTCTTTTGCAGCCCACTCCCATGGTGTGACGGGCGGTGTGTACAAGGCCCGGGAACGTATTCACCGTGACATTCTGATTCACGATTACTAGCGATTCCGACTTCATGGAGTCGAGTTGCAGACTCCAATCCGGACTACGACGCACTTTTTGGGATTCGCTCACTATCGCTAGCTTGCTGCCCTCTGTATGCGCCATTGTAGCACGTGTGTAGCCCTACTCGTAAGGGCCATGATGACTTGACGTCGTCCCCACCTTCCTCCGGTTTATCACCGGCAGTCTCCCTGGAGTTCCCGACATTACTCGCTGGCAAACAAGGATAAGGGTTGCGCTCGTTGCGGGACTTAACCCAACATTTCACAACACGAGCTGACGACAGCCATGCAGCACCTGTCTCAGAGCTCCCGAAGGCACACCTGCGTCTCCGCTGGCTTCTCTGGATGTCAAGAGTAGGTAAGGTTCTTCGCGTTGCATCGAATTAAACCACATGCTCCACCGCTTGTGCGGGCCCCCGTCAATTCATTTGAGTTTTAATCTTGCGACCGTACTCCCCAGGCGGTCTACTTAACGCGTTAGCTCCGAAAGCCACGGCTCAAGGCCACAACCTCCAAGTAGACATCGTTTACGGCGTGGACTACCAGGGTATCTAATCCTGTTTGCTCCCCACGCTTTCGCATCTGAGTGTCAGTGTCTGTCCAGGGGGCCGCCTTCGCCACTGGTATTCCTTCAGATCTCTACGCATTTCACCGCTACACCTGAAATTCTACCCCCCTCTACAGCACTCTAGTTCACCAGTTTCAAATGCAGTTCCGAGGTTGAGCCCCGGGCTTTCACATCTGACTTAATGAACCACCTGCATGCGCTTTACGCCCAGTAATTCCGATTAACGCTCGCACCCTCCGTATTACCGCGGCTGCTGGCACGGAGTTAGCCGGTGCTTCTTCTGTTGCTAACGTCAAGAGATAGCGCTATTAACACTACCCCCTTCCTCACAACTGAAAGTACTTTACAACCCGAAGGCCTTCTTCATACACGCGGCATGGCTGCATCAGGCTTTCGCCCATTGTGCAATATTCCCCACTGCTGCCTCCCGTAGGAGTCTGGACCGTGTCTCAGTTCCAGTGTGGCTGATCATCCTCTCAGACCAGCTAGGGATCGTCGCCTTGGTGAGCCATTACCTCACCAACTAGCTAATCCCACCTAGGCATATCTTGACGCGAGAGGTCCGAAGATCCCCCTCTTTGGCCCGTAGGCATTATGCGGTATTAGCCATCGTTTCCAATGGTTATCCCCCACATCAAGGCAATTTCCTAGGCATTACTCACCCGTCCGCCGCTCGACGCCCATTAACGCACCCGAAGGATTGTTAGTGTCGTTTCCGCTCGACTTGCATGTGTTAGGCCTGCCGCCAGCGTTCAATCTGAGCCATGATCAAACTCTTCAATTTAAGATTTTGTGACTCAACGAATACTGACTTCAAAACTACTATGTAATTTTAAAGCTATTACCATTCCAACAGAATGGTAATGAATTGACTGTGCCGATTAACTACAAGTAGTTAAACGTATTGGTCACTCAGTTCATTGAAATCAAGTTTGATTCCGAAGAATCTGTTTTATCTAACGATAAAACGTTTTGATATTTATCAACGAGTGCCCACACAGATTGATAGGTTTAAATTGTTAAAGAGCTTTGCTTTCAGTGCCTTAGCACGTAAGCAGGACGCGTATAATACGCTTTCCACTTTGAAAGTCAACATAAAACTCTAAGAAACTTAGAACTCTATGGTGACTTGTCTAGAAACTAGACAAAGTCGAAATTAAAGCCTGGCGATGTCCTACTCTCACATGGGGAAACCCCACACTACCATCGGCGCTATTGTGTTTCACTTCTGAGTTCGGCATGGAATCAGGTGGGTCCACAATGCTATGGTCGCCAAGCAAATTTTAAAATTCGGAAAGCTAATCTAAAAGTGTCTCTTCAAACTCATTCAAGGTCTGTCTTTGAGTCCACAAAACCCCTTGGGTGTTGTATGGTTAAGCCTCACGGGCAATTAGTACAGGTTAGCTCAATGCCTCGCAGCACTTACACACCCTGCCTATCAACGTCGTAGTCTACGACAACCCTTTAGGACGCTTATAGCGTCAGGGAAAACTCATCTCAAGGCTCGCTTCCCGCTTAGATGCTTTCAGCGGTTATCGATTCCGAACTTAGCTACCGGGCAATGCCATTGGCATGACAACCCGAACACCAGAGGTTCGTCCACTCCGGTCCTCTCGTACTAGGAGCAGCCCCTTTCAATTTTCCAACGCCCACGGCAGATAGGGACCGAACTGTCTCACGACGTTCTAAACCCAGCTCGCGTACCACTTTAAATGGCGAACAGCCATACCCTTGGGACCGACTTCAGCCCCAGGATGTGATGAGCCGACATCGAGGTGCCAAACACCGCCGTCGATATGAACTCTTGGGCGGTATCAGCCTGTTATCCCCGGAGTACCTTTTATCCGTTGAGCGATGGCCCTTCCATTCAGAACCACCGGATCACTATGACCTGCTTTCGCACCTGCTCGAATTGTCATTCTCGCAGTCAAGCGGGCTTATGCCATTGCACTAACCACACGATGTCCAACCGTGTTTAGCCCACCTTCGTGCTCCTCCGTTACTCTTTGGGAGGAGACCGCCCCAGTCAAACTACCCACCAGGCACTGTCCGTAACCCCGATTCAGGGGCCAACGTTAGAACATCAAAACTACAAGGGTGGTATTTCAAGGACGACTCCACCACATCTAGCGACGCGGTTTCATAGTCTCCCACCTATCCTACACATGTAGGTTCAATGTTCAGTGCCAAGCTGTAGTAAAGGTTCACGGGGTCTTTCCGTCTAGCCGCGGGTACACTGCATCTTCACAGCGATTTCAATTTCACTGAGTCTCGGGTGGAGACAGCGTGGCCATCATTACGCCATTCGTGCAGGTCGGAACTTACCCGACAAGGAATTTCGCTACCTTAGGACCGTTATAGTTACGGCCGCCGTTTACCGGGGCTTCGATCAAGAGCTTCGACCGAAGTCTAACCCCATCAATTAACCTTCCGGCACCGGGCAGGCGTCACACCGTATACGTCATCTTACGATTTTGCACAGTGCTGTGTTTTTAATAAACAGTTGCAGCCACCTGGTATCTGCGACTCTCGTCTGCTCCATCCGCAAGGGACTTCACTGATAAGAGCGTACCTTCTCCCGAAGTTACGGTACCATTTTGCCTAGTTCCTTCACCCGAGTTCTCTCAAGCGCCTTGGTATTCTCTACCCGACCACCTGTGTCGGTTTGGGGTACGATTCCTTACAATCTGAAGCTTAGAGGCTTTTCCTGGAAGCATGGCATCAATGACTTCACTACCGTAGTAGCTCGACATCGTATCTCAGCGTTAAAGAAAGTCCGGATTTACCTAAACTTTCCGCCTACATACTTGAACCTGGACAACCGTCGCCAGGCCCACCTAGCCTTCTCCGTCCCCCCATCGCAATTGTAAGAAGTACGGGAATATTAACCCGTTTCCCATCGACTACGCCTTTCGGCCTCGCCTTAGGAGTCGACTTACCCTGCCCCGATTAACGTTGGACAGGAACCCTTGGTCTTCCGGCGAGGGAGTTTTTCACTCCCTTTATCGTTACTCATGTCAGCATTCGCACTTCTGATACCTCCAGCAGCCCTTACAGACCACCTTCAACGGCTTACAGAACGCTCCCCTACCCCACATACCCTAAGGTACGTAGCCGCAGCTTCGGTGTATAGCTTAGCCCCGTTACATCTTCCGCGCAGGCCGACTCGACCAGTGAGCTATTACGCTTTCTTTAAATGATGGCTGCTTCTAAGCCAACATCCTGGCTGTCTGAGCCTTCCCACATCGTTTCCCACTTAGCTATACTTTGGGACCTTAGCTGGCGGTCTGGGTTGTTTCCCTCTCCACGACGGACGTTAGCACCCGCCGTGTGTCTCCCGGATAGTACTTACTGGTATTCGGAGTTTGCAAAGGGTTGGTAAGTCGGGATGACCCCCTAGCCTTAACAGTGCTCTACCCCCAGTAGTATTCGTCCGAGGCGCTACCTAAATAGCTTTCGGGGAGAACCAGCTATCTCCAGGTTTGATTGGCCTTTCACCCCTAGCCACAAGTCATCCGCTAATTTTTCAACATTAGTCGGTTCGGTCCTCCAGTTGATGTTACTCAACCTTCAACCTGCCCATGGCTAGATCACCTGGTTTCGGGTCTAATCCTAGCAACTGTACGCCCAGTTAAGACTCGGTTTCCCTACGGCTCCCCTAAACGGTTAACCTTGCTACTAAAATTAAGTCGCTGACCCATTATACAAAAGGTACGCAGTCACACCACGAAGGTGCTCCTACTGCTTGTACGTACACGGTTTCAGGTTCTATTTCACTCCCCTCACAGGGGTTCTTTTCGCCTTTCCCTCACGGTACTGGTTCACTATCGGTCAGTCAGTAGTATTTAGCCTTGGAGGATGGTCCCCCCATATTCAGACAGGATATCACGTGTCCCGCCCTACTCGATTTCACTGATTATGATGTGTCGGTTACGGGGCTATCACCCTTTATTGCGAGACTTTCCAGACTCTTCACCTGCATCATTAAAAGCTTAAGGGCTAATCCAATTTCGCTCGCCGCTACTTTCGGAATCTCGGTTGATTTCTCTTCCTCGGGGTACTTAGATGTTTCAGTTCCCCCGGTTTGCCTCCTGTTGCTATGTATTCACAACAGGATACGTGCTTATGCACGTGGGTTTCCCCATTCAGAAATCCCAGACTCAAAAGGTTATTACTACCTAATCTGGGCTTATCGCAAGTTATTACGTCTTTCATCGCCTCTGACTGCCAAGGCATCCACCGTGTACGCTTAGTCACTTAACCATACAACCCGAAAGGGTCTTAGTGTATGGCAACTAACCAAGGTTTTTGGTTGTCATCAAGAAGGGTTAATTCTTGATAACTGTTTGCCGGACTCAATTGTGAATCAAATAAATTTGATTCGAATACAAGACACTTGAATGTGTTTGTTGTGTTTATCTAATGAAAGATAAACATTGAGAACTTTTAAATTTGATTTGAATTACTCGTAAGTAATCAAATCAGTCAGCTTTCCAAATTGTTAAAGAGCATAAAGCAAAAAGCTTTAATCAATAACTTACGTTATTAATTAAAGCTCTGGCTTTAACTAAATCTAAACCATCAATCTGTGTGGACACTCATCGTAAGTATCTTCGTATAAGGAGGTGATCCAGCCCCAGGTTCCCCTAGGGCTACCTTGTTACGACTTCACCCCAGTCATGAACCACAAAGTGGTGAGCGTCCTCCTCGAAAGGTTAAACTACCCACTTCTTTTGCAGCCCACTCCCATGGTGTGACGGGCGGTGTGTACAAGGCCCGGGAACGTATTCACCGTGACATTCTGATTCACGATTACTAGCGATTCCGACTTCATGGAGTCGAGTTGCAGACTCCAATCCGGACTACGACGCACTTTTTGGGATTCGCTCACTATCGCTAGCTTGCTGCCCTCTGTATGCGCCATTGTAGCACGTGTGTAGCCCTACTCGTAAGGGCCATGATGACTTGACGTCGTCCCCACCTTCCTCCGGTTTATCACCGGCAGTCTCCCTGGAGTTCCCGACATTACTCGCTGGCAAACAAGGATAAGGGTTGCGCTCGTTGCGGGACTTAACCCAACATTTCACAACACGAGCTGACGACAGCCATGCAGCACCTGTCTCAGAGCTCCCGAAGGCACACCTGCGTCTCCGCTGGCTTCTCTGGATGTCAAGAGTAGGTAAGGTTCTTCGCGTTGCATCGAATTAAACCACATGCTCCACCGCTTGTGCGGGCCCCCGTCAATTCATTTGAGTTTTAATCTTGCGACCGTACTCCCCAGGCGGTCTACTTAACGCGTTAGCTCCGAAAGCCACGGCTCAAGGCCACAACCTCCAAGTAGACATCGTTTACGGCGTGGACTACCAGGGTATCTAATCCTGTTTGCTCCCCACGCTTTCGCATCTGAGTGTCAGTGTCTGTCCAGGGGGCCGCCTTCGCCACTGGTATTCCTTCAGATCTCTACGCATTTCACCGCTACACCTGAAATTCTACCCCCCTCTACAGCACTCTAGTTCACCAGTTTCAAATGCAGTTCCGAGGTTGAGCCCCGGGCTTTCACATCTGACTTAATGAACCACCTGCATGCGCTTTACGCCCAGTAATTCCGATTAACGCTCGCACCCTCCGTATTACCGCGGCTGCTGGCACGGAGTTAGCCGGTGCTTCTTCTGTTGCTAACGTCAAGAGATAACGCTATTAACGTTACCCCCTTCCTCACAACTGAAAGTACTTTACAACCCGAAGGCCTTCTTCATACACGCGGCATGGCTGCATCAGGCTTTCGCCCATTGTGCAATATTCCCCACTGCTGCCTCCCGTAGGAGTCTGGACCGTGTCTCAGTTCCAGTGTGGCTGATCATCCTCTCAGACCAGCTAGGGATCGTCGCCTTGGTGAGCCATTACCTCACCAACTAGCTAATCCCACCTAGGCATATCTTGACGCGAGAGGTCCGAAGATCCCCCTCTTTGGCCCGTAGGCATTATGCGGTATTAGCCATCGTTTCCAATGGTTATCCCCCACATCAAGGCAATTTCCTAGGCATTACTCACCCGTCCGCCGCTCGACGCCCAACAAATCCTCCGAAGATTCAATGTTGTCGTTTCCGCTCGACTTGCATGTGTTAGGCCTGCCGCCAGCGTTCAATCTGAGCCATGATCAAACTCTTCAATTTAAGATTTTGTGACTCAACGAATACTGACTTCAAAACTACTGTGTAATTTTAAAGCTATTACCATTCCAACAGAATGGTAATGAATTGACTGTGCCAAATAACCCCTCTCTATAAAGAAAGTAATTATTCGTATTGGTCACTCAGTTCATTGAAATCAATTTTGATTCCGAAGAATCTGTTTCATCTAACGATAAAACGTTTTGATATTCATCAACGAGTGCCCACACAGATTGATAGGTTTAAATTGTTAAAGAGCTTCTCTTCGTTGTGACTTACATCACTTCGGAAGAGGCGGCCATTCTAGCGTTTTAATTCTCAGTGTCAAACACTTTTGAAAATTAATTTCTACTTTCTAAAAGTAGGAGCAAATAATCGCTTAAAGCTAGTTGCCTTACTAACATTCTTCGCTGAAGCCTTGTGGCGTCTACCGTGTCAGTGAGGCGGCATTATAGAGATGTTCGTCACATTGGCAAGTGTTTATTGCAGAAAAGCACAAAAATAGGGTTTAGATGACGAATAAACACCCAAAGCCTTATTTATGCAGGTTTAACTACAAAGTACCTACAAAATAACCACAGACTTATCCACAATCACTTTAATTTTATCCCCTAGAAACTAAAAAAAAGCTGCCTTGAGGCAGCTTTTTAAATAGCAATGAGTCTATATCCCAGAGCCATATTGCTCTCCATCATCTTCATGAAGACCACATTCACGTTTTAATCCATTAAAACGGGTTTCTTCTTCAGTCATACCCGGTTCCCATTTCTTAGTCGTATGAGTATCTCCAACAGAAAGGTAACCCTGCTCGCGAAGTGGGTGATAACTGAGGCCATGCTCTTCTAAGTAATAGTGAACATCTTTATTCGTCCAATCAATTACTGGCAAGAATTTAAATACACCATTTTGGATAGATAAAATCGGCAGGTTTGCACGCGATTGAGATTGCTCTCTTCGCAATCCTGAAAACCAAGTCCCAGCATCGAGTTCGTCTAGCGCTCGTCTCATCGGTTCTACTTTATTAAGCTTGTTGTACTTCTCTATTCCTTCGATACCTTGTTCCCAAAGTTGTCCATATTGAGCTTCTTGCCAATTAGAGCTTTGTTGTGAACGAAATACTTGCAGGTTAAGAGTCAACTTCTTACTTAACTCATCGATAAAACGGTACGTTTCAGGGAACAGGTAGCCAGTATCCGTTAGGATAACCGGAATGTCCGGCTTGGCTTGAGTCACTAAGTGCAGCATCAACGCAGCTTGAATCCCGAAACTTGAAGACACGACATGCGTTCCTTCTAAATTTTCTAGAGCCCACTTAACTCTTTCTATTGCTGTTAGCTGTTCTAACTCAGCATTAATTTGTCCAAGACGAAGTATCTGCTCCGTCTTAGTCAATGCGAGTAGTTCTGCTAACTTCAATTTTGAAGCGACAGAATTATGCATGTAGATCCCTCTTTGAAATGATCACCTCTTCGATGATGCCTGTTCGGATTGTAAAATCACCGAACCCTTCATTGTCTTTACGCTCTGTAGCCCAACGCCCCACCAGCGCATCAATCTCTTCTAAGATCTGAGCAGATGTGATGTTCTCTTTATACATCTTAGGAATACGAGTTCCGGCCTTGTTGCCACCTAGATGCATGTTATAACGCCCGGGAGCTTTACCGATTAAACCGATTTCAGCCAACATTGCACGACCACAACCGTTTGGACAACCCGTGATACGGAGGATTATGTTGTCTTCTTCTGGTAGTCCATGTTTCTTCAGAATGCCTTCGACATCTGTTACGAACTCAGGTAGAAAACGCTCCGCTTCAGCCATTGCTAAAGGACATGTTGGAAATGCCACACACGCCATGGAGTTTTTACGTTGCTCAGAAACAGCGTCATCCATCAAGCCGTATTGGCGCGCCAGTTTCTCAATCTTGGCCTTTTGGCTAGTCGAAACACCCGCAACAATCAGATTTTGGTTTGCAGTCATACGGAAATCACCTTTGTGGATCTTCGCAATTTCAGCAACACCCGTTTTCAAAGACTTCCCAGGGAAATCAAGTAAGCGACCATTTTCAATGAATAGTGCTAAGTGGTGCTTACCGTCAATACCTTCCGCCCAACCAATACGGTCTCCACGGCCAGTAAACTCATAAGGACGGCTTTCAGAAAACTCAACGCCTGCACGTTTCTCTACTTCTGCTTTGAATACATCAATACCAACACGATCGAGTGTGTATTTGGTTTTTGCGTTCTTACGGTTCGAACGGTTACCCCAATCACGCTGAGTCGTTACCACCGCAGCGGCGACATCTAACGTTTTATCTAATGGCACAAAACCAAAGTCGTCAGCTTTACGTGCATAAGTAGAAGTATCACCGTGTGTCATTGCAAGGCCGCCACCGACTAACACGTTAAAGCCCACCAGCTTTCCGTCTTTAGCAATCGCGACAAAGTTAAGATCATTCGCATGAACATCGACGTCATTCTGTGGAGGAATCACAACCGTCGTCTTAAACTTACGCGGTAGATAATTACTACCTAAGATTGGCTCTTCATCCGTTGTCTCTAGTTTTTCACCATCTAACCAGATTTCTGCGTAAGCACGCGTCTTAGGTAATAGATGCTCACTGATCTTTTTCGCCCACTCATAAGCTTCTTGGTGCAGCTCAGACTCAACCGGGTTTGTCGTACACAAAACATTTCGGTTTACGTCACCCGCAGTAGCAATTGAATCGATACCAATA
The DNA here is from genome assembly GCF_014879975.1 of Vibrio bathopelagicus. Classification (NCBI taxonomy): domain Bacteria; kingdom Pseudomonadati; phylum Pseudomonadota; class Gammaproteobacteria; order Vibrionales; family Vibrionaceae; genus Vibrio; species Vibrio bathopelagicus. Next base: position 325,783 of record NZ_CP062500.1, on the reverse strand, counting down.
CTGTTTAGCGTTTGGTGCATCAACTTAATGTTCGGCTTCAATACACCATGGAACTGGAAGGTTTGACGTGTTGTGAGACGGATAGAACCATAAGAGGTGCTTTCATCTGCGAATTTATCAATCGCTAACCACTGCTTCGGAGTGATGATCCCGCCAGGCATACGCGCACGCAGCATTACATTATGTAAAGGTTCTAGCTTTTGCTTGGTGCGTTCATTACGAATATCACGGTCGTCTTGTTGGTACATACCGTGGAAACGAATCAACTGAAAGTTATCTGCAGTAAAGCCACCAGTAATTCTATCTTGGAGATCTTGTTCAATCGTACCGCGAAGATTTTTACTTTCACGCTTAAGACGTTCGTTATCAGCCAAAGGTCCCAGTACTTGACCTAGCACTTCTTGCTCTATTACTTGCTTGCTCATTAGTACACATCCCTTTGGTAACGTTTCGCTTTACGTAAATCATTAATATATTGTTCAGCTTGTTCGCGGCTCTGATTGCCATGTTTTTCCGCTATCGTAACTAATGCTTCATGAACATCTTTTGCCATTCGAGTCGCATCACCACAAACATAGAGGTATGCGCCCTCTTGAAGCCATTGCCAAACCTGCTCTGCTTGTTCGATTAAACGATCTTGAACATAAACCTTTTCTTTTTGGTCACGACTAAAGGCAACATCAAGCTTGCTTAACGCACCAGACTTGAGATATTTCTGCCATTCAACTTGGTATAAGAAATCTTGCGTAAAGGTACGGTCACCGAAGAACAACCAGCTTTTGCCTTCAGCATCATTGTTTTCACGCTCTTGAACAAAACTGCGGAAGGGGGCGATACCTGTACCCGGGCCAACCATGATGATTGGTGTGCTGTCGTCTTGTGGCAGTTTGAAGTTATTGTTGTTCTCAACAAAAACCTTCACTTCACCACCTTCTTCAAGGCGTTGAGCTAAGAAGCTAGAAGCTCCACCTAAGCGAGACTCTTCGCCTTTTTGATATTCAACCAGACCAACCGTTAAGTGAACTTCTTCATCTACTTCTGCTTGGCTTGATGCAATAGAGTAGAGGCGTGGGGTAAGCTTACGTAGCAGGCCAATTAATTCATCAACCGATAGCTTGGTTTTCTTTTCAGCTAGCACATCAACGATTTGTGTATTACCAGCATATTCACGAAGCTTGTCTTTATCTTCCACCAGCTTGATTAACTTCTTGCTGCCCGATAACTCAGCAAACTTAGTCACAAGTTGAGGGTTTGAAGTCGTAATCTCAAATTTACTCACTAGCGCACTATGGATAGATAGATTGTCACCATCAACATCGACACTTTCAATACCCGATAACCCAACCTTAGAAAGAATCTGATTCGCGAGTTCTGAACTGTTTTCATACCACACACCTAGCGCATCGCCGGGTTGGTAGGTAATACCTGACTCATCAAGATCGATCTCGATATGACGAACATCTTTGCCCGAGTCACGCCCCGTGATCTTTTGGCTCGTCAATAGTGTCGCTGTATATGGATTTTGTTTGGTGTATTGCGAATGACCAGCAGCCGCTTGGCCTACTGGTAACTGAACGATATCAGCCTCAGCACCTGTCGATAGCGTCTCTTTTACTTGCTCTAATGCTTTAGCGCGCCATTCCGTTGCTGATTCTTCGTAATCAACATCACAATCAAGGCGATCGACAAACGATTTAGCACCAAGCTTAGCGAGGAAGTTATCGAAATCTTTAGCGGTTTGGCAAAAGAACTCATAGCTAGAGTCACCTAAACCAATCACACCGTATTGTAGATTCGATAATTTTGGCGCTTTCTTCGATTGAAGGAATTCATGCAACTCAATAGCATTATCAGGGGCTTCACCCTCACCATTGGTTGAAGCTACAAAAATGACGTGTGTCTCTTTGGCTAGATTCTTACCTTTATAATCACTTGCATCGAAAAGCTCGACAGCAATCCCTAAGGCTTTAGCTTCTGCCTCAAGCGATTCAGCGACGCCTTTCGCATTACCTGTTTGAGAAGCAAAGATAATACTTAGCTTTCCCGCAGGTTTAGCCGCTACTGCCGCGGCCGCTTGAGCGATAGGTGCAGCTGCACCCACAGGCTGAGCTTGGCTCACGCCCCACAGGTAACCACTGACCCATGCCAGTTGCTGAGAAGATAATTCAGAAACAGTTTGCTGAAGATGACCCAATTGTTGGTCATTAAGTGGTGCTGCTAGCCCAGGTAACTCGTTAGCCCCAGACTGTGCATTATTATTTTGTAAAGACTCTTTCTTATTTAAAGACATGGTCACGACATCCCTAATCATTGCGTGACGATAGATTAACCACTCCTTTTAATAACAAGAAAGAATAGAAAAGTATGTTTTATAACTTTTTGGAAGTAAAAACCGATTGAACCGTAAATTGACTTACTGGTTTTCAATGCGTACTTGCTGAAAGCCAACGGCCATTGCCGACTTAGATGCTAGGTCCAGATCTGCGTAATGGCACTCTTCACCATGAACATCAGTAAGCAGAACAAAGCCACCTCCCATATGGCGAAACTCCACAACCCAAGACCCTTCTTGAATTGAGGGCTCTATAATTGCTTCAACTAACAGGTTTTCTCTATATAAATTTCGTAATTCATTGAGTGTCATATTCCATCCCTTGCTTTGACCCCACAACATAGACCTTATAAGAATAGACGCTAATTAGATCTCTGTATTAAGGATGGTCGAAAGTGATGAATGTGCTAACTAATTCCAGAAAGATATAATCAATAGATATAAAAAAACGCCACTTAATAAAGTGACGTTCTTAAAATCCGTTCTAAATGAGCTTGAATAGCCTAAAAGCGCACTTCAGCGCCTGCGAACCAGCCGTCAACCATAACAAAGCTCTTGCCTAGTTCAGAGCTAAAGAACTCATCCGAATCTAGATCGATAACACGGTAACCACCACGCAGGGCAATTTCAGATTTTGACACAGGAATTCGGTACTGAACACCCGCCATCAAGTCAGTGCTCTTGATGCCACTGCTATCACCGAACTCCATCGTACCAATGATATCGAAGTTGGTGTCAGGAACATTGATCTCTGCATTACCGTAGAAACTCCAAGTAAACTCATCGAAACTGGTTTGCGCACCATTAGCTTTCGGTTCGATGTAGTTAGAGTTTGAGTATTGCGTGAACGTCACACCTGCATCAAAGTTCATCAACTTGTGATCTAACAATGTGTAATAGAAGGTGTAGTCGTACTTATCGAAGGCCAATGAATCCGCATCGACAGAAGTATAGCGAAAACTAGCGTTTGGTAGCATCGGGGCATTGTGCTCAAATGCGACATACAACGAAGGAGAGTTAGAGTCATCATCTTGTCTAACTTCGTTTAGCTTTGTACTTCCCCACCACATATCGGCACCGACTTTAGCCGTGTAAGAAAACTCTTCTTCAGCAGATACTGCCGAGCTTAAAGATAGCATTCCCACTAAAGCAATTAATGGCATTTTATTCATTTGAGGTAGCTCCAATTCCATATCGTTGTGCTAATTGTATGCACATTCATAGATTATTGGGGAAAATTCTACCACACATCTTAAATTCTAAAACGATAAACCGCTGACGATCAAAGATTTGACGACACCATGACCTTAGTAACGTCTTTGGTTAGAACTGTGTACAAAGTTTTTGAAAAACCAGATACCAAGTGCAATCACAATTAACCAAGGCAGCAACTTAAACACAACGCCCATCATACCTAAGACCAACATGACTGCTAACGCGACTCCGGTTGTAGCCAATACCGTCATAAACGTGATGCCTGTGACAAGTAGAGTTGCGACGAAAATAAGAACAAAGATTAATTCAAACATAATGGTCTCCCTAATGAGTTAATGACCTATCTTTCCTACTTTCTAGTATTGCAGCTTCTATACCAAGTTAAGAAAACCAGTAAACCCCTTACTTATCAATCAAATAAAAAGCCACACATCTTCATGCGTGGCTTTTAGGGAATATCTTGATGGTCAATTTAGCCTCTAATGGCGAATTTAGCCTTAAGTTTTTAAGCTCAAAATTTTCACCTCGAGGGAGGTTATACGTTTAGCTCTTTAGGAATCTTAGCCAATGCTGCCTGCACCACCTCGATACCCGCGCCTTTCTTATGCGCATTCTCACTAATGTAACGACGCCACTGTCTAGCACCCGGCATACTTTGGAACAAACCAAGCATGTGACGAGATATATGTCCTAGGCTTGCACCATTCGATAATTCACGCTCAATGTACGGGTACATCTCTTCAACTACTTGTGAGCGCTTCTTGATTGGCGTATCTAAGCCAAAGATCTGTTGGTCGACTTCAGCCAAGATAAACGGACTATGGTATGCCTCACGACCGATCATCACACCATCAAGGTGCTGCAAGTGCTCTTTAGTTTGATCAAGAGTCGTAATGCCACCATTTACAGCAATCACAAGATCAGAGAAATCTTTCTTAATTTGGTACGCACGGTCATAATTTAAAGGTGGGATCTCGCGGTTCTCTTTAGGGCTAAGGCCACTCAACCATGCTTTACGCGCGTGAATAGTAAATTGCTCACAGCCGCCTTTTTCAGAAACCGTCGAAACAAACTTAGTTAGAAACTCATAAGAGTCTTGGTCATCGATACCAATTCGCGTTTTCACAGTAATTGGAATATCAGTCACTTCTTTCATCGCCGATACGCAATCTGCCACCAGCTCAGGCTCAGCCATCAAGCATGCACCAAAGCGACCATTCTGAACTCGGTCTGAAGGACAACCTACGTTAAGGTTTACTTCATCATAGCCACGCTCACCAGCAAGCTTGGCACAAGCAGCTAAATCAACAGGGTTTGAACCACCAAGTTGAAGTGCAAGGGGATGTTCTTGTTCGTTATATTCTAGGAAGTCACCCTTACCATATAAGATCGCACCTGTGGTTACCATTTCCGTGTACAGAAGAGTCTGCTGAGAAAGCAAACGGTGAAAGTAACGACAGTGGCGGTCGGTCCAATCGAGCATGGGTGCAACGGATAAGCGGTTAGCCGCGTATTTACTAGTATTGTCAGGTTTCATAAGGTGTTACTCGAAATCTATATACTGTATATATATACAGCAATTTGCTAGAGTTGCCCCAAACTCACCCACTCAGTACGCATATAGTACGTATCGATGGAGTAGGACGAATGGCATCATTTAGCATTAAAAAAAGAACACTAAAAAGCGGTGAATCACGCTTCACAGTGGACATTGTAGTCAAAAAGAATTCGGCGATTATACACAGGGAATCGAAAACATTCAGGAAAAAAGAGCTCGCTAGAACCTATGCAAATAAACGGGTTCTTGAGCTAGAAAACCCTGATGAATCCGGACAGAAATCCGTACCGCTGTACGTACTTCTGGACAAGTTTATGGAAGAGCCTGATTTATGGGATAAAACAGGGCGAACGAAACAATACGTGGTCAAGCTATTGCGTGACTGCGACATATCCAAGATTGAAAGCGACAAGCTAAGAACTAGCGACTTAATCCAACACTGTAAAAACCGTAAAGGCGGAGGGGCTGGCGGTGCAACGGTCTATCACGATGTTGCTTACCTCCGTTCTGTCATGAAAAAAGCGAAACCTGTGTTCAATATCGCAGCCAACTTTCAGATATTTGATGAAGCAATTCCTGTTCTCATTGATATGGGGCTAATCGGTAAAAGCCAGAAGCGAACACGCCGCCCAACTTCAGAAGAACTCAAACGTTTAAAGCTTGGATTAGAACAACGTGAGTCATTCAGGCCAAACGGCAAAACTCGAATCCCATTCACCGACATTCTTGAATTCAGCATTCTTACTTGTATGCGAATTGGTGAAGTCTGCAACCTGCGTTGGGAAGACCTTAACCAAGAACATAAAACGATACTGGTTAGAGATAGAAAAGACCCAAGGAAGAAAGAAGGTAACCACATGGTTGTGCCGTTGCTTGGCGAGTCATTTGAGATCGCACTAAAACAACCAAACAAAGGTGAGCTTATTTTTCCATACAACTCACGAAGCGTTAGCGCAGGCTTTCAGAGAGTGAGGAACGAATTAGGAATTGAAGACTTGAGGTATCACGATTTACGGAGAGAGGGAGCAAGTAGGTTGTTTGAAAAGGGCTACTCAATAGAGGAAGTTGCTCAAGTTACTGGACATAGAAATCTAAACATTCTTTGGCAAGTTTATACTCAACTATACCCTGCAAAATTGCACTTAAAAGAGAACCAATAGTAATAAAGCCATCCAAGATGGCTTTGATTTGGTTTAACCAACTGTTTTAAATAAAAACAAAGACCACTACGTCCATAAATCCACTAGAGATACCAATCTCAATATTTATTTAGATCCACTCTTGCTCTTCAAATTCGATAGTCACTTCATTCTTAAACTCACCAGTATGTGCAGTTGAAGACGGTTCAACCATCATAAAATGAGTATCTGGTGTAGCTAATGGACAGTGATCAGTACCTTTTGGCACAACAAACATTTCTCCAGGATTTAAAACAATATTACCAGTGCGAAGTTGCAGAGTAAGCTGCCCTTTAAATACTAGAAAGAGCTCATCTTCATTCTCATGCTTATGCCAAAGCAACTCACCAACCCCCTTTGCAATCTTAACTAGCTGTCCATTTGATTCAGCTATAATCTTTGGCGTCCATGTTTCAGAAAACAACTCAAATTTTTCATTAACATTTATTTTATCCATAATAATCACCACACATATCAACAAATAACACAAATAATTCTCATTTCATTAAACTATCACCTACATCAGCCCACTATTGAGCATTTTATTGGAAAGTTAGATTTCATTTCTGAAACAAGCCTCATGGAACAATAAAAAATCCACTACTATGAGTGGACTTCTATACACAAAAGTCATACGAAAAATGATATTTAAAACACCTTAGTTTCGAGCCGTATGAGTCGGTTGTTATGCCTCCAGAAGATCGCGATAATCACAAGCATCGACGGTGGCAACCCCATAGATGTTAAATACTGAAGTAATTCAACCATAATCATTTAAACTCATTACGTAGGGTTTCCCATAGGCCAATTGCTAATGGAACTAAGGTACCCAAAAGCCCTCCATACTGAACGCCCGTTTCTGAAACGCTCGCAGTAAGTAGTTCAGGGTGTCCCGCAGCAAGAGCAATACCCGCCCCAATTAACGCAAGCCCTTTCTTAGTCGATAACTGTTTAAAATCTACTTTCATTGTTAGTCCCTAGCTGTTGATGCGCTTCCAGATATAAGCGCTGATTAAAGCGGTCAGAATCCCAACCGCCAAACGTTGCATTACTTCTTGTTTGGTCATACAAGCGCGACCCCTGCAGCTGCGTCATTCACCGAGTAATATCGCCCGACTTCCATGATGGACATGGCATGAACAAGACGAGTCATGAAATGATCGTCATAGAGATTTAAAGCGGCACTAGGATTTACACCAACCTTGCTAGCCACAAACTGAATGTAATTTTCGGTATCGTTGTTATCACTCTCTGGCGCCCAACGATGGATAATGCCCGAGAGCGTATTCAGTCCATAAAGGTTCTGATAGCTGCGGATGAGTTTGGTTGCGGCTCGAAAGCCGTACTTTGAATCCGAGAAGGTTTCAAAAGCCTTATCTTTCGATGGCGTGACCTTACCCGTCCAAGCGTTGCCACTAATGCGAATGTTGAGCGGGTTGTTATTACGAACCCCGCGATTAAGTTGTGATTTCATAACTTTTTGCCCCTGATATAGAGAAAGGATTAAGGCAATAACAATAAGTGCGCGAATCATGCAGCCTCCTGCGATTAGACTTACGACACGCCCAAACCAACCAAAGTCACATCACCACCATGCAGGAACACTCTCGACAAAATTTCTTTGTCCGTTCTTCCACTATCGGAGGTGTAAGCTGCATCGCCTCTTATCATCAGATGTAGAATGACTTTTTCTTTTCCTTTGATAAGTTCCTTATCAACCCATAAGACAGCCGTTTCATTTGCAGTGACTCGCTGCCCTAGCTCTGAAGGAGTGCCGTGAACCGTCGTACTTTTTAGGTCTAACTTTGTAACGTAACCATCGGGGGATTTGATGACGTTGCCTTGCTCATCAGCTAAAACAACAGCAAAGCCCAATTCTCCCTCAAAATTGGATAGGCGAAGCATGGTTGAAAGGTTGAAGAAAAACTTAACAAAGGGCTCATCACTTTCAGGTGCTAAAGAAATCAGTGGCAAGATATCCATGTCTCCAAATTCGGAGAACTCAGAGACACTGTATGTAAGCAAAAATCCGTCTAGGTCTTCGCTCCAACCATCTCGGCCACTTCGATAAAAATCACCTTGAATAATCGGTATCGCTAATGGCGCATCAGAACTGGGTTCGCCAGAGTTCATGTGCTCATACAGAAATTCGATTTTATTTCGACTGTTACCCGTAGGTAGCGGTGGTAATAGCATGTTAATACTCCAATATATGTGCTGTATCTGTATCAGGCTCTGTTCCTGACAAAGTGAATCCCGCTGTGGTTTCAAGCGTGACCGACTCACCCGCGACTAACTCAAAACCTTTAAGACTCAACACCCCTGTATTACTTGCAGGCGCTTTGATAATTATCCCTTTACGATTGGTATTAGCGGGAACAGGCATTGGCAATTCACCAGAACGCCCAAGGAGTTCATTACTAACAGCTACGCTTACTATCTGATTGGGTTCAAGGCGTACGCTCTGATTGGGTTCAAGACGTACTTCTGGCAGTTCGCTGACTTTCATACTTTGACCAGGTACCAATTCGATTTGCGGCATGGTTTGAATTTCTAACTTTTGCCCTTCAACTGGTGGGGTAAAATCCCCACGCCCATGCTCAAGTGAAAGGCTACCTTCACCACTAAGTAAGATGCGCCCCATTGGTTTTCCATAACGAAGAACCGAGCCACTAGGCAAAGTAAATTCCTCGCCAGCATCATCTAATCGAACTGACAATTTGCCTTTATACGACTCAATAAAAAGCCAACTAGATTCTATGGTTAAGGGAACGACTTGCCCTTTTATTAGAGTGATGTTCATTTTTTTACCGCCTTAAACAGAACAAAACCAAACACAAATACAATCACGGCCATAAGAACTAATTGCTGTTTATTGAGAGCGCTTTGTCCGTTGTCTTGTTTGAACTTGGCAAGCTCAGTTAGCTTGTCGAGGTTCTGTGTATTTTGAGCCGCTTGATTACCCGCAAGCCCTGCTATCATTTGAAGGTTTTCGCTATTACTTGAGCTGTATTCTTTGAGCGCACCATTGGCGAGCGCTAATGATTCATCGAGCGCGTCACCTGCAAAATCAAACGATTTAGCCACACTGCCATAATCGGTAGACGTAGCATTAATCGTTGACCCTTCAATACCACTAAGAGCAACACCGAGGTTGTCACCGCTAATAGCATTTTGACTACTGGTATTCTTTGTACTGGTGCTATTGCTTGAACTGGATTTACCACCCATGCACTACACCTCCCATCGTAATAATTGGTGGCTATCTCGCTCAATGCTTGAGACTTTGCCAAGCCGCTTTAATAAGCGCGCCACCAAAGGAAAATACGTTTTCGTGGTAATCGCTTTCAAACCGCTGCTTTTGACATAAGCTGCCAGTTCACGGGTCGCTTTCACTGCGCCAGTTCCCTGTACCGCCCACACAAAATAGCTATTGCCAAGTACCTCACCTGCAACAGCAAGGTCATAGTCATCACCTTGAATCAGGTAGATACTGACAAGGCCATCGCTTATAGCTTGCTCCATTAACTCGAAGTCATCAGGACAAGCGCGAAAAGCATCTCGCAATCGCTCTTGTGTACTTTTTGAATGCGTTACCACTTTGATCATTTGAGTACCTTTAGGGCTACGATGACCAACACCGCGATAGCAAGAATGAGCCAAGGACTCACCCCACCACCCATGTTGATGCCACCAATGGATTGCCCCGACTGGTTACTACTTGTGGCTGTAGACGGTCCAGCGCTACCGCCCGTTAAACCACCACCGCCCGTTAAACTGGTCATTGCTCCAAACATATCACCCCATTTTCAGCCAAATAATCAGCGCGAGTATCACCACAATGATCCACGCAGATTTGTTGATTTCCTTGGCGGTCAAAAACCCAAGAGTTAAGCCCGCCACACCGAGATAGAGAATTGGCATTACTTGCCCCCTTTGAGCGCGAACGCCAATCCGCCTAACACTACAAGCAACAACACCACAACAATGGCGATGGTCTGCCATTGAACACCGCTATTGGTATTAACGGGCTGTCCATTGGGTTGCTGATAGTCGTTATTGTTGGCGCGATTCTCGTCTGGACTGGCCGACTTAGCGCGTTCTAGCTCGTTATCCATCTTGATTCCAAGCATGTTGCCGCCAAAATCGCCCACCACATCGACAGCGCCACCAACAAGTTCACCCGCCCCTTCAAGGATGCTGTCAAACCAACTGCCAGAACTAGCGGTGGCTTTCGGTTGGTCAGGTAAGGACATAGCCCACCCCCTTAGTTCGCTGTGATAACGCCTACTTGCTCAATCGCTTCAATCAACACAGACACGCTGCCCGTTTGAGACTTATCGAGCTCGAATTGAAGCTGCTTCATGGCATTAGTCGGCAAGCGACCTTCCACACCAAAACCAGTACGAACAAAATCAAGACTGAACCAATCTGGATTTTGTTCTAAGCCACAGATAGCGAGGTCGAATGCGTTGTCTGCTTTGTTGACATTGATTTCTTCAACGCTATCGCGAAGAACACGAACGCGATCAATCGACGAGTCTTTGAAGTGAATACGCTTTAAGGACAGAAGCGGAGAACGCTCAGAAAAATCAAACGGAGTACGACCCGATGCACTGGCAAACCAAGACAAAGAGTAAATACGCGGTAAGTAAACACGCTGTGATTGAGCTTGTGTAGTATGAGAACGTGCACGGATGCTTGGCGCAGCTGTACCACCCGATTTTGGAGCTAACTGGATATACACAAACCAGATTTCACCTTGCAGGGTAACAAGCTCACCAGTGCGAACACCGCCTTTGGTGCGAAGCGTTAAATCTGCAAATGGGATGACATAGCGACCCGCTTGTGTGAACTGTTTGCGATGCTCCTGAAGGTCTACTAAATCTTGACCTGTTAGGTTGTACGTTTCCTTGCCGTTTAACGTGATACGTACACGCTCAATATCAGCAGGGTTAGTAATGTTCGTTACCAGTTCAATAGATTGGTATGTTGGACCACTAACCAAACGTAAGCTTGCTTGGTTGCCCCAATTAGCTCCTTCAACAGGGTCTAAATCGAGTGGACGTGGGTTAAATGGTGTATTCAGTAGTTCCATAATTTAAAACCACCCCGAATTACCATTGATTTGCTCTTTGAGAGGCTTGAGCGCGCCTACATTGTTGATTACCGCCAATGCCAACAGCACTAAGACGACTGTAATTAGCATGGCTTTATGACTTGCTTTCATGGTTTCCCCTGTTTCACAACGTTGGAAAGTTTTTAAGAGTCATTATCAAATCAGACAACCGAAACAAGGTCATGAGGTTTCAACCTATAGGTAGAACTTTTAACCTATAGGTTGAAATGAGAGAGGCATCACAAAGGATTTAGCGATAATTACGAGATAGGAGCTTCCCACTTTCACAGTTCAGAGCACCACGTTCTATGTTGCCAATCCCATCACGAACAATTAGGTATTCCGCGATCGCCTTGCCGATAAGACGTTTATTAACCTTGGCACTTTTAAGATCAGCAACTTCGTTTGAGTGAATGCCTTTTTGTTTGGCAACCCAATCCGCATCCACGCCAGAGTTTACCGCGCCCAACCACCAAACTGACGATTGATTTGTTACGGTTTTTGGTACTTCTTGTCCACGCTGAAAGATGGTGTGAACCACATGACCAAACTGACGACCGCCACGTAAAAGCTCACCTGTTTTCCCTTCGAGCTTTCCAGAGGTTTCCGCGCAACTTGCGAGTTCTTCAATCACCACATTCAGCTTAGTTTTATGACCATCCCCCAACGCCCAAGCAATCGCGCTAAAAGCTTCAAGTTCTGACATGCACGCTCCTTTGGGCGGGACATAAGCAAGCTTAAACGAACAGCCGACACGACGACCATGCACTGCCGCTTTGATAAACTTGGCAAGGTCATCAAAGCCATGGCACATCTGGCCGTGAAACTTTTGTCCTGCGTAGTTTCGGTACGGGTCAAAGAACAAGACTTGTCCTTTTTTGGGTACCAACCCCATGAATTTCACAGCACTGGTTTTTCCGCTACCCGTACCACCTAAATAAACGGTGTGCTCAGCATCATGAGAGGGGTTAGAGTTAATCGGATTTACGATTAGCGACATGCTTCGCCTCCTCTTCTTTCTGCATTTCTAGTGCGGTGATTTGTTTCTTAGAAGCCCACCACAAACCTAAAATCGCCAAGGTGAGCGTCATCAAGTTCATGTAATCACCACAATGTTCAAGCAATGCGCCACCGTATTGTTTGGCAACAGGTCGAGCTGCATTGATAACGCTTTGTTTAGCGCGATCATCAAACTCAAAATCAATGTCTTTCATAATCGACACAGCTTGCTCAACAACCACTAACCCCGTTGTAACCAACGCATCCAATGCTTCACTAACATCGACTTCGGGTTCTTGTTCAGTGCTGCCACTCGGTTGGTTTTCGGTTGAAGTGCTCGATTGCAACTCCGCAACGTACATATCAAGTTCAGCAAGGTTGTCAGCACTCATTTCAACGGTTGATTCATCCATTGGCGTTACCCTCCTGCGTTGGTTTTGGCGTTGCCAATAAACGCTTAATGGTGAAGAGCAACACGAGAATCAAACCCAAACATGCTCCAACCTTGAGCAATTGCGGTTTAAGGCTTGGTTTTGGTGGTAGCACTTCGTCTTGGATTTCTTCGGTTGGGAGCGTTTGGTCTACCGTAGTCATTTCAGTTGAATCGGTATTGGTTTGCGCTTCAATGACCGTTGGCTCATCTTCGGTTAGCTCAAGCTCAACGACTTCGTTTAGCACTGGCAGCTGGGCAACCGACTCTTGCATATGCTCACTACAATAATCACTCACAGTTTTACTCATTGAACTATTACCGCAACTTGGACACTTGTAATAAAGCAATCCAAGGTTACGCCCGTTCTTGACGGTTTCGCCTGTATCAATCAATTTGCCTTCGCCTACCATGTGAACGGTTGACGCTCGACTACACACTGGGCAAGAGACATAACCCCGCGTTGGATTCGGTGTTTTACTCATTGGTTTGCACCTCTTCAATCACATTACCCATCTGCTTTTGAAGCTGCTTTTTACGTTCTGAACGAATGATGCGGTTGGCTTTAGCGACAAGCTTTGCTTTGTCTACCAATTGAGGGTCAAGGCCAAGCTCAGTCAGAGGGTTGGCATTTCCCATCAAAAGTTTGGGTGCAAGCGTCAGTAGGTCACTTGGTGATAGGTCTTTGACTTTATCGAAGGCGATTTCAAGCTCTTTCTCTAATCCATCAATAGTATCTAGGCGTTTTAGTTCTGCTTGGCATTCTTCTTTAGAAAGTGTGTTCATAGTATTCCTCTGTCTCACGACGTTGTTTAGTGTTTAGCCCCTGATTCACATCGTTGGCAATGGTTTAATACACAATCAGACGATTGTTTTTGAAACTGATATTCGTGTATTTATCTATTTGAACTTTTGCCCCCCGCATTAGCGGTGAGATTAGACATTGGACTCCCTCCACGCTCCATCCGGTCACGCGTTGAAGATGTTCAACTAAGGGAGAGTTACAGTTATTTTCAGTGCTCCAAGACGAAGCTCCGCTTCTTTGGGTTAATTCGCTTCGCTCATCTTTCCACGCATCCACATCGCACTTCGCCACAATAGAAAAACGCTCGCTGCACGTCTCGATCACATGACCCAACCACTTAAGGCCAATCACCCGTTTGGTTGTTTCACCGTACTGATTAAATTGCTCTTCATGAGCAAGACGCAAATCCCCAATGTGTTGAGTAAATTCTTTCCAACGTGATTTATCTGCATGGTCATGTAGATTCGCTAAATCCTCATCAATGGCCACGTCCAATTTACTGGCGCGTCTCAGCTGTCGCCACAGCCCCACCGCAGGAGCACCCGATTGTGAAAACTGTTTGATACCCCATGCACTTGCCCACGCTCTAACCGACACAGCAATATCACCGGCATCACCTTCTGGCATGTGCGCCCCGTTAATGTTCTTTGATATGTATTTGATGATGTACCCCGTTGCGCTCCCTTTGGCGGGATCGCAAGGTTTGGCGTAAAAACGAGCTTTACGCTGCTTCTTGGTATGAAGTTCGTCAGCATCTTCATTTCGTGCAATCGTCGCGCAAATACGCATGAAGTCCGCTTTATGCTCAGGGGCACAATAGACAAACGCATGGAGGTGAGGGGTTCCGTCTTTGTGGGGTTCGGCTACCCGCAGACCAAACCAAGGTAAATCAATTTTTGCAAAGTGAGCACGGGCAAGCTTCCACTGATCCATTAGGTTTTGATGCGCCTCTTTGACGGTGCAACCATTCCACTTGGGAGAATTACGGTGATATTGAGACGGTAGTGTCCATGTAATGAATATACCTTCGAAGCCCATATCAATGGCTCGCTCTTCATCGCCACGACTACGAACAACGAGTTCAACACGTCGGTTCTCAAGGTTAGCGGTTGTACGTGAGGCGACTTCGGCAAGGTTGAACTCCTGCATGGTCTCATGACTAATCACAACCATGTTTTGCATGAAATCTTCTGACTCACGCATCTTCTGCTTGAAGTTAGAGAGGGTTAGACGCGAGACGTAATGCGTTTGACCTTGTTTCTTACCGACATTACCTAGAGTCACTTGAGCGTGCTCAATGTATTGCTTACGTAGACGTTTAAGTTTGCGCGTTAAATATTTCGGATCGATACAACGACGAATAGCGCACTCTAAAATGGTTTCAGCGTCTTGAATGGTGAGCTTCTTACCTATATCACAGGTATCAGCGCTAGGCGGCTCAATGAACGCTTTTAACATCACGTCACGGATTTGTTCAAAGCCGTAATGCAACGCCTCGTAGTAGTCCAGAGAGCTATCAGAAATGCCATCAATGCGCTTTTCAGTTTCGACAATGGCAATATCGTTAATGATATCGGCAAAGGCTACGGTCAGCTTGACGGCAAAGTCTTTGATTAAGTCGTCACTCATAAGAATGTCATGAGTAAGCTCTAAAGGCTTAGGCTCATAACAGGAAAAACCAAAAGGAAACTTGCTTGAAAAGTGATGAGCGACTTTATCAACGTAAGACACGCGATCTTTAACGAACGCGGATAAGTTGCGATCAGTAGGGTTATCTCGTTTTTTACGAATGCCAATCTTGAGGTCGATGTCTTGGCGCAACATCATCGGCAGATGCGCAGTAACATTTGAAACGAACTGACCAAAAGATTGATTTACGTTAGGTTGATAAAATCGCTTGTAGGTACTCATTGTGTCACCAGTGACGGGTTATAAACGCTCTAAAGAAATGTACTTACCTGATTGGGTATCGCGCAGAGTGTTGAAAGTTAAATGACGAAATTCACAACATGCTTTTGCCAACATGTGAAACTCGCTTTCTCTGTCTTGCGGCACCCATAACGTAACCTTCTTAAGTCCTTCCTCTTTCCTTGCTGCTTCATATTTACTATTACGGCTCATGAAACCACCTCTCGAAGCCTAATGACTTGAAGCTTTAGCGCGCGCTTATATTCCGCCTGTCCTTTGAAGCTGAAGCGGTAATCTTTACCGCCTCGTTGCTTTGAGCTATAGCCATTTGGAAAGTGCTTGGCTTTTAGGTTTGCAAGAATTTCAAGCCCCTCTTCTGTTGGCATATCTATTCCTCCAAGCTTTCCAATAAAGTTGCGGCTTCGACCAACTGCTTATAAATCGGAGATAAAAATTCAAACTCAGGTGAGGACGGGCTTAACCAAGACAAACGGCCTTTAACTATCATTAAAAGCTCTTTGGCTTCACTCGAATGAGAAAGGTCTACGCTAACGCTGTGAATCGGAGTCGTTACACTACTCATGCTCAATCCCCTTACCCGTTTACTGATAGCCAATCACACTTGGCCTCTGAATGACGTTCATCAATGTAAGCAGCTAGATCTTCTATCTTTATCAACGATGGGCTGCGCTCAGAATCACGTAACTTGAAGGTAGGAACGGGGAAGTCACAAGCTTTCGCCCTTTGTTCTGCCGTCTTGGGAGTGATACCAAAAAACTCTTGGCTGACTTGTTTAAGTTCTACAGTAGGGCTTTCAAATCTAGCGAGTAATGCGAAGTTTGTGTTCATAAATCACCTATGCAATTATGGTGAGTTAACTAGGAGCAACTATAATTAACTCAAGAATGTCTCAATGTCGTCATGAGACATTATTGGATCATAATTTATACATTGCAACACCTTTGAGCACACTGGAGCATTCAATGAGCATCGTGGACGAGCAGATATCTGAACTTAAGAAACTAACCAAAACTTCAAAAAACACTGATTTATCAAAGGCTTTGGGAGTTTCAGCATCAACCATTCAAACGTGGAGAATGCGAGGAAAAATTCCTGAAGATATTTTTCTAAAAGCGAACGAGATCGCAAAAAGTGGCTCATTGACTCCAAAAGGCTATTTGGAATTGAAGTTCTTCGATATTGAGGTAAGTGCTGGGCATGGTGCGCTTGTTGAAAAAGAAGAAGAATCTAGCGCGATGGTCTTCAGTGAACGATTCATTAGACAAGAACTTGGTTTTAACCCAAACAACATTTTCTTAATGCCTGTTCGTGGCGACAGCATGATCCCTACTCTCAAAAATCAGAGCATCGTAATGGTTAACCGCGTTGATGGTTTTTCTACTGATGGAATTTACGTATTCAGATATGACAATCGATTGATGGTGAAGAGGCTTCAATTTCTACCAAACGGAATCAAGGTAGTCAGTGACAATAGTGCTTATGAAGCATGGGAACTTGGAAAAGAAGAGATTAAGGGTAACGACTTCGAGATCATCGGTGAGGTGGTTTGGTCAGGCCAAAGGATGTAATAACCAATGTCGAGTATTCATTTTGTTTCTCCGAGTGAAAAGTTTGAAAACTATGAAATTATTAATAATCAACCTTACGCACAGCACCTCACTCAGTTTTTAGAAAGTAAAGCTGAAAATGGTTATGTCCTTAATTTAAATGCAGAGTGGGGGGCAGGTAAAACTACATTCCTACAATGTTGGTACAACGAGCTCAAAGAAAATCACCCAGTCGTCTATTTTGATGCATGGAAATCTGATTTTACGAAAGATCCAATGTTGGCGTTGATGGACGCTTTTCACCAACAATTAATCTCCCCTATTTCGGAAAACAAAGATTTAATCGAGAATTTTTTATCCAAAGGCAGTCACTTTGTCAAAACAGCCTTACCTAGCTTACTTCTAGGGTATATCAAGAATAGAGGTGGAATGGATGGCGAAGATTCTTTATTAACAAGTGCTAGTGAAGAGTTTGATATCCCTGAAAGCAACTTAAGTGACGCACTTAAAGACACTATGAAAGCAATGCTCACTCAGAAAAAACGAGTAGAAGGGATTGAAGAGTTCAAGGATGCATTAGTTCAGTTGAACAAAGATTATGTGAACGTGTTTTCTGAAAAGAATGGGCCTGTGTTTGTATTAATCGATGAGCTAGATAGGTGTCGCCCTACTTATGCAATTGAAATAATTGAGTGCGTTAAGCACTTCTTCAATACTAAAAATTTCATATTCGTTTTAGCCACTGATACAAACCAGTTGCAACACTCAATCAAATCAATATACGGTGCAAATTTTGACTCACTTACCTATCTAAGTCGATTTTTTGATAATTCTGCGACTTTACCCGCACCAAATAGAGCAAAATTTATAAAGACTACAATAGCAAATTACCTAACAGAGAGTGATTTACACCCTAGAGTTCTCGACTTTATCGATGCTACTTTTAAATGGCATGGAACTTGTTCTCTCAGAGAAATACAAAAAGTAATAAGTGTTATTGATATAGCTAAAAGCCAAGAAAAATCATATAGAATCATAGTTTTAGTTGTATTTTCACTACTTAAAAGATGCTACCCCGATCGTTACAGCACTCTCAAAAACAACAATAATAACCCCTACAATAGTCGCTATGGTTCATCTGGCTCTGATAAAATCAAAGGCATACCAGTAAGGTTCGAACTAACCAAACAACACAACGAGAGTGTAGAAGCAATTTTATACTATGCTGCAGGGCCCTGGAGCACACATAAAAAGCCAGAAGCATTCGATGCTTACTCCAATACGAAAATAACAGGTTCAATGTCTGATGAAGTGGCTTGCGCGTTAATCCAAGAATCTCTTACAAAAGGTTTTTTGAACGAAGCTAGTCTCACCGAACACTTTTCTTTAATTGAATTTGCAGGTTTTTTCCAAGAATAAATGACTAGGGTTTACTCTAATCATCAGTAACAAGAGCTATATTTTTATAGGTGAGAATGTTCGGTTGGTACGCATATAGTACGTATGACTTGCTTTTAACTACTGGTATTGCTTAAAAGTGAGTCCAATCGAGCATTGGAGCGACGGACAACCTACATGAATGTGTCATGGCAAAAGTACCCTAGTAGCGAGTCAAAAAAATATGCTGGAATACCCAGCAAAAGCAAGGTCGGCTATTGTAAATGCTATGCCTTGTTTGTGCTATATGAACTTTGCCTCACACTTTTTTATAAACCTATTCACCAGATCTCTAATTCAGCCTCATTAATCAGTTATGCCTTGAGTCACAATGTCATTTTGAGTTACCTTGTCTTATTCAAAGTCGTGGGTCACAATACGCTCTGTACCTGACTTTAATAGAAATCATTGGCTCCCAAAATAAAGTAACCTAGAAATAGTGTTTGATTAGGGATGTCCGATTGAATGGTGAAAAATTTGGACCACACATTGATAGAGCAAGTTGAAGGGATATGCGCATCACGAGGAGTTAGACTAACTCCCCAACGAAAGCGCGTGTTTGAGCTCATCCTCTCTAATAAAAAAGCCTCTAGTGCCTATGAATTGTTAGAGCAATTAAAGCAGAGTGAACCGCAAGCCAAACCGCCTACAGTTTATCGCGCTTTAGATTTTTTGTTGGAACAAGGTTTCATTCATCGAGTTGAGTCAACCAACAGCTTCATATGTTGCTGTTCATGTAATGCAAACCAACACTTTTCGCAGCTATTAATCTGCGATAAATGTGGCACGGTAATAGAGCTACAAGACGATGCTCTTATCACTCAACTCGCTAACAACGCGGAGAAGCACGGTTTTCAATTAACGAATCACGTTATTGAATCTCATGGTATATGCCAAGCCTGCTCCTCTGATATGAAAGAATAAGACTATAGAAGAACATTATGCGCGCTGAATTTGTAAACCCGTTTTTAGCTTCTTTAATGAATGTGCTAAAAACGATGGCTTCCCTAGAGTTGAAGCCACAAAAACCGAGAGTTAAGAAAGATGAAATCGCTCGTGGTGATGTATCCGGCCTGATTGGTATGGTTGGTACACAATCTCGTGGTTCGATGTCGATCACCTTTGATGAAGGTCTTGCCCTAGAAATCATGGAAAACATGTTGGGTGAGCGACCGAATGGCTTGAACGAAGAAGTAACCGATATGGTGGGTGAAATTACCAACATGGTGACTGGCGGCGCAAAACGTATTCTTGCAGAAAGCGGATTTGATTTCGATATGGCAACACCGATCGTTGTTTCAGGTAAAGGCCACACGATTCGTCACAAGTGTGACGGAGCAATCATCATCATGCCTTTCTCATCTCAATGGGGTAATGCCTTCATCGAGATCTGTTTCGAATAGAGACAACCGCAGTAAATAAAAATAAAAAAGGCTGACGTGCATGCGTCAGCCTTTTTTATTGCCGCAAGATCAACGGACATAAAAAACGCCAACCGAAAGGTTGGCGTTTTACATTTATTACTTGGTGTTACTTAAACAGTCTTAAGCTTTCAGCGCTTTAAATGCGTTGATTAGACCGTTAGTTGAGCTGTCGTGAGATGTTACTTGAGCATCATCTGCAAGCTCAGGAAGAATTTGGTTTGCTAGTTGCTTACCAAGTTCTACGCCCCATTGGTCGAAGCTGAAAATGTTCCAGATAACGCCTTGAACAAAAATCTTGTGCTCGTACATCGCGATTAGGTTACCTAAAGAGCGAGGAGTCATTTGCTTAACAAGAATTGAGTTCGTTGGACGGTTGCCTTCAAATACTTTGAAAGGAGCAAGCTCCGCTGCTTCTTCTGCTGTTTTACCCGCCGCTAGAAATTCAGCTTCTACTGTCTCTTTTGTCTTACCAAATGCTAGCGCTTCAGTTTGAGCAAAGAAGTTAGACATCAGCTTCTGGTGGTGATCAGACGCTGGGTTGTGGCTGATTGCAGGCGCGATGAAGTCTGATGGGATCAGCTTAGTGCCTTGGTGAATCAGTTGGTAGAAAGCGTGCTGGCCGTTTGTACCAGGTTCACCCCAGATGATAGGACCTGTTTGGTACTCTACCGGGTTGCCTTCGCGGTCTACAAACTTACCGTTCGATTCCATGTTACCTTGCTGGAAGTAAGCAGCAAAACGGTGCATGTATTGATCGTAAGGCAGGATAGCTTCTGATTCAGCGCCGTGGAAGTTATTGTACCAAATGCCGATAAGCGCAAGGATAACTGGGATGTTGCTTTCAAACTCAGTTGAAGCAAAGTGGTTATCCATCTCGTGAGCGCCATCTAATAGCTCTACGAAGTTATCGAAGCCAACAGACAGTGAGATAGAAAGGCCGATCGCAGACCATAGTGAGTAACGACCACCAACCCAATCCCAGAATTCAAACATGTTGTCAGTATCAATACCAAACTCAGCTACTGAAGCTGCGTTTGTTGATAGTGCTGCGAAGTGTTTAGCAACGTGTGCAGAATCACCCGCTTCAGCCAAGAACCAATCACGTGCAGAGTGTGCATTCGTCATTGTTTCTTGAGTGGTGAATGTTTTAGATGCTACTAGGAACAGCGTAGTTTCTGGGTTCAACGGCTTAAGTGTCTCAACAATGTGAGTGCCATCTACGTTAGAAACGAAGTGCATGTTCAGGCGAGTTTTGTATGGCGTTAGTGCTTCAGTCACCATGTATGGACCAAGATCCGAACCGCCGATACCGATGTTAACTACATCAGTAATCTCTTTACCTGTGTAACCTTTCCACTCACCAGAAACGATGCGGTGCGTGAACAGTTCCATTTTTGCTAGTACAGCGTTAACAGCAGGCATTACGTCTTTGCCATCAACCATTACTGGGTTGTCGCTACGGTTACGTAGAGCCGTGTGAAGAACTGAACGACCTTCAGTTTTGTTGATTGCATCACCACCAAACATAGCTTCAATTGCAGACTTAACTTCAGTCTCGTTCGCAAGAGCAAATAGGTGCTGCATAGTTTCAGCATCGATAAGGTTCTTAGAGTAATCCACTAAGATGTCAGAACCGAAACGAGTAGAAAAGCTCTCGAAACGCTTTGTATCTTGAGCAAACAGCTCTTTCATATCCATATCTTGAGC